>JAFQOE010000121.1 GCA_017395635.1 Lachnospiraceae bacterium | reverse complement strand
TATAGTGGAACAATACGCTCTATATATTGCAGTTTATCGCGCTGCTCTGGAGTTAACTCTTTTATTGGTAAGCACCAATACGGGACTATGTCTGAATGGTTAGACTTCAATGTAGAATATGCATCAGCAAACAAGTCATCCCACGTCTTGAACTCGTCACTAGCAAATAGTTTTGCCACATTTCGGCGTATTGCTAAACATTTATAGCGATTGATGCGACCCTCTCGTTGCTCGAGGTCAACAGGGTTCGATGGCAAGTTCCAATGTACAATTTTGCGGGCATAGAAATGAAAGTCTAGCCCCTCTTGACCTATGGATGTGGTAGAGAGAATGAATGGTCTAAATGGTGAATTAAAGGCTTTTCGGATATTTGTTGTTCTAGCAACAGACTTGTCGGTTATGGTCTTATCTATAAAGGGTATTGCAAAGTGGCAACGCATTGTTTGTTTTTTGTTGTCATCCCCAATTGAGCTAGAAGTATCTACTGTTAGATGGCTGGTGTCGATAATTGATTCCGCTACCACATTACCAATACAATTAGAGTTTAGCATATGAGCATACTCATCTAATACGGCTTGAAGATTGCCATTTACACAATAGTCAAGTACTGATTCATAATAGTCCTCATCACTCTTCTTGTTATATATAATGTCAATAATAGCCGCACTCTCAGGTTTGTTGAATATAGACACAATTGCCTTGGCAACCTTTTTTGAGTCTTCAATATCTTGTGATTGGCGATAAGCGCATACAGCAGGTGAGGCTATGGTAATGTCAGTCAACACATCAAGAGTATTGGCTGGAACATATAAATCATCTATTGATTCAAGGGGGACACCATCAAGCAACTGCATAATGGACAGAATGTGTTTCGCATTGCCGCGGGCCCTTTGTGGTAATGATGATATCTGCTTGTTTATTGCTAATAAGTTGGATATCTTGGTCTTAATATCCTTTTTAATGATAGCGAGGTCCTTACCGTAGTAGTATTCTGGAGAATACAATGAAGCCAAAGTTTGGCAAGGATATTCAAGCAAACCATCTTTACGCAGACGGTCCTCTCCATAGCGTTTTTTTCGATGCGATGTATATTGAATCTTAGAGCCGCGATTTTTTAACGCTCCTAAAGTATATAGTTCGCTATAGTACGACATCATAACAGATACCATACGAGGCACCATCTCCCACGAGGAGAATAGGATTATTTTGGAGAATTTTTTTGCATCTTCACTCTCAAATAGTCCTCCGGCTTTATAATATGGATGTGATGTCGGTACCCACAATAGTAGGTGTGATTTTTGACGCATACCAAAAATATGATCATGAAGATACTTTAGCTTTCCATTCCCGGGGTCTATCTTCTGATATTTGTTAATAGCCGATCTGGATAGCAGTAGCATTTCGTTCTTGGAAGATTTCCTTATGCTGGTTTTAGCCAATAGTTTAGTCAAACGCTTCTTTAGCTCGTATTTATCCATAAACGAAAGAAGGTATGGCGCAGACTTAACGTACTCTATTGGAAAATTGCCCAAATTCGCATCAGGATACTGATCTTCAAGGCTATCTATCAGATGCTGCCCTTGTGCATAAGACAGTATATCTCCCAGAAGAACCTCAATATCAGTAACTCCCGAATCATCAATAATACCACTATTAAATCGTTCAGTACGGCACATAACTCTATACAGCGACTCTTCGGCCTTTTTCTTAGCATCAAGTAGAGGGGTTAAGTCTGTTACCTCCGTGCGCTTCAAGCTATCTGAATAGTGTTGCCATATTAATTTGAATTTATCTGCACTATCCTTAGCGGTAAATAGGAAGTCGATTACTTTCATAAAGTCTCGATAATGCTCATCGCAACCATCGGCATTCAACTCCTCAAGTGTACTATATGGCTTATAGGGAGTTGCTGAAAGCAAGAGGATTTTCGTATTATGTTTGTTTGTATTAAAGAATCTGTTAGCCAACATCGACTGCTCATCGTCACTCTGTTCGAGCAAAGTATTGAAACGCTGGAACTCGTCCATAATAACCAAATCAGGATCGAGCATATCAATACTTATCTCTGCAAAGATACGTCTAATGTTATTTATAACCACCGCCCTCTGCTTTGAGGTAGCATCTGTCGTGGCGAGATTGATTATCTTCTCTATCAGATCATTTGAAAGGCACTCTTCTAGTGTGGCAATCATATTAGCAAGATACTCTTCACCACACATCTTTATCTTTTTATCGTAATACTCAATATTATATGACCAACCGATAACATTACAACTTAGAAAATTACTTAACTGACGGTCATGCTTCTTAAACACATCCATATGCTTAAGGATATCGTATATTAAGGCACGCTCCTGAACCGTACCTTGTGAACTGAAAAAGCGGAAGGAGGTGGATGGCGTCAGCGGGATTATTGACTCTGGTATATCGCCATCAGCGCCCTTTGTGCGATTATCTTTTTCCGATAATGCAATATGTAGATGTTGCATTGATAGACGACTTTCGCTAATACTCATACACTTAGCTACGCCTAATTTCTCGATATTTTGATCTGCGATGTTTGCATTAGAGCATATATATACAACCTTGAATAGATCGTCGTTTTGCTCTCTGTGCCACTCTCGGACAAGGCTAACGACTTGCTGTGCAACAAATGTCTTGCCGAGGCCTACCTCATCCGCTAAAAGCACACGACGATGTCCCTGCTTATATATGTGAAGAATGCGCTCAGCTGTTATGCGCTGAAAGTCTTTTGCTTGGGTTTTCATAGACGATAAATTTTGTTGAGGGCCTTCTCAAAAGTAGCGTACATCTCTTTGAAATGTTCTGGAATAACATCATCGCTTGCTTTGTCCATTAATGATTTGATGGATGATATACGCGATGGATCTGTGTAGGCCATACGAACCATATCTTCGTATAGCGAAATGCTTATCTCTTGATCGGTTGTGTTATATCCTCCGATAGGCCTCTCTTTTTCTAACTCATGACTCTCTACGATATACTGCTCTACATTGTCCGTAAGCATAAAGGCAAGGTAGTTAATAAACTTGCCCTTTGTGTCAATGATAGAACGGAAGATGGCTATATCGCGAGCCTCAGTGGGCATACCTTTTGTCTCAATTTTGACAACTCTTTCTACTTCTCCTACTTTGATAACATAAAACTCGGTAAGCATAGGTAGATCTAATCCATCAAACAACACCCCGTTAGGCGTTAATTTACGCTTTAAATTGTCACATCCCAAAGGGTAGATAGAGGAGTCTATATCGTTTTGCATTTTAGATGAATAGCAACTTATTATTATGGTGTATAAATTATCTTTTTCTTGGATTTCCGCTTGTTTGATAGCAGATATTACTTTGCGTAAATACAACTCATCGCTAGAATCTTCTTTGGCTGTATTATCTGGAGATGCGGCTGTGATTCGCTCAAACATACAATCCTTGCCATCGTTAATCAGTTCTTTGCGAAACTTGTCATAGGAACATTGATAGCGCCTAAATGTTAGACGCAATAAAAACTCAACATTCCTATCAAATCCATTCTGAGTGGCGTTTGTTGAACCTAAATAGAGTTGGTTGTTACCAGTGTGATTATTATGTATAAAGTATACTTTCTCGTGAAGATCAACAGCAATATCCTTTTCCACTCTATCGGTCAGTACCTCTTTGGGGACATATACACCATCTCCAAATAGGGACAACATCTCATTGTCTATGGATGAGTGTCTTGCAATCAAGGTTTTTCTCGATCTATGATTATATCTTGTCATCATCTGCATTGTTTTCATATCAACAAATGGAGATATAACCACTATATCGCCTGCTCCATCAAGCATCTCTCGTTCTAAACACTGTTCAATGCCATTGTAACCATCAATCCCCATTGGGAAGAAATCATAATCATCGAATGGAGAACCATCTAATTCAAAACTATTTATATACTGAATGTCATCTATAATATAGTCTATATTCTTGCTTATTCTACGCGCACTCCTTTTACCTAGCCATTTAAGAAAATCTATTAAAGGAGCATGTTTTTGTTGAGCCTTATTACTTGCTGGTTTTGACCCAATTTTACCAACTAACTCGCATACAACATCGAGGTCATTTGAGCCTGTTAAATTGCGAGAGAGAACAACAACCTTTATCTGACTCTCGCCACTATCTGGATTCGTTTCTTTGACAACCCATACCTTTGGATGAAAATTAACAAAGCCATGACCCTTTGCCTCTAATGTGATTTGAACAACACTGTGCTCCAATAGTGTATATAACTTAGAATCGCGTTGGGGCACGGCGATACATCCTGCATTGCAGAATACCACAAACTTGTCGACGGCCCTATTTACCGCTTCTAATATTAAGTGCGGAGAGCGAAAGGCTGCCTCGTCAAGTTCGTTCATAGTTCCAAGAGCAAATGGTACCGCCAACAGTGAGGGCATATCAAGACTATATGTCGTAAGTATCGCATAGTCGACAATATACCCATCACTCTGCATCACATCCGTATAGAGGATATCACTCCAAAGTTCAGCCATTAAATACCTCCTTTTTTAGTTCGTCAATAAACTTTTGAACGGTGCCCCATCTATATGTTAATTTATAGTAGTGAATTCGCTTTTTGCTATCATAAATATATGATGGATTACCTATCTTATGACGAGATTGTTTTATCCTTTTTTCTCTGTCAATGATGCATTTATCAAGTTCGCCTCCTTCGCAAATATTATCTTGCAATAGGTGTTGTTCTGCTATTAGGCAAAACGCCTTACAATTATTATCACGCACAGATACAGCAGCTAGAACACTTTTCATACTGGTCCCTGACATTCTATATTCCTTAGCCAGATCGTTAAATGTCTCCAACAACTCCTTATCCTTATAATCTGAAAATATATAGTTGTAGCGAACATATAATATGTATATGAAGTCAGCAAACTTACATGCCAAGTTATGAATATGCGCCAAATTTTGTGGCAACCCTTTGATATTTTCAAACTCAACATGTGGTTCTATTTTATCAAGGTTATCCACAAAATACCTGAGCAATGTACCTTTGCAGGCCTTGGCATTGAGGATATGTACGATGATAAACTCTTTATCCTCCTTTGTGAGATTAAGTGAACAGTTCTTGGTAAAATCGTAGTTGACGATTGGGAATGAGCAGAACTGAAATAACCCCTCCTTTTCTACAGTATCATCAGCAGAGTCTTCATCATCTGTTTTATATCGCTCAATAGATTTGTGCTGAGCATTTGATGCTGAAAATATCAGTTCGTATAGTTGAGTGCTCTTCAATATTTCAAATGTTTGGAGTCCAGAGTTGTAGATGTATGCTGGGTCATATTTGACATAGTTGCCTCTTTTATTTTTAATCATCTCACTACCAGTGATGCCAGATTCAATATGCCCAGTCCTATTTATAGAATCTTCGCACAGTTTTTCGGTCATAATGCGCTCTAGCCTGACAATCTCACCTCTCACTTCTGAACGACGATTGTAGTGTTTCTTCATAGCCTCTTTGTAAACCTGTGGCATAAGAGAGAAGTACTTGATATGTTTTTGCAGCGTTGATGTACCTGGGAACATGAGATCTGCGAATGCATCGCGAATACGACCTATTCCCAACTCATCTAGAGCCACAGACTCAGATGTCATCTTTAAAACTTGCAAGACCTTCGTTTGCTCCTCTTTACTACTATGTATATATCCCAGTTTCATACCTTCAATTTTACGCCAAAATGCTCATGCTTCCTACAAAGTTAAACAT
>JAFQOE010000120.1 GCA_017395635.1 Lachnospiraceae bacterium | reverse complement strand
TGTTCTTCAGGGAGCAGTTCTTCAAGCTGACTTATAAGGCTATCCCTGAAATCTCTGTACTCATCATCACTTTCCATATTTTCAGTAAATTCATTGATGTTGTCTATGATTTTCTGAATATTTTCAGGGTTCGCAAGTTCATCAGCCATTTGCTGAACTGCATCTTCACGGGTGTCATCAGGATTAAGACTATCCATATACTCATAAAAATCATAATCGTATATAAAATCTACAAGTTGTTCCGCAAGTGGTTTTTGACTTCGTGCAAAGGATTCTATTTGCTTTCTTACTGCATCGGGAAGTTCCTCATAGTATTTGATAGTGTTACCATCGCTACTTATGTGTGCTATGGTTTTATAGTCATTATCAACTTCTTCAAGTCTGTTCCAAACAGTAGTGCCATTTCCTTTGAAACCAAAGCCTATGTCATATTTCTTTTCAGGCTCAATTCCCAAAGCTTTATCTCTTGAAATAACCTTGTGTGGTTGTCTGTCATCATCAACCAAAATAACATCAAAGCCTTTTTCGGTTAATACATTGACATTTTCCTCAAGTCTGTGTCTTGGAAATCCGCACATCGCATACACATTTTCTTCAATAGTTCTGTGCGTTACCTGAATACCGATAGCAGATGCAACTTCTTCAGCATCAACACCGATTGCTTCATAGAAATCTCCAACCGGGAATAGTGCAACGGTTTTCCCGTCATCGTCTGCGTGAACTCTTGCATAAAAGTCTGCAAAGCTTTCTTGTTCAGGTTCTTCATAGAACGGAGCAAGCTGCTCATCCGTTAAGTAAACCAAGTCATCAAAGGTCATACCTTCAATTTCGTTTTCAATAAGGTCTGACAGACTATCATACTTGAGTTCTTCGACAACTTTATCATCAACATACTTAACAAGGGCAAAATCAACAAGATTTAGCTCAACCTGAATTTCGTGTTTTCCATCTTCGGTTTCAGTAAATGCAACCTGAACTTTCCGAAGGTCTGAATAATCAGCACTTTCGTGTTGCAGTTCCTTTTGCATATACTCGTTGATAATTCCTTGTGCTTCGTCAAGCTCTGTGTAAGTAACAGGAGCAGGTCTTTCTATCGAAGGGAATAAGTTAAATGTTCCATTTGAATACTGCTCAAGCATATCCAAAGCTTTTGTTCGGATGTTGAATTTCCATTCATCATCTTTAGGAGTTTCCATAAGAAGATTGCGAAGCTCCGACATCATTTCTGCCAACTGCTCAGGGTTATCAAGCTTTTCAATGATGTACTTTCGTGCCGTAGTATCCAAGTAATACAAATCTTTTGGATATGGCTTATATCTTGATTCATCCATAACACTTGAAAACGAACTGTGAACTGCTGCGGCAATTTCATTTTTCTCATAATTAGGGATGTTTTCAATGTCTTTCTGACTAAGATAAATACCTCGTTTTATGAGCTTGTCAATCCGTTTTTCAACTTCGTTCCATTTAATCAAGGTTTTTGCGTATGGTTGCATCAAATCGCCGTGACTTAAAGAAATACCTTTGCCATCGTGATTCTCATTGAGAACTAAATCGCCACCGCCACCTATACCATATTCTTTCTTTAGGAATTGTTGTCTTTCATACTTATCTGAATTTTCCATAAAGAATATGTATATATGGTATCTTCCGTTTTCGCCACCCGTACCTCTGAGCAGATTTTTCGTTATTTCATCTTCGGTAATAAAGCGAACCGGAGGAACATAAGAAAGCTCTTGTGAAGTATATTGCTTTCGGACAATATATAAATCTTCAAGCATTTTATTTGTTTTGTGAGGATTGATGTATCTGAAACGAACTACATCTTTACCTTCGTCACGCATATCACATACTTTCTGAACTGCCGTTTTAGTTATATCAAGTCCGGCAGATGTTTTCAGAAATTCTTTCATACGCTTTACTTCATCAGGGAATCCGCCTTTTCTTTCAAAGGCTTCATTTGTAAATAAGTCTTTGAGTTCAGGATAGTCCTCGTAGTTCAAATCCCTATACATAAACCAAAAGTTCTCTGCGGTTTTAGAATAAATAAAATCGTCAACCTGCAAAAGAACATCGGTAGAAGCATATCTTCCCATATCGAGAAGTTCATCAATTCTCCTTGCAACATCTTCCCAAGAAAGATGATGTTTATTTCCGGTTTCAACCGTATCACCATAGCTGATTGTAATTCCGTCACTATTCCACCAAGCAGATATTCGCTTATCATCAAGAATAAAGCCTTTACCATCTGTTCTGTAATAGTCTTTCAGAAAAGCAACTTTATCTGCAAGGGTTTTATCTTTACTGAATTCTGATACAATGGTAATAATACTGTCAGGGTGGTGTGTTCCGTCACAAAGAACTGTATCAATAACTTGTTGGGGAATAGAAAAAGCAGGGCGAATATTGTTTAATCGCTCTGCTTCTCTTTGCATATCTTCTTGTATGTTGGAATCATCAATAAGGTCAAATAGACTTAACTGAGAACTAACTGTTTCAGCACTACCTCTTCGGCGGAATGTCTGAGGTTGTTCATAAGTCCTGTCCACCTCTGCGGATTCTCCGCTTTCAGCTTCTCGTTCACGCCCTCCGACAATGCCATTTTCTGCATCATCTGTTCCACTTGCTCTCTCGCTGTCTTGTCTATCTCGTGCAGGTGTTCCATCAATGTTCCTTTCAGCATCATCGCCGAGTAAATGCTGCGTCTGTTTTGCTTGAGGAATTTCTTTCTCATCATCCCGTATTTGCCTATCGGGAGTTCGTTCTTCGGTGCTTCCAAGTTCGGTATCAGTATCCCGTTCTCGTTTCTGTATGTTATCTCTGCCATCGTTATCCGTCCTTTCATTTTGGATTTGAGTTTGGGGTGATTTTTCGTCTTTGATTACATTGTACTGCTGATTTTCATTTTCTGCAAAAATTTTTGCCTGATTTATTTCTTTTTTTCTTTCAGCAGTAATAGTAGAAGATATTTCTCGTAGTGCTTGTTCAGATATTTCACTTACCGCATTACCTAAAACTGATATTGCTTCAACTGAACTAAAATCTACAATATGTCGAAATTCTTCGTTATCAAAAACTTCTTCCGGGTGTAGTCCCAATCTCTGCATTACCATATATGCAACCGAAGCTTCAGCAGTTTGTTGAAACTCAACATCAATATTAAATTCATCTAAGTCTGCCAAGAAACTATCATCTTTTGCATATTTCAGGTCGGCAAGATAATCTGCTTTATTATCTTCAACTGCATTATGAGCAGCACAGATAATTGCATCGGTAAGTGTTGTAGTTACTTTGAGTTCTCCGAAAGTATTTTCAAGTGTTTCAATAATCGCATCGTCATACTTATCTGAATATTCCCAAAGCTTAACATCAACACCTCGCATACCTCTGTATGTATCCGAAACATCAAACACATGGTCGAGGTAAAAATCACTTCCTCGTTCACGGAGAAGGGCAATACCTTTAGCACCTCTGTTGATTCTGCGTTTTAACTTTTCATTCCAAGTATCAAAATCTGCACACGCTCGTGCATCGGGCCGTTGTGCATAGATTAAAACCTGATCTTCAAAGGAATATTTATATTGCCAAGCAGCAGAACTTAAAAAATCTGTCCATTTATTAACCGAGGACAGTTCTTTGGAAGTTGTATTCGCAAGCTCTGTAATGAGCTGCAATTTGGTTGCCATTTGTATTTCACCTCCATATTATCGTTCTCTTTCATTTTTCTTTTTGAAATTGCCTGATAAAAGCATATTTTCTTTTTTGTCAAGCTTGCATATCTGTTT
>JAFQOE010000044.1 GCA_017395635.1 Lachnospiraceae bacterium | reverse complement strand
TTGTACAAATTTAACAAACCAACGCAGGACGTTTGCACTTGCCACAATGCGTAACGGTACTAAGTTCGACAAAGTCTCACTAAGTACCGACGGATTGTGAAGCACCTGCTTATGGTGCTTGTTAAACTTGCACAAGCAAATAAAAGTTTTTGAGAGTTTCGCAATTACCTATTACAATATTATAATAAAAGGAGATTAGAATAATGTTAGAAGAATTCAAAGAGCTTATTTGTCAGTATGTGGATGTAGAGGAAGATAAGATTACAGAAGATGCAAGATTCATGGAAGATTTGGGATTCAATTCTTTTGATTTCATGAGTTTGGTTGGTGAAGTGGAAGAAAAGTATGATGTTGAGGTAGAAGAACGCGATGTTGTACAGATTCGCACAGTAAAAGATGCTATGGATTATATTTCGTCATTGATGTAGAAATTCTGAAAGGAGAATAGAATGGCAATTAGTAATTTAAGAGATATTGTACAGTATGCTACAGATAATTATGGTGACAGACCGGCATATCGTTATAAAGTAGGAAAAGAGGTTGCAGAGAAAACCTATAATGATGTCAATAGAGATACGATGGCGATTAGCCGTATGATAGAAGCGTTTGACATGAAGGGCAAACATGTTGCTTTGATTGGTACAACTACATACCAGTGGGTTAGCAGTTATTTTGGTGTTGTGAATAGTGGCAGTGTGGCAGTTCCGATTGATGCACAGCTTCCGGCAGATGCGATTTGCGAATTGTTAAATCGTGCAGATGTGGAAATGCTTATTTATGACGAAATTCGTGCAGATGTGGCAGTTGCAGTGAAGTCTGCATGTCCACAGATTAAGTATATTGTTTCGATGCAGGCAGAGGCTGAGAAAGATGGTGTTCTTTCTTGGAAAGAGTTATTAGAGAATAACAGAGGAGAATATACAACAGACATTGATGCGAATCAGCTTTGTACGATTCTTTTTACTTCAGGAACGACAGGAATCAGTAAGGGTGTTATGTTGTCTCATCGCAATTTGACAGAAAACGCAACTTGTCTTGATATGAAGATACCTGTTGGTAATGTGTCTTTGACTGTATTGCCAATTAACCATGTATATTGTCTTACAATGGATGTTATTAAAGCTTTATATATTGGTTCTGTTGTTTGTATCAATGATTCCATTATGCATATCCAGAAGAATTTGAAGTTATTCCAGCCGGATATGGTGCTTATGGTTCCTTTGATGATTGAATCATTTTATGCAAAGTTAAAGGCAGCGGGCGATCAGTTGCCAAAAGAAGAGATTGCCAAGTTTGCATTTGGTGGAAAGTTGAAGACTATCTGTAGTGGTGGTGCATATTTGGATCCGGACTATGTTGAAAAATTTGCCGAGTATGGTATTACCATTTTACAGGGCTATGGTATGACAGAGTGTTCACCGGTTATCAGTAACAATTTGGAGTGGGATAACAGACCAGGTTCTGTAGGTAAGTTGTTGCCGAACTGTGAAGGTAAGATAGTTGACAATGAAATCTGGGTAAAAGGTAGCAGTGTTATGATGGGCTACTATAAGATGCCGGAAGAGACTGCAGAAGCATTGGAAGATGGCTGGTTAAAGACCGGTGATTTGGGATATATTGATGAAGATAATTATGTTTATATCACAGGTAGAAAGAAGAACTTGATTATTCTTGCCAACGGTGAGAATGTATCACCGGAGGAAATTGAGAATCAGATTGTAAAGGATGATTTGGTAAAAGAGATTATCGTTCGCGAGAAAGACAAAGTGATTCAGGCAGAGATATTCCCGGATTATGAGTATGCAGAGAATAGTGCAATCACAGATATTCCAGCTAAATTACAGGAGATTATTGATGCGTATAACAGTGATGCACCAATCTATAGAAGAATAGCAGATCTTGTGGTTCGTGAAACAGAGTTTGAAAAGAATACATCTAAAAAAATTAAACGTCATTAATTATGATTGACAGGTGATAGGGTTTTGAGATGCTTACAATTTCAAAACCCTATTTGCTTGCAAACGCTTTGTTCATGTTCTTGATAAGACTACAAGAATGAAGAAAAAAGTAAAGGGATAATAAGATGGATAACAAGACAATTGTAAAGGAAATTCGAAGAAGACAAGAGAAGGTAACAGGATTAATTGCATTATGGGTAGTTGCATCACTGGGATCGTTTGTATGCATACTGGCAGCATTTTTTGCATTCGCGGCAAAACTTTCATTTATTGGAATACTTTTGGGCGGGATAGGAATTGCAGGTCAGATATATCGTTATAAAGGGAAAGATGTTGATAAAGAAGCGAAGAAAGAATTGAAAAATTACATTGGAGAGCATGTGGTAAAGTATATTCTTGCAGAAAGGATAGACATTACGGAGTATGCACCAAGTAATATGTTGAAATGAAAGCGTTTGAATATTAAGAAAGGACCTGCTTTGCACGCGAAAGCAGATCCTTTTTTGTGATATAGGAAATTCCTCATACAATGAGCCAAGTAGACAAGCTTCATTATAACTTCAAAACCGTGGTTTTCGAATATTGTCTTTGCGTTCAAGTAACTGCCAGGAACCTTCAGTAAAATCAAGAAGATTCCCTTTGCTATCGCCATGGTCATTGGATTTGGCAACTGATGTGCCAACCCACATGCAAGCAAGTCCGAAACCGATGAAACAACCGATAATAATTGCGAGAATAAACATATTAATCAGCCCTCCTGTCTGTCTTTTACAAAATGATTCATTCTGGAAGATTTGGATAGTTCAATACTCTTTTTAACTTTTTTCAATGTGTTGATACCGCTATACCACATAAAACCACCGCCAATACAACCGTATACAATAAATTCTTGAATATCCTCGTCATCAATTTGCAATAGAGCATATGCAACAAATGTCAGAATGAAAGATGCAATCACACCAATCAGCCAGAAAGTGGCAGTTGCTTTTTTATTGTTAACAGGAACTGCACCTACAACCTTTCCTGTTTGTCCATTTACCAGAATTGTATAAGGATCATCGTTATATCGGAATGTTAAAAACCATGCTGGGAACATAGCATATTCAGCTTTGGTAACATTGATTTTGGGGTTGTTTCTAATAATTTTTACATCAGATGCCTTCACACTTTTTTCTATTTGAGCATTGAACATCTGCATACTTCGTTTGATTGCAAGGCTTTTAAGTTGTTCGGAACTCATATCGAAGCAATCGGCATAGAATCCGGAAAGGTAACCGGTATCAAATGTTGTTATATTCTGAGTGTTATAAGGTTCCAAACGTTGTGACGATTCGTCGCTCAATTGCTGAGATGCATCTAAAGTTAAGTTGTGAAAGGTTGTTTTGGCTGAACGAAAATAATATTTTGTTACCGTTGATTTGCCGGATTTTACTTTTCCGCTTAAGTACTGCTCATCGGAATAATCTATATCGTAAAGCCAGAAAGGTACATAGATTCCACGAACCCGCTCAATTTCGAAATGTTGAATTTCAACCGGTACAAAGGCTCCGGAAGACAAACGATTTCGAATGGAAGTAATAGCTTGGTCTTTCGAGATGGAAAATGGAATTATATATTTTGGTTTTTTAGTAGAAGATACTCGGTTAAACACAATGGTTGGCTGACCACAGTAGGCACAGAAGGTTGAACTTTCTACACCATTTACTGCTAACTCTGCACCACAGGCGGTACAGGAATAAATGTTGCATTCCATCATATCGTCTTCTAATATACCGAAGTTTTGCGTGTTTTGTTCGCGAGCTGCCTGTGCAGTCTCTGCTTTTTTCTCTTTTTCTTCGAACTGGTCCACATCAAATGAACTACCACAGCCTAGGCAATCCATCTTGCCGGTTGTAGGATTATATATAAGTGCAGCCACACAATTCGGACATTCGTAAATCATATTTTCTCCCCCACGTGTATAATAAATTGCTGTAATTGTAGCACAGCATATGTGAAAAGTAAATGTAATGAAGAACGAGGAATATCAGTAAAACCTAATGGCGGGAAGATTAATAAAGTAGATGATAATTTATTGACACATATTATCATCTACCTTAAAATTAGGATATATAATAATATTAGAAAGTGGTAAGATTACAAATGTGCATGATTATATGAGTTATAAGAAGCAATTCAGGAGGAAGAACATATGACAACAATCAAGCAAAAATACAGTATTACACAATCACAATTGTCTGTTAAGACACAACTGATTGCAACATTGATAGCCGTTGTATCTGCTGTAGCTCTTCCGCAGATTATACACTTGATTGGAAGAGCAACCGGAATGGGAAGTGCTTTTGGTGAGTTGCTGTTGCCGATGCATTTACCAATTATATTGGTGGGATTGTTAGCTGGTCCATATGCTGGGGCAATTGCAGGTTTGTTAGGTCCGGCTTGCAGTTTTGCATTATCAGGAATGCCAGCGGCTACAGTTCTCCCGTTTATGATGGTAGAACTTTGTGCATATGGTTTGTTTGCAGGGTTGCTTAGTAAGAAGAATATACCTACCGTTGCGAAGGTTTTCGCAACACAGGTTGCAGGTCGTGTTTGCAGAGTAGTTGCAACTGCATTTTCATTTTATGTATTAGGCAGTACAACCATCACAGTAGCTTCTGTATGGAATGCAGTAGTGAATGGTGTGACTGGTATTGCAGTGCAGTTGATTTTGTTGCCAATCATTGTTGCAATAGTGGAGAAAATGAGTGCACATGAATAAGGATTTAATAGAAGCAAAGAAGCGTTTGATAGAAGGTGGCTATACCTGTGTTGTGATGAAAAATGAGCAGATTTACACCAGTACGGAACGCGGTGTGAAACCATTACTTGCATGGCTGGATGATGAAGTAGATTTGCAAGGATATTCAGCCGCGGATAAAGTAATCGGCAAGGGAGCTGCTATGTTATATGTGTTGCTCGGTGTAAAGGAAATCTATACGACCGTAATTAGTAAACCGGCGAAATCAATTTTGGAGCAATATGGCATAGAAGTAAGTTATGACCAATGTGTTGAAGGAATAAGGAATCGAACCAATACTGGACTTTGCCCGATGGAAGAGGCAGTGAAAGGAATTCATGATCCGAAAGAAGCATTACAAGTGATGTGTGAAAAAATGAAAAGTATGAATCGTAACTATGAAGGTACTGAATAGTTATGCTAAATAAATGAAATTGAAAAATTGAGAAAGCGGCAGAGATGGAGGTTTCTGCCGTTTTCACATGATAAACGAATAGGAGAATAATTATGGCATCTATTTCAAAGGAACAAATGAACCAGACGAAAGCAAATTGTCGAGTGTTGCAGACTTTGGACCATTCGTTAGCAGATATATTGACGAAGAAACAAGCAATAGAGAGTAATATTCGGCAGAATTATAAAGAATTACAGAAGGTTCAGAGTGACAAAGTATTAGAAGGGATGGATATTGACAATATTAATATCAATAAGGATGGTATTCGTGTTGGTAATTTGCGAAATGCGGGTATCCATAATGTCCTTCAGGTTTCTAACATGTCAGTAACGCAACTTCAGTCAATTGAAGGAATTGGCGAAGCAACAGCATCCAAGATTGAAAGTAATGTAAAACTGTTGCGAATGAGCACAGAAAAGAATACACCGGTTACGTTGGATGCAGATAATCCCAATGCGCAGATGTGTGCAATGATTCAGGATTTGTATTTCCTGATTCAGAATGATGCTTTGCTAAAACAGGCACAGCCTCTTTATGATGGTAATCATGATGCGATTCAAAAATATATTGCGGATGTTCAAATTATGTTTGCAAGCTTGAAATGGCTGTTTGCGTCGAAAGAGAAAAAAGCGGTTGCTGAAAGGACCGCTATGGCTTTGAATGAGATGGCGACCGGAGAGTTTGGAACAATTGCATCAACGATTGTAGAAAGCTATAACAGGGCAGATACTGCTTTGTTCGGTTCAAATAATGTATCCAAGATTGCAGATACCAGAAAGCAGATTCATTCCAATTCGAGAGCAACGACGAATCACAACGATGTATTGAGACAAAGGTCAGCGGGTGGTGTTCGTATAATCGGAGAGGCGCAATCGGCATCTACTAATATTGCATCGCAAGCAGTAGTAGCAACCTTACCACAAGAAGAGTGTTTCGTTTTGTTTAGACAAAATGCGGCACCATTTTATGCTATGTTAGAGGCTGTGATGGGAGATGCATTACCAAAAGCAACTGATAAAAGCGTTATTGCATTACCAGAGGAGTTGTTACAGAGTATTGAAGCGTTTCCGCTGGATACAGGGTCTTTAAAAGCAACTTTAAGACGTTATCAAGTCTTTGGTACGAAGTATATATTACATCAAGAGAAGGTTTTACTTGGAGACGAAATGGGTCTTGGAAAGACCATGCAGGCACTTGCAGCATTTTGTCATTTGGCAGCTAATGGTGCGAGACACTTTTTAGTGGTATGTCCGTTAAGTGTTGTGGTGAATTGGAAGCGTGAAGTAGAGTCCCAGACAGGAATTCCTGCGATTGAAGTATACGGTGAAGACAGAGCCATGGAAATGACGATATGGGCGGCAAAGGGTGGCGTGGCAATCACCAGTTTTGAGACGTTGAATAAGGTGCCGATTCCGGCAATTGTAGATTTGCAAATGATGGTAGTGGATGAAGCGCATTATGTGAAGAATCCTAAGGCACAAAGAACCCAGTCAGTGATGATGGCAGCAGCAAGAGCGAAACGTGTCTTGTTTATGAGTGGAACTCCGTTGGAAAATAAGGTGGAGGAAATGCAGTTCCTGATTCAATGTTTACAGCCACAGATTGCAGAGCAGGTTAAGAATATGAATCAATTGATTGATGCGGAGAAATTCCGTAAAGCAATTGCACCTGTATATCTTCGTAGAGTGAGAGAAGATGTGTTGAAGGAATTACCGGAACTTTTAGAAAAAGAACAGTGGGGATTGATGAATTCGGATGAGATGGATGCTTACAAGACAGCGTTGAAGGAAGGAAGTTTTATGGCAGTTCGTCAAGTGTCTTGGCAATTACCTGATATGAAGCAATCTACCAAAGCACAACGTCTTATGGAAATTTGTGAAGATGCGAAAGAAGGTGGACGAAAGCTTATCATTTTTTCCTTTTTTAAAGATATTTTAAACAAGGTTTCTTCAATGCTTGGAGACTCGTGTATAGGTGTAATTGATGGAAGTGTTCCGGCAGGTGAAAGACAGGGAATGATTGATAAACTAAAGGATGCGCCGGCTGGTTCCGCATTGGTTTGTCAGATTCAGGCAGGAGGTGTTGGCTTGAATATTCAGGCTGCCAGTGTGGTGGTATTTTGTGAACCACAGATTAAACCATCACTAGAGACGCAGGCGGTAGCAAGAGCATACCGTATGGGGCAATCGCAATCAGTTATGGTACATAGATTATTGATGGATGATACCGTGGATGAACGCGTGATGGAAATTCTTAAACAGAAATCCCAGTTGTTTGATAGCTTTGCGGATGAGTCATTAATTGGAGAAATGGATACACAGATTAATGAAAATGCTGTTATGAAGAACATTATCGAAGAAGAGAAGAAACGTCTCGGTCTTGATAATAGCGAGGGATGCGATGGAGCAACAACAAATGTAGATGATACAGACAACGATATTATTAATAGTGTAGAAAGTGGTATGTAAAGTGAAAAGAGAAAAGAATTATAACTTGGAAGTGTTGAGGGTAGTATCATGTATTATGGTGGTGGTTATACATGTGGCGAATTATTATTCCAGAGGTTATGGATTAGGAGAAGTGAATAACGCTTCTTACATTTTTTCGATTATTTGCAATGTTGGTAGTCGAATTGCTGTCCCAATATTTTTTATGATTAGCGGTTCTTTGCTGGTGGATGAAACCTTACTTATCAAAAAAAGTTTGCGACGTGTAGGAAATACACTTTGGTCACTCGTGGTATGGAGTGCCATATATTATATATGGAATTATTTTTATCGTGATCGTCTATATGATTTTCGGTTGATTTTTGCTGAGCCGGTAAAAGCGCATTTGTGGTTCTTGTACGCCATTATTGGAATGTATCTGGTGTTACCATTTTTGCAAAATATGTTTAAGAATATGCAAGATATTTTAATGCGATATTTTGCGGCGTTGTGGTTTTTGTTTCTAACGATAGAATATGTATTGGCGTTGTGTGAACTGCCTGTGTCCTATAACATACCTTTAGTTGGTAATTCCTGTTATCTTGGATATTTTGTGTTAGGGTATATCGTGAAGGGAACTATCAAAAAGGTTCCGATTTCCACAAAGACTTGTTATGTGGGTGCTGTTTTGTGTTTGGCAACAGTGATTATTTTTACATATATATGTACAGTCTTGCAAGGGTCGCATTATGATCGGCTGTTTCAGTATCGTAATATATTAATTGCAATTCCGTCAGCTCTTATATTTTATGATGCTTTGAAAAATGAGCACCGTCCATATAAGGAAAAGACAAAGAAAATGTTGAGCTTTCTTTCCAGACATTCCTTTAATATATATCTTTGTCATGTGATTTTTTTGGATATTGTTAAGCTGGAATTTGCACCGCGTTCGATTAGTGCATTTATTGGGATTCCACTCTATACACTTTTTGTGTTTGGATGCTCGTTATTGTTTTCGGTTATATGGCAGTTTTTATGTAATAAGTTAAAGGCGATAATTGCAAACAAAGAAATGGCAGAATAACAAAGTTACAAATAGAAAAGTACAACATCTGTGAAGAGAATTCGAATAAAGGTATAATATTGGAAGCATGAAGAGAAATTTTGTGAATTTACGAAATTTCTCTTTTTGTTTACTGTTTTTTGTGGTAAAATGTCGAGGTTAAGCGACTTTTAGAATATTAAAAGTGAAAGAGAAAAGGGACTCTGTGCGAAGAGAACTTTGGAGGAGGATAACATGTGGGAAAGTTTTAACAACATTTTAGTAGCAATTGATGATTTCGTCTGGGGTGTACCACTTATGGTTTTAATCATGGCAGGTGGCCTTTTACTTACCATTCGTGTAGGAGTGTTACAGGTACATAAGCTGCCATTGGCATTGAAGTGGATGGTGAAAAATGAAGATGAAGGTGAAGGTGAAGTGACTTCCTTCGGAGCTCTTTGTACCGCACTTTCAGCAACAATTGGAACCGGAAACATTGTTGGTGTAGCAACTGCAATCGGAACCGGTGGTCCGGGTGCATTGTTCTGGATGATTGTGGCAGCCTTTTTTGGAATGGCCACAAAGTATTCAGAAGGTTTGTTGGCGATTAAATATCGTGTGGTTGATGAGAATAATCACGCATTGGGTGGTCCTTTCTACTATATCGAAAGAGGTATGGGAGCTAAGTGGAAATGGTTAGGTAAGCTGTTTGCCTTCTTTGGTGTATGTGTAGGTTTGCTTGGTATTGGTACATTTACTCAGGTAAATGGTATCTCTTCTGCAGTTCAGAAATTCTTTGATCCGAATATGAAATATACAGTGGAGCTTCCTTTTGTTGGAGAAATTGCATGGACCGTTGTGATTGCTTCTTTAGTGTTAAGTATTTGTGTGGCATTGGTATTGATTGGTGGTGTGAAGAGAATTGCCAAGGTATCCGAGATTATTGTTCCGTTTATGGCAATTATTTATGTTGTTACTGCAGTTACATTGATCGTTTGCAATATTACAGAGGTGCCTGGTGCGATTGTAACAGTTGTTAAGGCTGCATTCAATCCTCAGGCTGTTACCGGTGGTGTAGTAGGTAGCATGATGGTGGCAATGCAGAAAGGTGTTGCACGAGGAATTTTCTCGAACGAAGCAGGTCTTGGTTCTGCACCGATTGCGGCAGCAGCAGCCAAGACTAAGGAGCCGGTTCGTCAGGGTCTTGTATCTATGACGGGAACCTTTATTGATACAATTGTTATCTGTACCATGACAGGTCTTTCTATTGTATTGACAGGTGCATGGAAAGTTGACGGTTTAGAGGGTGTGCAGATTACAACATATGCATTCCAAAAGGGACTTCCATTCCCGGAACAGTTATCGGCATTTTTGTTAATGCTTTGCCTTGTGTTCTTTGCGTTTACAACCATTCTTGGATGGGATTACTATTCTGAGCGTTGTTTGGAATACTTGACAGGTGGTAAGATGAAGAGTGTTAAGGTATATCGCTGGTTATATATTATCGCGGTATTTATTGGACCTTATATGACAGTATCTGCTGTTTGGACGATTGCAGATATTTTCAATGGAATGATGGCAATTCCGAATATGATTGCATTGTTTGTTCTTTCCGGTGTCGTTGCAAAAGAAACAAAAGATTTCTTCGTACGCCGTAAGAATGGTGAGATTGCAGATTGATCGGTGCTTACATATAGAAAATGATTGCATAGCTTCTGCAAAATAATAATTTGCATAGAGATAGGATGAGGTAGTGACATTTGTCACTACCTTTTTTGTGTCAATAATGACAAATGACATCTAACCAAACCTCTTAACTTTTCGTATACTATGACCATAGCAACCAAAAATGTTTAATGAATAGAAAGAGGTGTTTGTTATGGAAAGAAAACCAAAGAATTTGATTTCAATATTGTTGTTGACAGTGGGTGTCATATTTATTTTAGTAGCAGGTAGTATTTTTGTGACGACAGCTTGGAAGTATCTTCCGGTGTTGGTAAAGCAGATGGCATTGCTAGTGGTGTCAGCAGGAATGTTTGGGGGTTCCTTTTTGATTTCGAAAAACGGAAAGCTTGGCTGGATATCAACTACATTGTTCCATCTTGGAAATGCATTTATTGGTTTCTTTGTAATTGCAGTGTTGGGTGGGTTTGTTGATGAAAAAGTTCAGGATAATATGTTTAGGGTGTTCGCAGCATCCTGTGCGATGGCGATACCGATTGTGATTAAGTTATTGGTTAAGAAGCAGGTTTTTGATTTTGTAACGTTAATTATGCTGACAAATATTGCATTTGTCAGTGGATGTGCGGCATTGGAAGAAAACCTAAGAACATATATGTATTTATTAACCGGTTTGGAATTGGCTATGGCCTTGTTGGATTATAATAATCAAAAAGCAAATACATTTGACAAAAGCTTTCGTTTATGTGTAGGTGTTGTTCATCTGATTCAGACAAGCTATTATTTCCTTCTTGCATTTTTATATAACTTACCGGATGATGGTGGAGCAGTTTCTACCCTTTTTATGGCAGTGGTTGTGGCAGTAACAGGTGTAGCGTGGGTAACAAGAAAAGCATTAGCGATTCGTGTATGGAATAGTATAGCATCTTTCCTGCTTGTGCCGACTGCGGTATTTGATTTGTTTCATGTGATTGGATATACAGGAAGTAACAGCGTTATTTGGTTATTGGTTATAATAATAGAAGCTGTAATAATGATTTGGCTTGCAAGAGGAGAAATGATAGGGTTACTTGTGGCAATTGCAGTTGTTATTCCTTACGGTCAGTTGTTGTGCTATTGGCTAGATGCTTGGGAAGGTTTGTTTGGAGGAATGGAAGAAAACTGGAGCGCAACTTATTATCCTTATTCAATCGTTTTGGGATTAGCATTTGCAGCATTATATGTTGTTCGTTATGGAAATGTGGAAAGCACATGGAAAGAAAGTAAAATGTTGAAGTTTGCGGGTGTTCAGTTGATTGCAGGTTGCATGATGTGGATTGCATCCAAAATGCCGGAAGCTTGGACGATGGTATTTTTCCTTTTGATTGCACTAGATATATTCATGGTTGGAGTTTTGTTTAAAAATAAGGAAGTAAAACAAGTCTTCAATACAATTGCTTTACCGGCATTTATTGTAGCAATGATGCTTCAGCCTTTTGTTGAAATTCCGGATGCATATGCAGTAGAGTGGAACTGTTTTTTAATCGCAATAGGAATTGTTCTTTTCCGTTCCATTTGGTATGATAAGAAGGAAACATTTAGTATAATCTATTTTGTGTTGACCTGTGTATTGCTAGGAGTTGTATTGCTATCGGATTTGGTTTCTGGTGGTATTGGTAATGTTTTGATTCTTGGTTTGACAGGAATTGCAATGTTGATTATCGCATCAATTAAGAATAATAAAAAATATGTAGTGGCTTCTTCTGTGACATTGATTTTATTGGTCTTGTATCTTACTAGAGAATTCTGGTTGAGCATTGCCTGGTGGGTATACCTTTTTGTGGCAGGTGTGGTATTAGTAATTTTGGCAATAAAGAAAGCAAAAGAAGCATAATATAAGGAGACAATATGGCATTTTTGTTAGGAGGAATATACATAGCAGTGATTGGAGCAGTACTGGTCAGTATGACCGTACTGCTCTTAAAGGGAAAAAAGGAATTGTGCAATCGAATATATATGGGATGTCAAGGACTTGTGGTGCTTTGGTGTGCATCACAGGTTTTGTTGCTGTTGGCAAAGACAGGCCAAGAGTTGGTTTTGGCATATGGAATTGGTAATATTGGAATTTGTTTTGTTGGTGCGTTTTGGTATTATTTTGCAGTTCTTTATACAGGTGGCAAATTGAAAGGTGTACGAAAATATCTTCCGATTAGCATTTCGCTTTGTCATTACGTGATTATGCTGACAAGTGGATGGCATCATTTGTACTATGCATCTTTTGGCGAAACTGGGGTGGAATATGGATTATTTTTCTATACCAATGTTGTGATGACATATGTGTTAGTTGTGATTGGAGCAGTGAAGTTGTATAGGAATCTCGATAAAGAACAGGATGAAGGTGGTGCGAAAGGATTGATTATTGCCTCTGTCTTAACGCCTATCTTTTTAAATGCGGTTAATTTGTCGGGGATGCTTAACACATCCTTTGACATAACTCCGTTGGGTTTTGGACTTTCTGTTATCTGTGTACTACTGGCTACATTAAAATATAGATTTCTTGATTTGAATAAAGAGTTGGAAATTACCAACGAAAAGTTAATTCTGGAAAAGGAGCGTAATCGTATTGCGCAGGAGGTTCATGATACGGCAGGACATACTTTGACTATGATTCAGTCTTATATGAAACTTGCGCAGGTGGCGAATAAGAAGGAAGAGAGTGAGCAGGTCGGTGAATATTTGGAAGAAGCACGAGTGCTAACCAGTCAGGGGATTCGAGAGCTTCGTGAATCCATTAATCAGTTACGCGAAGGGGAAAGTTATGAGTTGGTAACGCAAGGGATTATGCAATTGGCAAATCAGGTGAAAGAAATTCCGGTCGATGTGACGGTACAGGGAGAGGACTCAGAAAAGTATTCTCATTTATCCCGTATTATATATGACTGTGTGCGGGAAACCATTACCAATACTTTGAAGTACGCCAAGGCTACTAAGATGGAGATTATAGTGCGTTTTGCAGTGGAAAGTGTGGAAGTGATTATTGGTGATGATGGTATGGGATGCGACACAATAGAAGATAACAATGGTCTTCGTGGAATCCGTGAACGTGTGGAAAAGCAAGGTGGTAGAGTACGTTTTATATCAAGTCAGGGAGAAGGCTTTCTTACTAGAATTCATTTGGATGTTAATAAGAAGAATGGGTTGTTTTTATAATGTAGGTAATTCTGGGCGTTTGCGAATCGTAACTATGAAGGTACTGGATAGTTACGAATAGATATAAGTTTTTCTTGAAACATAAGATAAAATGAAAGTGGGGAGATTAAGTCATATGAAAGTATTAATTGCGGATGATATTCGGATATTACGTCAGGGATTGAAAGCAGTGTTAGAACAGGATCAGGATATTGAGGTAGTGGCATTAGCGGAGAATGGAAAAGAAGCATTTGAAAAATGTAAGGTGTATGAACCGGATGTGGTATTGATGGATATGCGTATGCCGGATTATGATGGTGCATATGGCATTCGTACAATTAAAGAGCATTTGCCGGACGTAAAGGTTTTGGTTCTTACTACATTTGATGATGAAGAAACAATTGATAAGGCAGTGTCTAGTGGAGCAGATGGATATATACTGAAGGAAATGGAAGATGAGAAGGTAATTGCATCTGTGAAGAGTGTGCATGCCGGAATGAGCATTTTTGGTGATGGTGTGTATCGTGTGATGAGAAGTCGCATGGAACAGCCGGGAAATGCAAAAGCAATGTCCGTTACAGAGGATGATGATCAGTGTTTTACAGATAGAGAACAAGATATTATCAAGCTGGTTGCACAGGGATATGATAATAAGGAAATTGCTACAGAGTTGTTTCTTGCGGAAGGAACGGTACGTAATAATATATCCAGATTATTAGAGAAGCTGGCATTAAAGGATAGAACTCAGTTGGCTGTTTATGCCGTGAAACACGGGCTGGATGAATAAATATACTTGTATATAGTAATAGAGAGTGAAATGTGAAGTATAATAGAAAAGTATGACTTAGACATAGAAATTAGCATTGACAAAATGTTTGACAACGATATACAATATGTGCGTTGCGGAGAACCGCTGTCCAATCGGATCGCGGTTCTTTCTTTTGAAAATATATAGTTTCATTTACAAGGGAGAAAAATCATGGAACAGAAAAAAGATGCATTGAGACCAAAGCTATTCAAAACCATTAAGAACTATGATGGAAAACAATTTGCCAAAGATGTTGTGGCAGGAATTATTGTAGCAATTATTGCATTGCCACTTTCCATTGCGTTGGCACTTGCTTCCGGTGTAGGACCAGAGCAGGGTATTTATACAGCGATTATTGCAGGATTTCTTATTTCCTTTTTTGGAGGAAGTAGAGTACAGATTGCAGGTCCGACTGCGGCATTTGCTACGATTGTGGCTGGCGTTGTAGCAAAACAGGGAATGGAAGGATTGGTTCTTGCTACGTTGCTTGCAGGTGTTTTCCTGATTATCATGGGAGTACTTCGTTTGGGTAGCTTGATTCGTTTTATACCATATACGATTACAACCGGATTTACAGCAGGTATCGCTGTTACGATTTTGATTGGGCAGTTAAAAGATTTTTTCGGTGTGACTTATCAGAATGGAGAATCACCGGTAGAGAGTATTGAAAAGATGGAAGCGTTAATTGCTAATGTTAGTACATTTAATTGGCAGGCATTAGTTGTGGGATTGGTTTGTCTTGCAGTGTTGATTATTTGGCCATATATCAATAAAGTGATACCGGGGTCCTTGATTGCAGTGTTTGTAGGTATTGCTATGGTATCAGGGCTTGGAATGGAAGCTAATACGATTGGCGACTTATATACCATTAGCAACAAATTACCGCAGTTTACAATGCCTGAGTTTTCATTAACTGCGATTCAAAGTGTGTTACCGGATGCATTTACCATTGCAATTTTGGCGGCCATTGAGTCGTTACTTTCCTGTGTGGTTGCAGATAGTATCATTCATTCCAGACATAATTCGAATATGGAGTTGGTAGCACAGGGTATCGGTAATATTGGATCTGCTTTGTTTGGTGGAATTCCGGCAACTGGAGCTATTGCAAGAACAGCAGCTAACATCAAAAATGGTGGTCGTACTCCGATAGCAGGTATGGTGCATGCAATCGTGTTAGTATTGGTCTTGGTTGTATTAATGCCATATGCCGCATTGATTCCAATGCCGACAATTGCTGCTATTCTTTTCATGGTTGCTTATAATATGTGTGGATGGAGAACCTTCGTACATGTTATTAAGACATCACCAAAAAGTGATATTGCTGTTATGGTTATAACATTTTTACTTACCGTAATTTTCGATTTAGTAGTAGCAATTGAATTTGGTATGGTATTGGCCTGCTTGTTGTTTATGAAGCGCATGAGTGATGTTACTAACGTAGAGGGTTGGAAATATATTGATGATAATTCAGAGGACGAGAATGCCATTGATTTGAAAGAAGTTCCTGCTAATACTCTGGTATATGAGATTAGTGGACCATTGTTCTTTGGTGCAGCTGATAAGCTTTTGTCGATTGATCTTGGAAAGAAGACAAATTGTCTTGTGTTACGAATGAGAAGTGTGAATGCAATTGATGCAACAGCAGTGAATTCGCTTGAAACCTTATTTGAAAAATGTAAAGAAAAAGGAATTACCATTGTTCTATCGCATGTTAACGAACAGCCGGAAAGCGTACTTCGTAAGTCCGGTCTTTATGATGTGGTAACAGCGGATAATATTTGTCCGAATATTGATGCGGCATTGGAAAGGGCGGCACAGTTGTCGGAATAAATATTGCACATTAATATAATTAAGAAGCTCCTTGCCATTATTAGGCGTTTGTGAAACTTATGATGCTTGTACAAATGATAGTTTTTGTAAGTTTCGCAATTACCTATTGCTGTTATGATGGCAAGGAGCTTCTTATATTTTGTAAGTATGTTAATCTGGATGTAATAAATCGATTCCGATTATTCTGCCGGTGTATTAGTTGTGTCGTCTCCGGTTTCGCCAGTACCTTGGTTGTCGCCATTAGATGAATCATCGTCAGAAGAAGTCGTCGTGCCAGCTTCAAGGGCACACATTTTACTAATCTGACTGCGTAAACGTCTAAAGTCCCAACCAACTTCACTTCGTTCTGTACTGGTTGGATCATTGACATAGAAGAAACCGTCTTTGTAATCCCGAATCACGATAAAATGTTTGTCGGTTGTAAAGTCACCTTTGGAAACCATACAGATGATTACTTTTTTATCTTCTAATGCACGAATCATGGCTTCCTTTTCTATCTTCAATTCTGTTGATTGTAATCCGAGACCTTCGGCACCTTCTGTCATTAAGGACCAATGTGTTTGACCATCTTCATCTAAATATCCTTTTTCGGTTGCATAATCAGCAACTTTAATTGGGTTCTTGCTACCATCTTGCTTCAAGTAAGTATAAGCCATAGAAAGAGCAGTCGGACCAGCACCACGAAGTCCTATGATGTCGGTAGAGTAATCTGCATAACCCCAACGTTTATCAAACTGGAGATAAAGAGGAACATCTTTGCCTTCTAACTCCATATCGAATTCGCCGTCAAATACAATATTAATCATAGCCGGATAACTAAGGGTAAAATCTTTCATTTCCGGATTGATGGCTAAATGTTGTAATATAATATCCGGTATAGCAGCAGCACTGTCGCAAATGCTTTGCATGGTGGAATCATTTTCTGCCTGTTCCTGCAAGATTGCTAAAGCGGCATCGCGGTCAGCCGGAAGTACTTTTGCTGTAATCTCAGGGTCAATGTTTGCAATCGGTTCTTCTGTTGTGATTTCACTGGTTGCATAATATTCGGATAATTCACGTTCTTTTTTCTTCTCTTCAAAATGGTCTACTAATCCGGAAATTAACATAACGAATCCAACAATTAGTAAAATCACAATGGCAAGTAAAATACTGCACCGAATAATGGCTTGTTTACGTCGTTCACGGCGTCTACGCTCCCTTGCTGCCAATTTCTTTCTGCGTGCAATTGCTTTTTGACGTCTGATATCTGCAAGTTCTTCTTCAGTTAAGTCATCTTCACTATAATCTCTTCGTTGTTGTTTTGGTTGGAATGCTGCGTCCGGTTTCGGGGTTGGCGCGTATCCTTCCGGATAAAGAGGAGAAAAAATAGAGTCCTCATTAAAAGTTGTCTCGTTGACTATTTCGGGTTCTGGTGAAATCTCTTGAGATTCAAATGTCTCATTGTATTCTTCGTTAGAATATTGTGGGATTTCATATTCGTAATTGGTATTTTGAAAATCACCATATGTTAGGTTGGAATACTCTGAATTCGAATAAGGAACGTCTGTTAAAGGCACACCCCCATAATTCGGTGTGTCATATTCCGTTGTTTCCCTATATGCGGTTGTTTCAGTATACTCGATTGTTTCAGTATACTCGGTTGTTTCAGTATATCCGGTTGCTTCAGAATATTCTGGATGGTTGTAAGAACCAACCGGTTTATATCCATTATAGTTTGGATCGTCATAACTGTCTCCATTATTATAATTTGTAAATCTATCCATGGTTAGCCTCCTATTATAGAATGAATCGTAATGACTGCGTTATATTATCATAAATTATGAAGTATACACTAAAATAAAATTATACTCGTATAGTATAACATGAATTGTTTAATAAAACATAGAAAAATTCTGAAATTTTTATTACGAACAATTTAGTAGAAAATTTAATGTGTACAAGAAGTGCATCAAAGTGTAATATTGTGGATGAAGGTTTTTTAGAGTAAGTGTATAGATAATGGGAGGAACGATTGTGGGTTTGAATAGTACACCGTCAGGAAATAGAATACATATCAGTTTTTTGGGGAGAAGAAATGCAGGAAAGTCAAGTGTGATTAATGCAGTGACCGGACAGGATTTGGCAGTAGTGTCGGATGTTAAAGGTACAACAACAGATCCGGTTTATAAAGCTATGGAATTGTTGCCGTTAGGACCGGTGATGATGATAGATACTCCGGGGGTGGACGATGAAGGTAATTTAGGACAATTGCGTGTTCAGAAGACCAAACAGGTTTTAAGAAAGACGGATATTGCTGTTTTGGTGATAGACAGTACAGTTGGATTGGGCGAGTTGGAAAAAGAATGGATTGCTTTGTTAAAGGAACGAAGTATACCGATTCTTATTGTATGGAACAAGATGGATTTGGTTTCGGAAAAGCCGATGTTTGATTCTGAGATTTCTCAGGTGTTTGTTTCAGCATTTTGTGGAGAAGGGATAGAGGAATTAAAGGAGACGTTGGCAAGATTTACACCGGGAGAAAAGAAAGAACAACCATTGGTGGCAGATCTTATGAAACCGTTAGATACAGTCATATTGGTGGTTCCAATCGATAGTTCAGCACCGAAGGGGCGCTTGATATTACCACAACAACAAGTGATTCGGGAACTGTTGGAAGTAAGAGCAGTGTCCGTTGTTGTAAAAGATACAGAGTATAAAGCGTTGCTTGAAAAAATGAAGGACAAACCGAAGTTGGTTATAACGGATAGTCAGGTGTTTGAACAGGTTTCGAAGAATACACCGGATGAGATCCCGTTAACTTCATTTTCTATTTTAATGGCTAGAAAAAAAGGTTTTTTCAAAATTGCATCGGAAGGGGTTCGTGTGTTAGATAAAATTGGCAATGGAGATAAGATTTTGATTGCAGAAGGATGTACACACCACAGACAATGTGAAGACATTGGAACCGTTAAAATTCCGGGCTGGATTCGGAAATATACCCAGGTGAAACCGGAATTTGTATTTTGTTCAGGCACGGAATTTCCGGAAGATTTATCAGCGTACAAGCTGGTGATTCATTGCGGGGGATGTATGCTCAATGAAAGGGAAATGCAATATCGTATGCAGTTGGCAAAAGAACAGAATATACCGTTTACGAATTATGGAATTGCCATTGCACATATGAATCAGATTTTGGAAAGAAGCTTGCGTGCATTAGATAAACATATAGACACAGAATAATTTCGATAAGGAAGAATGTCGCTAGTGAAGCGACATTCTTTGTTCTATTTATTGCTCTTTAGCAACAGACATATAACGTGCCCCAACATAACTCCAGTTGATTAAGTTAAACCAATTTTCTACGTAATCCGGTCTGCGGTTTTGATACTGGAGGTAATATGCGTGTTCCCATACATCAATACAAAGAAGCGGTGTGACGGTAGGTGCAATTGGTGTGTCCTGATTTGGTGTAGATATAATTTCTAATTGGTTATTAGAAAGAATGAGCCATGCATAACCGGAACCGAACTGGTTAATCGCAGATGAGGATAACTCGGCTTTGAAATTCTCGATAGAGCCAAACGACGCATTTATTGCAAGTGCCAAACGATCCGTCGGGAGTTCGCAATCTGCGGAACTCATACAGGCAAAATAGAGTTCATGATTGTAGACTCCCCCTGCATTGTTTTTGATGGCAGTACGAATTTCACTTGGGATGTGCTCAGGTTCTGTCAATAATTGTTCTAAAGTCATGTTTTGAAGATTTGGATAATTCTTAATGATTTCGTTTAATTTGTTTACGTAGGTTACATAGTGCTTGTCGTGATGAAATTCTAGAATTTCTTTGCTTAGATAAGGTTCTAAAGCGTTATAGTCATAAGAGAGTTTTTTGACTTCAAATGGATAGTTCATAGATTTTCCCCTTTCATGTTTCACAGCTGTTTAAAATTGCCTTGTATGCTTCTAGGATATGTAAAAAAGGAGAAAGTATGCATAAATCGTATGTTCTAAATGATTAAGCAAATCTGAAAAATAACCCCAATAGCATAATGGTGACAAATGTCATCTATACAAACAAAATAATCTGTATTATCCTACACAAGATGTTAATACAGAATAGAGGAGGGCTAGCATGAGTGAACTTGAAAGAGAAATGGAACCTGTTGCAATGGGGACTGTCGGTGTAAAACCGGATAAGAAATCTGGTATTGGAAAGAAAATAGGGATATTCTTTCTTATACTGATAGGATTGTTGGTATTGTTTTTTATTGCCACATTAATGATAAAATCCTACAATCGCTCCAGATACAAGGATGAATTCTACTTA
>JAFQOE010000043.1 GCA_017395635.1 Lachnospiraceae bacterium | reverse complement strand
GTTACATCATCAAAGATGATGTTATTCCTGCCATGAGTTAAGTGTTGTGTCTATATTTACTTTTCAAAACCACCTTTTTAGATGGTTTGTTTGCTATGCCCTTTATTTTTCGGCTGTCCTCTACTTATTTGTTTCAAACTTCATCCTCAAGTCAACAAAGGGATTTTCAACTACTTTATTTATATTAGCTTCTAATGCATTATCTATTGCATTTCCTAAAATCACACACAAATCTGCATTTGCCAAAGAAAAATCAATTGGTATGTTCAACTTAGAATTAAATGTAATATTGTGCTGCTTAGCTGTTTCGTATTTATAGTTAATAAGAGCATCAATTAAAGAATTACCCGATTGAGCCAATGTAAAAGAATCTAGCGATTTTAAATCAATTAATTCCTCAATATATGCTTGCATTTCACTATATTTTTTGTCTTGTAATAAATCCAATAAAAAAATTAACTTATTTTTTAAATCATGTTTTGATTTTTTAAACTCCAACATCGCATTTTCTTTTTCTTTTATGTGTGTACCATACAATTCTATTTCTAATTGAAAAATAGAATTCTGTCGTTTCAATTCCAAACTTGCTGACAATTTAATATATACAGCAAACATAACAGCATTCACTAATAATATAACAAAAAAAGCAATTACAGAAATTATAATATAACTTTTCATACCAATAGCATGACTTAACGTAAACAAATGATGTGTAAAAAACATACTACCAATTGGTAATGTCATCAACATCGCATTCTCTTTCCATGACAAAACATTTACATTTTCATGTCGAAAAAATCTTTGCAAAAGTTTAATTAATACCAGCAAAAATAATTTTGAGATAACAGAGCCCAACAACTCATATTTTTCTACAGATAGACCAACCAAAAGAAAGAAACCACCTATTAATAATTCACTTAACATCCAAATTGCATTATAGATTATTGCAAAAACCGTTTTTCCGGAAATACCGCCTTGATAACCAAGTGCTACTACTATTACAAATATGATACTAACACATAATCTTACCCACGCTGGCATAAACTCTAATGTAGTTATTGATAACGCTTGCCATATGAAATATAAGCTTAACATCACATTTCCCAATAAAACATTCTCTGCTCGTTTAAAAAAAGTAGTATAATACTCGTGTATTAAATAGGTGGACACACACGCCATAGCTATATGTACTAAAAAATCCCAATACATCTTTAATTACTCCATTTCTTTTTCTATCATTGTGGCATATCGTTCATTCAAATCCTTTCTTCTGTCCTCACTTATGTAAAATACAGTTCCATCAGATAAAACAACATAATCGTAAGCCTTTTTAACAATATATTTTACGTTCACCAAAAGTGAACGATGAATTCTCCAAAAATCTATTCTTTGTTTTCCTAGTCTTTCTTCAACCTTACTTAACTTATCATAATATACCCTTTTTGATCCATCAGATAAAACAATATTAATTACTCTTCTATCACTTTCAAAATACATAATATCACTTACCCATACTTTATAGTAATCTTTTTTATATTTATAATCATAGAATATTGCATCAGAAATAATTTTACTATGAATCATCATATAATATTTTATAACCAAGTCCTCTTCAATAGGTTTTACAAGAAATTGAAAAGGATGTACTTCATATGCTTCAAGTGCATAACTACTATAACTTGTAACATAAATCAAATAAACAAGTTCATCCATTTCGCGAATCTTACGAGCTGTCTCTAATCCATCCATTTGCTTCATTTCAATATCTAAAAACACCAAGTCGTAACGTGCATTGTTATGCATATAATCATTTAACAATGTAATCCCGTCAAAGAAAACCGAAACTTCCACTTTTATCCCATTTGCCCGCGACACTCTCAAAATAATATCTTCAATTTTCGTAGTAAATCCTATTTCATCATCACAAATAGCTACTCTTAACACAAAACCCTCCACGCACTAACAAATGCAAAAAATATTCTAAATTTTCAAACCCTATATTACATAATGATTTTAACAAATTCTACTTTATTTTTCTATATCTTCCATAAAAAAAATATACATACAATATATTTCTTGTTAAGCATCGATTTGTCTTGACTAGATTATACAAATATTCCTTCTAAAAAAAGAACTTATATCCATCTTTAAAAAGTCAATTTTTAATACCTCTCATTCTGATAACCTAATATTCATACGATTGTTGTTGCTTTCTGTCCTTTTTCTATCTTTAATCTTTATAATACGAAAAATCTCCATTTTCATCTTCTGCATAATAGAGGTTAAAATCATCTTCTCCCTTATACCACACAGATTCTGCTCTAGAATCATTCTTCACCAACCAATATTCCTCCGGAACATTTTCTCCATCGCAATATTGCATATATACATAGATAATCCTACAATTATCTTCGTCCAGTAATGCATATTCATATATACCGTCATAATCACAAATTGCCACGTATACAGGATACGGACTTTGTTCCTCTGTATATTGAATATGATTCGTAACCTTATCACCTTCCGCATTTATCTTGATTGTACACTCTATGTCTGACAAACGCTCTTTTTCCTTTTCGTATATATCCTTCGGATAAGTGGCTTGCAGATATATTTCATAACTATGATCAAAAAACATCGGGTTTGCCCCATAATAATATTCCACATTTTCCGCCTGGGTAGACAGCATTTTAGGAAACACAAATAGTCCCGCAAAACGATCCGCTTCTTCTCCTTCATAATGTCCCGAGAAACGTCCATATTGCGATTGATCTGTCGTTTCATACATAACGGATTTTTCATGTTGTTCCAACGGCAACACCAATCTCACACTAAATAAGAATACAAATTCCGCTAACCCAAATAAGAATGCATGTAACATGACTGTCTGAATCTTAAATAGTCTTGATTCCGTTTTGCCCTGTCGTCTTCTTTTTTCGACCATGATACCTAATACCAAAACAATACATCCCATAGGACACAGAATGTACCAATACTTGATTAAAACAATTATCACCAAAAATACATACATAGAAAGTGTAAGCATTGGATCCGGATCATTCCGAAACAAAATAGAAATCACACCCAAGAAAAAGATAACACCTGCTACGACGAAAGCACATATGGCAATTTTAAGTATCTTGGAATATTTTCCTGTTCGTTTTCTTTTTTCTGCCATACCGAAATCAAGCATCAGTTTCTGATATCTTGTTTTCCAAAAATAATAAATCAAGATTATGGTAATACACATGCAAACAGACGTAACAACAAGAAAAGCAATTGCTCTTCCGATTTGAGATGGTAATCCCCATTGAAAACATAGGATTTGTTCTATGTTTTCTACCTTACCACACACGAATAATCCAAGCATCAAACAGCCTATCATGCCTCCACCTATCAGCAAAAGATTTCTCTGTAATCTCTTACTGATACAAGTCATATATTCATTTCCCAAAAAAGGCATCCGTTCAACACATCCTACAATATCCTGATTCACCTTCCCGCCTTTTCCTGTAACCGATATATAGCCTTCTAAAAAGTTCCTGCAATACATAATCAAACCGCATGCTATAACCACAAACACAACACAGGTTATAGCTATATGATCTTTCCCTACAGCAGCATAATCTAACACAAAACAATAAGTAAACCAAGCCAGAAATACCACGTATAGGTATACATTTTGTATCGATGTCTTTATTCTATTTTTTTCTTTAATTTGATTCGCAAATTGTTCTATTCGTTCATTTTCCATTGATTTCCTCCTATTCGTCTAGGTCATATACAATCGTTTTAATCCTGTCAAAGGCTTCCATATCCCATAGGTCATGCATTTCTTCGTTTGGCGCAATTTTCTCTTCCTTCTCTATTGTTCCATCAATTCCATAGTCGTTCATCTTCTCCACCAAATGAGCAATATATTCATAATCACTATAATATACGTCACAATGTTTTTCTGAACAGATATTATCGCTACTAATCACCCATAACGTTCTATCCTCCATCTCCAATTCCAGTTGTAAAATCCCTGATATCCATTTGGGTTTCACGGTATAGGATTGTACTTCGTCCCAAGTATATTCCTTTGTTATAAAAAATCGATTTGCAACAATTTTATCCTCGTAATAGGTAGTATAATACGTACAACCATACCCCAATGCCATGACTGCTACTACACTGAAAACCAAAGCCTGCTTAATACTTCCACCTTTTTTTGTAACAAGTTTTCCGATCTGTTCTCCGCCAAATATTGCACACATTACAACTCCATACACCGATATAAACCAATCACTTGCCGCACGATATACTTCTATATCATCCGGCACGCGTAAGATATAATTCCTTACTCCAGAAAGCATAAATGCCACCCATGGCAATGCACTACACAGCAACACCAACAACACCCGATGCTGGTACCAAAAGGATTCTTTTTTCTGTGATACTATCTTTTTCGATTTTCCTTTTTCTATACAAGCTGCGAAGCTTCGCATATCAAAATATCGTAACAGAAAAAAACTCGCCACAATTGCCGCATCCATAACGACAACCGTTATGATACAGAAGCCCATCACTCCAAGAAAGTCTGTAAAAAGACGCATAATACTCATCGTGAACAGGATTACAAACACAATACCACTGACAATCATTGTTTTCTTCCAAAGTCTTCTTTCTATTTCCTTATAGTAATCTCTAAAGGAAAATGCCACAAACAACGGAATATCATGTATATATTGATTCAAACGATTTTCTTTCCCATCCACTCTGACATACATTTCACAATGCCTCCATGCAATCAACATACCGAATAAAATCGCAAACACACGCGATATATATATACCCAATCCTGCCCCTAACATTTCCAAAATAGCAACTATAATGCAGCCAACTACACCTAACAATCCCCCAATCATTCCTTCTACTATGCGAAACCGATTCCATTGCTTAACGCTGTCCGCAAACTGCACATATTTGTCATTTCCTTTATTTTCGCTTTTTCGATTCACAACTCATCCCTCCATTGTTCAATCTATACAGCAAGGTCTCCTTTCCCTCTCACACGCCTTTTCGATTCATTCTGCACTATACAGTTAAGCATCACTTTATACCCTGCATACATAAACAAAAATACCATTAACGTTCCTAACCCACATACAGCCATTGATATAAACCAATCCTCCGGCATATAAAAACTAATTCCTAATTTTTCATTACATGGTCCAACAAACATTCCCGCTGCCAGTATCAGAAACACACATCCGCTATACAACTTGATTTTACACAAAACCTTTTTCTTTACCCAAACAGTCCAATTCTCCAAAGAAAACGGCATATAGCGTACGGAAGCAAGAATATCCTGTGAAGACTTTCCACCTTTTCCCTCCACAAAGGAGTATGTAAGCGTCAGCCAAAAACCATATATACACGAAAAAGAACTAATCATCATACCATATCCAATTGTCATAGCAAGACGAGTACTGACTACCTCGGCATAATTCATCAATACTGCATAGATTCCAGCAACCATTAAATCCATAATTATATAAAAACGTGCGAGCCACTTCTGTACTTTTCCATAACCATATACTTTTTCCATCATAAGCTCTTCTTTACTCAATTTCATATTCCTCATCCTTTTCTCGCAATACTTACGTTAATTACACATTTCCAAAGTTATTAAGCCCTACTCATTTAACAAGTATAATAAGAGATTATTCGTTACTCCTTAATCCACGCATCTCCTGTCAGCTCTAATAGCAGCTTGGAAAGCTCTATCTCTCCAAAATTATCTACCATTTCCTCTCTATCCATATAAGCAATCTGTTTACCCTTATCTAACACCAGAATGTAGTCTGCCATCTCATCTAAATCACTTGTCAAATGTGTCGCCATAATCACACTAATTTCCTCTTCTGCCACTTGTTTTCCAATCAACTCCATCCACTCTACTCTGGCATGCGGATCCAAGTTCGCCGTAGGCTCATCCAACAATAGTAATTCCGGTGAATAAGACAATGCAAATGCAAGCTGGAACTTACGCTTTTCACCTGTGGACAAATCATCATAACAAAGCCCTAATTGATCCGCCTGAAAACCAAAAGAAATCATGTATTTATCCCATTTTTCATAATCAAAGTTATCATATAATAACCCAAACAAACTCACGTTTTCTCTTAGCGTACGAAACCGTAAAAACTCCATCTTATCCGATACGAAAGCAATCTTTTGCAAACTCTTTGTTGTATCCTCCGAAATCTCCATGCCGTCATACATCACATTGCCACTATCCGGTGCATGAACACCCATTAACAAATCCATAAGTGTGGACTTTCCGGCACCATTTAAACCCAACAATCCTAATACATATCCCTTCTCTAACTGAAAGCTGATATCCTCTAAACCAAATGCTTTCTCTTTCTTTTTGCCCTTATATTGAAAACTTACATTCTTTACCTCTAACATATCTATTCCTCCCACAAAATATCTACCATATCTTTTACTTCTTCTTTGCTAAGTTGTGCTTCCTTGCAAAGTTTTAACACCGCATCTAATTGTTCTTCCAAACCCTGTACTTTCTTTTCTACCAGATAGCCAGTGTCCGGATTATCCACATAGAACCCCTTTCCCGCTACCGAGTAAATCAGTCCTTCTTTCTCAAGTTCTTCGTATGCCCTTTTCGTAGTAATCACACTAATTTTCAGGTCTCGCGCTAAGATACGAATAGATGGAATTGGTTCTCCTTCCTTCATCTCTCCTGCGATGATACTTTCCTTTAACTGATTCTTAATCTGCTCATAAATCGGTATACTACTTTTGGATTGTATATTAATATTCATAGTTTACCTCCTGCTCTTTTATTATTTTCGCGTTGTAATCGCTATAAATGAATTCCTGTAATACAATCTTTTTTAGATAATGATATGCCTTATACTGACCTATCAATCCGATGATAACAAGGATTCTTTCAAGCATTGGTATGAAGAAATTTTCAAAATCAAATAAAATTCTAATACTCAACCAAAAAAACAAAGCACCAAACACAATAATATAGATAGCAAATACTAGACTATATTTTACAGAATACATCCAGTGTGTAATTCCAATGTCTTTCATACCTCTCATTCGTCCCGTCTCCCTCATCAGCACCATGAGATGAATAAAAACAAATAGATTAATTCCGTGATAAATTACAAATTCCAATGTAAGACTATGTAACTCATAGTCCTGGTTGTCGATTGAAGATATCGCATCATTGATAGCTAATCCGTACGAAACCCACAATGCTATTACAGAACATATTGCTACCAGATTACTTTTCTTTAGGACGAACTTCTTCATTTCTCTTTGAGACATTGGAAGAAAACTGATCATCTCCGGTGTTTTTCTCTTATCACTACTCCAATTTGTCGTACCAACAAAAGTAGAAAAAGCTACACACACAAGCATTGGTGCCTTCAAAACACATACACCAAAGAACAAATATATGACAAACAAGAAATCCTTTATCATTAAACTCTTATCTAATTTTCTTATATAATATGCATCCACAAGAATCTGTTTGATTATCTGCATCCCATCTTCACTCCCTTCGCTTCTTTCTCGTAATACATAATCTCCCGCAGGGTTGCTCTCCGACTATTCTTTTCAATCTGTTCAGGAAACGATCCCTTCTCACACCATACCAAGGCTTCCTTGTGGAATTCATTCTGCTTCATTGCAACCACCTTGCATGCCAACTTCTCTTCTCCTAATTGATGCCCTTCTTCTAATACTTTATCCATGTCTCCTTCATACAATCGATATTGATCCAACAATCCTTCCAATGTTCCATATCCAACCTGTATTCCGTTCTCTATCCAAAGCACATAATCTGTCAATACATCTAACTCTTCCACCAAATGCGTAACGTAGATAATGCTCTTATCTCCTGATTCCACCAATGTTCTCATAATCTCATAAAACTCATCTCGAAACTTCACGTCCAGATTACCTGCGGGTTCGTCTAAAACATACACCTTAGCTTCTCTCGACAGTGCAAATGCAAGTTGCATCTTAATCTGTTCACCCTTTGACAACTTCTTCAAAGCAATTCCAAACGGAACATTATATTCCTTGCAGAGTGTCTCATATTGACTATGGTTAAAATTCGAATAATAACTCCCATAAAACCTTCCGTTATCCTTTGCGGATAATCCCATCGAAAACGGACAGTCATTCATAATAAATGCTACCTTTTCCTTGTACTCTTTTGGATTTTTCTTAATGGAATATCCTTCTATATACACATCACCCTTATTGGCTGACAGTCCTCTTGCAGTAGGGGTATCCTCTGTGTAATCCTCCGCATGGTTGTATAAATTGTAACTACCAAGTAGAGTTCTTACCAAGGTAGACTTACCTGCACCATTGCTTCCTATCACTGCAAGAATATATCCCGGTTCCAATTCAAAATGAATATCTCTTAATACGAAATTGCCCACTTTCTTTGTAATGTGGTCACACACCAATAAATGTTCCATACTATCCTCTCTCTTCTTTCCTTATCTAAAACATAAAATGTCTATAACTACTCTTAAACACAGCATCCGTGTATATATATCCCTTTATATGATATACACAGTATATACAGTTATATACGCAATGTCAAGACTAATTTCTAAAATAAAATCCCCCCTAAGTAGATTTTGGTTATTTACCTTGTCTACTTAAGGAGGATTATTTCCCATTCCCCAGCAAAGCAAAATACGTTTTAGTAAATCACATTTTACTAAAACGTATTTTACTTTATTACATTCAATTTCCACAAAATTATCAAGATGTAATTCTTCTACTTCCTCTTCATCTCCCGAAGCAAGTTCTTCACATCATCTGTTGGAATTTTCGACTCTATAATCTTCTGAATTCCTTTATTATACGTTCGATCATCCAAACGATTCTGTTTCAAATACTCATATGTACAATGTGGATAGCAGCAAAAAGCTTCTGCAATCAACCAAGACGCTGCCATAGAAGCATAATATTCTGTAGTATCCACTTTATCCACTTCCGTTAAGACTCTTTCAATATACAACCCCTTCTCTTCATTGAAGTGATGGACATCTGACATTTCCACCTTACGTAGTCTTGTTATTCTCTTGCCCTTGCCATCACATTTCAATAAGTGTTGCATCATAATAATCAATGCCACGCGTACTTCAAATTCCTTATGGGATTCCAAATAAGGAGCAATAAATTTCCAACTCCGTTCTCTGTCTTTTTGAAAAATATCCATTCCCATAAAGACACTGTCACAAACCGACCAGTTATCCACTAGCGAAATAAATGCTTCAATATACGGCAACATTTCATCCATATCCTTAGATGCATAGCTTAGCACCATCCCGTGAAGCATTCGTTCTTCAAAATAATAATCATCTTCTGTAATCGCCGCTTTCCAGTTGAATTTTGCAATTTCTTTCGCAAGCTTACGAAGTTGTGGAAGACGGATTCCCAGCATATTCTCCACACCAGGAATCAATGCAGCAGAAAACTTCTGATAATCCTGTTCTGCCATCGTTAGTAATCTATCTCTAATTTCCTGTTGCATATTCTAAGCACCTCATTTGCTATATATAAGTTCCTAGTTATTTCTTCTACTAACATAATTCATGCGCCAATTCTGCATATCCGTAAATTGGGATTTTTTCACCACGCGTCTGACATACATGGTAGGCTTCATTTTCATAAACCAACTTCAACTTCTTACTTGGAATAACACTAGACAATCCCAACTCTACATATTCCGTTGGTGATATATCATAATATTTTCCACAATATTTTACTCTGTAGCCTTTTATTGCAGTTTCAAAATATAACGCATATACCAGCATATCTACATCTGCCGTCTGACGCGGTTGTACCAAAATCACCTTTTCATCATCTTTCTGATTCCTGCGTTTTTCCATTTCCTTTTTTATGCTACTGACAAAATGAATTCTATTTACATTACCATGAAAGCCATATTCATCCAGCCTCAGTTCTTGAAACATCCGAAACATAAATTTCTCATGATTCAACATATCTTTCGGCATACTTTTCCGCAACAACATAGAATATTCATTAATCACCTTTATATCAAATGCCTCATTGAGCTGAACTCCCAATTTCTCATCGAACTCCGGAACAAATCCACATAAAAAGGTATTTACATTGGCAAACAAAGGACTACTTTCAGGAATAATGCTTCGAATATCTCCGTTATATTCATTTATCGCAAAATCATCCGCGTCATATATACGCATATCTTTTAAATGATTGCAATTGCAAAATGGCTGATTCATGGTGATTTCTAATTTGGCACCCGCACCATTATTAAACAACTCAACCTCTTCCAACAACTTACAATTTGCAAACATATGCTCTATATTCACATCATTTCTAAGATAAATGCCGGAGAGGTCCATCTTTTTCATTTTCGTATTCGCAAACATACGAATCATATTATTACATTGAGACAAACTAATTGTGTTAATATCGATTGTTTCCAAATCCGTGTCCTCAAATGCACTTTCTGCGGTCCGAATATACACCGGTGTTTGAAAACCCTTTAACTCTACGGAACGAATACGGGCTTTATACAACATATAATCCATATCAATAAGGCTCTTAGAATGATTCACAATCGTAATATGATCAAACTCATCATATCCCTCTTTTAACAGATATGGAACGGCCATCAATCCCATCGGTAAATTAATTACATTACTGTTTCCAATATAACGCAATACATCGGTCTGTTTGTCCTTAATATTCGCAAATGTAATGCAAAATTCTCTTGGATTGTAACTAAACTCACCAAGCATTCCTTTATAAAATGCTATCTCTTCGAATAAATTATTGTCATGATTGTGTTCAATTATAATCTCCATATATCTACTCTCCTAATCGTCATTTTCGTTTGTATATAGCTTTACGATTCATCCATTTTCCATTGGCATATTTTCAATCTACGCCTAATCTGTCATTTACACATTTTATACTTCCTCAAAATTATATAATCTTACAAAAACAACATCAAGTAAAAGCTGATTCACCCTATTATCCCGAAAGAAAAGCCACAAATCATAGCATAAATATCTACAACTTGTGGCTTTATAATTCCATAACGACAATCCTCTTTACCGTTCTAAAATTGTATATACGTAACGATTCAGTACCTTCATAGTTACATTTTCTTACGCATAGAATAGCATATCCTCATACTGTGGGAATGGCCAATACTCCTTATCCACTAACTCTTCAAGCTTATCTGCAGGCTCTCTTACCGCTTCCATAGCCGGGAATACATCTGTGTGGAAACATTTTGCTGCTGCTTCCATATTATCTTCCATCGCTCTTGCTTTGTCGTCAATTGCATCTAACTGCTCAACTGCATCCACAAGATTCTTAAGCTCAGTGGTAATCTTCTTTAAAATGTCCTCCTGAACAGAAACATCCATGCCCATAGCTTTCACTTCGTTAGCACCTTTTGCCAAATCTCCCGCATATTTCATAACTGCAGGAATAATCTGCTTTCTAGCCATATCTAACATAGTCTTTGTTTCAATGTTAATCTGCTTTGCGTAGTTCTCATAATAAATCTCTGCACGAGACTCCATTTCAACCTTATTAAGCACTCCAAATTTCTCAAACAACTCAATATTCTCAGGTTTCTTATATGCCTCAACTGCATCCACCATAGACTTGATATTTGGCAAACCACGTCTTTCAGCTTCTTCTACCCACTCTTCCGAATATCCATTGCCATTGAAGACAATTCTCTTGTGCTTACCGATTAATTCTTTAATCTTATCATGAACAGCCATCTCGAAATCTTCTGCCTGCTCTAACTCATCTGCAATCTGGCAAAGTGCATCTGCCACGATAGTGTTGATAACTGTATTCGGAGTACCGGTAGACTGTGTAGAACCCACCATACGGAACTCAAACTTGTTACCGGTAAATGCAAACGGTGATGTACGATTACGATCTGTTGCATCCTGTCTAAAGGATGGTAAAGTCGCAACACCAGATTTAAAGCGCTTACCTTTAATAGAGCTGGTAGCCTCACCGGTTGTATCTAACTGCTCTAATACATCATCCAACTGTTCTCCAAGATATACAGAAATAATTGCCGGAGGTGCTTCATCCGCGCCTAATCTGTGATCATTTCCTGTTGCAGCAGCAGAAAGTCTCAACAAATCCGCATGCTCATCCACCGCCTTCAAAATAGCAGTTAGAAATAAGAGGAACTGAATATTATCATGAGGTGTCTTCCCCGGCTCAAGCAAATTCTGTCCTTCATCTGTACAAAGCGACCAATTGTTATGCTTACCGGAACCATTTACTCCTGCAAATGGTTTCTCATGTAAAAGACAAGCCAACTCATGACGTTCAGCAACCTTCTTCATTGTTTCCATAATTAACTGGTTATGGTCTGTACCAATGTTGGTTGTACCATATACAGGTGCCAACTCATGCTGACAAGGAGCAACCTCATTGTGCTGTGTCTTAGCCGAAATACCAAGTTTCCATAACTCAATATTCAAGTCATGCATAAAAGACAACACTCTTGTCTTCACCGAACCAAAATAATGGTCATCCAATTCCTGACCCTTTGGTGGCATTGCGCCAAATAAAGTTCTTCCTGTAAAGATTAGATCTTTACGTTTCTCGAAATCTTTCTTATCAATTAAGAAATACTCCTGTTCTGCTCCCACATAGGTAGTAATCTTGGTTGCAGTTGTATTGCCGAACAATCTAAGAATTCTTAATGTTTGTTTATTAATGGCTTCCATGGAACGAAGAAGCGGTGTCTTCTTATCTAACGCCTCTCCTGTATAAGAAGAAAATGCAGTTGGAATACAAAGAATCGTACTTCCATCCGGAGATTCCTTAAGGAACGCTGGAGAGGTACAATCCCATGCTGTATATCCACGAGCTTCATTGGTTGCACGAAGTCCACCGGAAGGGAAAGAAGACGCATCCGGCTCACCCTTAATTAACTCCTTACCGGAAAACTCCAACATAACCTTACCATCTGCTGTCGGATTGATAAATGCATCATGCTTCTCTGCAGTAATACCAGTCATCGGCTGGAACCAGTGTGTATAATGTGTCGCACCATGCTCCACTGCCCAGTCCTTCATAGCATTTGCTACCGTATCTGCTATAGCCGGATTCAATTCTTTTCCAAGCTCAATCGTCTGTTGTAACTCTTTATATACCGCTTTCGGTAAACGAGCACGCATAACGGACTCGTTGAATACATTTGCACCAAAAATTTCTGAAACATTGACTTTATCACTCATAATTCTATCTCCTTTTATAACTGTTAAGTACAGAACAGCTACCTTCTTTTCACATTTACCTAGCTTAAACTACCAATTTAAAAAAAGCAAGTGCTTTTTAATAGGCACATGTGCTTTTCAGCACTTTCACTTAATTTTATAAAGTGCTTTATTACTTTTTGTGTATTATTCTAAAGTCTATTCTTGCATTTCTTAAGATATTCTTGATAAACCAGAAATTTTCTAATAAATGAAAGAAGTCGGCAACGTTACTATATCACTGGTAACGTCACCGACATCTTTTATTAGTCTATAGTATCCTCCACAAGAACACTCTTCTCTGACTGTGTTCCTGGTGTTACAACATTCACCACTGTGGTATCTTTTTTACCCGCTTCTTTGTCTGTCAAACCTGCCAACTTCGTGCCAGCAAAGCTTGATAACAACACAGAAGGATTAATTCCCAAGCTATCACCAACACCATCCATAATCTGCTTTAAGGATGTAGTCACATCTTCTGTCAATTTTGCTGTATTGCCAGAACCATACATTGTAATGGAATCCACATTAGCAAGTGGAGTAGCGACTGCCTGTGCTACTAACGGATACATCTGACAAAGCATCTCGATAATCGCAGCCTCACCATACTTCTGCATCGCTTCCGCTTTCTTATCAATACCAGCCGCTTCCGCTTCTGCCTTTGCCTGAATCGCAGCCGCTTCCGCTTCACCCTTCGCACGAATACCTGCCGCTTCTGCCTCTGCCTTTGCACGAATTGCTTCCGCTTCCTGCTCCATGGCATATTTCACAGCTTCTGCTTTAATCTTCTGTGCTTCTGCTTCCTGTGCCTGTTCGTATTTCTGTGCTTCCGCTTCTTTCTGACGCTTATAAAGTTCTACATCTGCCATCTGTTGCTGCTTGTACTTCTCAGCATCTGCCTGCTTACGAATGTTCGCATTCAAGGTCTGTTCCTGTACTTCAGCCTCACGCATCTTCAACTCAACTTCTCGTTCCTGACGCGCAATGTTCGCATTGGTTGCAGTAACCTCTATCGACTTACGCTGTTCCTCTTCCTGAATCTTATACGCTGCGTCTGCCTGCGCACGCTTCGTATCTTCCACAGTCTTTAATTCCGCTTTCTTAATTGCCAATTCATTCTGTTTGATGGCAATCTCGGTTTCTGACTGTACCGAAGCATCATTAGCCTCTTTCTTAGCCTGTGCCTGAGCAATTGCAACGTCTCTGTCCGCATTTGCCTTTGCAATCGATGCATTCTTCTGAATGGCAGCCATGTTATCCTGACCTAAAGCCGGAATCAAATCATTCTGGTCTGTAACATGCTGGATATTACAAGAAATGATTTCAATACCAAGACTATTCATGTCTTTCTGCGCTTTTTCCTGTACCTGATCACCAAACACCTTACGGTCATTACAAAGCTCCTTCAAAGTAACGGTACCGATAATCTCACGCATATTACCCTGTAACGAATCTACCAAGGCCATAATAATTCGGTCTTCCTTCATATTCAAGAAGTTCGTCATTGCACGTTGAAGACCTTCTTTATCTGTCATTACTCGAACCTTAGCAACCGCATCAATATTCACACCAATAAAATCTAATGTCGGAACAAAATCATCCGTCTTAATATCGATCGAAATCTGTTTCAAAAGAAGCTCATCTTTTCTTTCAAAAAATGGAATCTTAAATCCTGCACGACCAATCAACACCTTCGGTTCTTTACGAATTCCCGAAATAACAAATGCTACATCCGGTGGTGCCTTCACATAGCTCAACAACAGCACAATGATGGCAAGTATCACAATCAGAATAACCCACCAAAAATTAAGAATTAAACCTAACATAAAACCTCTCCTTTTCTCTTTTGTAATTCGTAACTATTCAAATTTAAACAGTTTCGATTGTTACATTATAAACTTCAATAATATAACTTTCAATTTCTCACTGATAAAAATAAGAAATATTTCATAAATAATACAATTAAAGATTCAAATTGGTTTCATTTAATTTTTTTAAAGATAATTCTATCGCTTCTAAGGTTGCTTTTATATTCTCTTCTGTACAGTTATAACCCATATGTCCAATACGAATCACCTCTCCTGCCAACACGTCAAACGAACCAGCCAGCAGTATGTTATGATCCTCTCTCACTGTTTGTAGTAGCTGTTCCGCCGTCACACCCTCCGGTACTTTGAATACCGTAACGGTATTAGAATATCCATTCTCTGCATACAACTGTAAACCTATACTTGTTAAATATTCTCTCGTCTTTGTTGCAATTCTTTCATGGCGTGCAAGAAAATCTTCGTCTTCTTTGATGTTCTCCAATGCCTGACCCAAACCATATATATCACTAATCGGCATAGAATACGGAAACCACTTCTTTTCGTAGTATCCTTCAAAGGTTGTCAGATTTGCATAGAAGGAAGCAATCGGTGTCTTACGGTTCTTCATTGCCTTTTTTGCATCCTCACTAATCGTAACCAAAGTAAGTCCGATTGGAGCTGAAATTGCCTTTTGAGAACCACCACACAGAATATCAATCTTCCAATCATCCACGCGAACCTCATTACCAAACATTCCGGACACAGAATCCACCACTGTTAATATTCCGTATTCCTTAAGTAACGGACATATCTGATCAATGGGATTCAACATACCACTTGGTGTATCGCAATGTACCACTGTTGCATATGTAAAATCGGAATCCTTCTCAAGAAACTCTCTCAAAGCTGTTACTTCTATTTCTCTTTTGTAGTCCGTTGTGTACAACACTGGTTCTCCACCATACATGCTTACAAAATCTGCAAACCCTTTTCCAAATACACCATTATCTAGAACAAGCACTCTGTCCCCCTGTTCTGTCAAAGAAGCAACAGCAGCTTCCAGACCAAGAATTCCTTCTCCACTTAAAATCAGACTTTCATTTTTCGTATATAACAGGTCACTATATAATTCACAAGTCTCCTTGTAATAATCATAAAAATCCACATCAAAATCCGGATTTCCTGTCTCTAAGCTTCTTGCCATTCTAACATTTTCTGCAACCATAGTTGGTCCCGGTGTCATCATTTTATACATTTCTTATCTCCTTTTTTATCGTAAAATATTTCTATCTACCTTATGCAGATCTACATAAATCAGCTTTCAACAATCAATCATCCAATATTGCGCAATCCTCTTTCCAAAGGTGTAATAATCATAAGAACAATTACAGCCGCAACACTAACCTGAATCACATTGCCAGGAACAGACTTTAAAGCAGCTACCATTCCATTTCCAATAATCGCTGCTTCAAAAGCAAAGTATCCCACAATTTTAATTACAAGAGCAATCACTATTGCCAAAAGTTTGCAAAACATCGTTTTCTTCTTTTCACAGATTACACCAATCGTAAACCCCATTAAACCACAGGTAAGAATTGTACATGGTGCCCACATTACCCAGCCACTCAAAAGGTCAAACAATCCCATTCCGAGTGCTCCCGCAATCGCTCCAGTACGTTTTCCGTACACCATAGCTCCAATTAAAAGTGGTACATTTCCCAGATGAATCAAGCCACCGGCACCTCCAAAGCTAGGAATTTGAATGTTTACAAATGCAGTAAACACTAATGTTAATGCCACAAACATGCCATCTAGGGTAATCTGTCTGGTTCGGCTTCTTATATATTTTCCTTCACTCACTTTCTGATACGTTTCTACTTTTTCCATATAACAAAATCCTTTCTTTCAATTTCTAATTTTTCTATTGGCATTATAACTTCATTCTGATATCATTAATATATTCAAAAAAGGAGATTTTTATATAACCAGATGAAAAAAAAGAAATATCTCGAAATTTATAAAATGATGAAAGAGCAAATATTATGCGGAGAATACCAATCCGGTGACAAGCTTCCTTCCAAACGTGTAACCGCAGATAAATTTGGATGTAGCGTTATTACGGTAGAAACCGCATACGATATGTTAGCAGATGAAGGATATATTATTACAAAAGAACGCAGTGGGTATTACGTCAACCACATTAACACTACTTCTTTATCCTCCACATCAAAAAAGCACATTGAATTTGATTATCTAGAAGTTCCTGTTGCTGATTATACTACCCATGACTTCGAATATTCCTTATGGTTCAAAACCATACGCAAGGTAATTTCTGAAAAGGAACAGGAATTATTCATCAAATCACCTAACATGGGGTGCGCCATACTCCGTAATGCCATAGCGGACTATCTCTATCGCTATCGTGGTATGGTAGCACAACCAAGACAAATCATTATCGGTTCCGGAGCAGAACAGCTTTACGAAATTGTAGTAAAGTTGCTTGGGAGAAATCTTATATACGGAATCGAAAATCCGTCTTACTCCCGTATTGAGGCGGTATATTCCAGTACAGGCGCAATCATTCAGAAATTATCGATGGGAACCGATGGAATCGAAAGTAGTGCTTTGAAAAATAGCAACATTGATGTATTGCATGTAACACCATTTAAAAGCTACCCTACCGATATTACCGTTCCCGTTGCCAAGCGTTACGAATATCTACGCTGGGCCACACAAGGAAAATATATTGTAGAGGATGACTTTAACAGCGAATTTTTCAAACCCGGACAACCGGTTGAAACGCTATACGCCCTGTCGCATAGCGAATCAGTAATCTATATCAACACTTTTTCCAAAAGTCTTTCACCATCCATGCGTATAGGATATATGATACTACCACCACATCTGCTATCTGTTTATGAAAAAACCTTTGGCGAGTTTTCCTGCTCTGTTCCGGTATTAGATCAGTATGTTTTAGCAGAATATATATCCAGTGGTAACTTTGAACGTCATCTTAACAGAGTAAGACACAGACAACAACATTAACAGATATAACATTTCAATATATGCACTTATAAATACTTGCATTTTGATGTCACTTATACTATTTTATAAAGGTATTTGGTAACTATTCAGAACTAACATAATATACATATGAATCATTTTCGAACGAGAATCTGAATAGTACGACATTTGAAAAAAAGAAAGGGAATAACCTTATGAAAAAACAACGTTCCATCGCAGTTGTAAATGATATATCCGGTTTTGGACGCTGCTCCATTACAGTAGCACTTCCAATTCTATGTGCCATGAAAATTCAGTGTGGTATATTACCAACCGCTATCTTATCCAATCACACCGGTTATCCAGATTATACATTGCTAGATTTCACTGAACACATGGAACCTTATCTTGAGAAATGGAAAGCTTTACAGTTTTCCTTTGATGGGCTCTATACCGGATATCTCGGTTCGAAAGATCAGCTTTCTGTTATTCGACATATGTTAAAGAATTTTTCGTTTGAGAAAGTTATTGTGGATCCGGTTATGGGTGATGACGGTGTACTATATCCAGCCTACACACAGGAAATGTGTAACTCGCTAAAACAATTGGTGACACATTCAACTCTAACTACACCAAATGTAACTGAACTTTGTTTTCTGACAGATACACCATACCGGGAAGATATAACCGAAACAGAAATACTGGACATGTGCAAAGTATTACGCAGTAAAGGAGCACAAAAAATTGTTGTTACCGGTATTGTAAAAGATAACCAAATCGGCAATGCCATCTATGAAGATGATAATTTTGAAGTACTATATAACAAGCGAATCCTACCATTGCGACCAGGCACCGGTGATGTATTCTCTGCAATCCTTGCAGGCGAAAGTTTACATAACACCCCATTAACAGAGTCTGTCAAGACTGCTGCATCCTTTATCGAAACTTGTCTGACAACCTCTTCTAAAATGAATATTCCAATTAATGACGGAGTTTGCTTTGAAGAACATTTAGATCTGTTAATCTCAAAAAGCTAGGGAGTAGCACCCTACATAAGACGATAATGTCCTATGTGGAGTGCCACTCCCTTTTAACATCCATACCTTTATTATCCGTTAGTCATTCCCTCTAACTATCGTGACCTCGCGCCTTTTCTCGCATGGCAATATAATACGTGACATATTGCTTAGAAATCAATTTTGCTTTATGCAGATTTTCCAACGTTAACACATACTCTCTTTTCGGAATTTCTGCATAACACATTTCTCTAAGAGCTAATTCTACCTCTTCCTTATATTCATTAATACTTATTACTTTATCTTTAAACATGATATTCGCAGCATACACACGCTTAAAGAAACCATTCACCATATCTGATTCCGTAATCTTATCCTTCGGCATAAAATTTAACAATAATAAATCCTTAACCTGATACGCTGAACGGTTTGTGACACAAATATCCGGATAAATCGTATACAGATTTTTCACTTTCAATGGGTCATTTTTCAGCCTTGCATCATGATAATCCGGCAAATATTCTTCAAATACTTTTGTCACAAGATTATCTTTCTGAAACGCAATATACTCATTATTCTTATCTGCTTTTACGCCTGCCTTATAGCCCATATTATGTATCATTTCTCTTGAAATAACAATCTTTCTAGGTTCCTTCTCTAACAATAGCAAAAATACCTTATTATGCGCTCTCCAAATAAATGCAGGACACTGTTTGATACGATAGGATTCACTGGAATCAATAATAATCGGACGATGATCCTTCTTAATATGATACTTACGCTTAATACGTTTCATCACCTTTTGATTATAATTCGCATAGCGATTAATATCCTTTAATTCATCCTCTTCTTCCTGATTGCTTTTTCGTTTGTCAGTCTTTTCTACCGGAACAACAAGCTCTTCTTCTTCCTCTTTCGCCTCTACCTCTACATCCTTCTTCATGTTATGAAGTTGTCTTGTATTCTGTTTGAAAGATTTCGATTGAGATGTTTTCTTGGACTCCGTACCATATATCAATCCGTTCTTTTGAACAGAAACTGAACGTACTGTCTCTTTATCCCCTTCTTTATTCACCTCTGCCACAAAATCATCATCCACCAAGGTAAATGTCTGTGAAATCATAATTGCAACAATAACAGCAAGCATACCAAATATAAATATATTAAATTCTCCGGAAATACCACCAATAATAATCAAAACCACTGCCAGCACCGAGAAAAAAATCACACTTCCAATACATTTTCTAGTTTCTGTATCACCATAAATCAAAGCATTCCAAATTCGTTTCATTTCTATCACCAGCCTTATTCAACACCCATATATCTACACACGTAATTATTCAGCACCTCTTTCAAAGTATCCATTAGGTAATTGCAAAACTCACAAAAACTGTTATTTGCTTGTGCAAGTTTAACAAGTATCATAATTCAATTATACAATAACCAACTTGATTTTTCACTAAAAATGTTCTAACTATATAACAAGCAACATAGATTTTACAAACATATTCTACCAGGTATTCTATGCACAATTTCTCAAATATTAATTATATGAAATACATCACTTTGTTCCTTCTATTGTCCGTTATTCTTTATGCAATAGAAACCAATTCTTCTAACGAAGAAACCATCGCCACATCCGCTTCTTCTATTGACGAACTTCCCATCTACAGCGTCGATACTGAAAAACCACTTCTTGCCTTAACCTTTGACAGTGCATGGGGCGACGAAGACTTAAAAGAAATTCTGTCCATTTTAGAAAAACACAATGCACCTGCTACATTTTTTGTAACAGGCGAATGGGCTAGAAAATATCCTGATGCTATTCGAATGATTGCAGAAAACGGGCATGAGCTTGCGAATCACGGAAATTCCCACAAACACATGCCACAAATCAGCAAAGAAGAAATGAAAACTGAAATACAAGGCTGCCACAATGCCGTAAAAGAAATTACCGGAACAGATATGACCTTGTTTCGTGCACCTTATAGTGATTGGAATTCCAGTGTAATCTCTGTTGCTCATTCATTAGGTTACTTTTCTATCAATCACTCCGTAGACAGTTTAGACTGGAAAGATTATGGGATAGATTCTATTGTGCAAACTGTTTGCGAACATAAAAATCTGGAAAACGGAAGCATTATTTTGCTTCACAACGGAGCCACCTATACCAAAGACGCACTCGACATTATGTTAACCCAACTAGAAAAAGACGGATATTCTTTTGCGAAAGTATCTGACCTCATTTATACCTCAAATTATTATTTTGATCATACCGGTAAACAATTCTCGAATAAAATGAAATAACTGGGACATACTACATAAGACAAAGCGCTGCCAAAATGGATTACTATTTATCGCAGAGCTAATTAACTTATAAAGGAGATTCAATATGAAGACTTTAAAAAACTTACTTTGTGCATGCGTTGTAACATGTAGCTTATGTTTCTGTTTAACCGGTTGTGGAAATAGTAACAAGGGATCTACCAGTGGAAACAATGACAGTAACATGGTAAATGATGTTGCTGACGATGTAGGTAATGCTGCTGGTGACCTCGTTGAAGGAGCCGGAAATGCAGTAGAAGATGTAGTGGATGGTGTTGGTAATGCTGCGGAGGATCTTGTTGGCATGAAGGGCTTTGACAACTATGACGATGCCCACAAATACTTCATGGAAACAATGGGAAACTACCACAGCGATGCAAAATTTGAAATACGTGACGAAGAGCGCGACTTAGAAGATTACCAGGAAGGTTCTAAAGGTTACCGATTCAAGTTATACGATACAAGCAAGAATGAAAAAGGTGACTTTTTCGGAGAATTTTATGTAGATGCTGATACAGGTATGATTTATCACGAAATTGAAGATGATAAGTATGTTGAATATCGTGGTTCAGCAACAAACAATACTACTACAACCGGTAACGGCAACAATACAAACAGCCGAAACGCAACAGATAATAGTACAAACAATACAACCGGAACCAATACAGGTAACGAAAACATGGGTACAACAGACGAAAACATGAGTTCTGCACGATAATATTTTGAACAAACATCTTTTCTCATCTATGTATTAAAAATCGGGTAACGATTCAAAGCCTTCCCCTTAAGCCGACAACACCTACATCATTTCGGACTTATGGGGAAGTTTTTTCATTTTAGCACCGTTAAATTCACTTGCTTTTTTTACCATATACGAATATTATGATACCAGGGTCAAAATACCTTTTGACACCAACATCATATTATTAGAATAGTAACGAAACGATTCGTGCTATCAACACTAGATATAGAAAGGAATCAACTATGGAACAATCACCTATTCTTATTATCGGACACAAAAATCCAGATACCGATTCCATATGTTCAGCAATTGCATATGCGAACTTAAAAAATCAAATAGATTCAAACCAATACATTCCAAAACGTGCAGGTAATATCAATAGCGAAACTGCATTTGTTTTGGATTATTTTAAAATCCCTGTACCTGATTTAGTGGAAGACGTCAACACACAGGTTATGGATATTGAATATCGTAAAACACCTGGTGTCAAAGACAATATCTCCCTCAAATCTGCATGGAAAATGATGCGAGAATTAGATGTTGTTACCCTCCCGGTTGTAGAACGTAACAATGTACTAACCGGAATTATTACCATTAATGATATTGCCAAATCCTATATGGATGATTTTGAAAACGATGTTATTTCTAAAGCTAGAACTCCATATTCTAATTTAGTAGAAGTGTTAGAAGGCGAATTAGTTTCCGGCAATCCTCATAATCTTATTGTGAACGGCAAAGTAATTATCGGAGCTGCCAATCCTCATTTAATCGAAAATATGATTTCAAAAGATGATATTATGATTGTTGGAGATCGTGTTGATACACAGATTTGTGGAATCGAAATGGGGGTCGGATGCTTAATTCTTTGTTTGGACGCACCGGTCAACCCTCTAGTATTACAATTAGCAAAAGAGCGCGAATGTAGTGTAATTACTACCAAGCTGGATACATATAGTGTAGCCCGACTTATTAACCAGAGTATTCCTGTTCGATATTTCATGAGAAAAGACAATCTCCTAACATTCCAACTAGATGAAACTGTAGATTCGATTAAAGACATCATGTCCAAAAAGCGTCATCGCGATTTTCCGATTGTGGATGACTATGGACATTATTATGGTATGGTTTCTCGCCGTAACTTATTGGCACTTCGCAAAAAGCGAGTAATTATGATTGACCACAACGAAGAATCACAAGCGGTGAACGGTATTGCCGATGCAGAAATTTGCGAAATTATCGATCACCATCGTTTAGGCTCATTGCAAACCATTTCACCGGTGTATTTTAGAAACCAACCTGTGGGTTGTACGGCCACCATTGTATATCAGATGTATCAGGAAAATAACCAGAAAATCAGCAAAGATATGGCAGGACTTTTGTGTGCTGCTATCCTATCAGACACCTTGATTTTCCGCTCTCCTACTTGTACACCGTTAGACGAATCAACTGCTCATCAATTAGCTGAGATTGCCGAAATCAATATTCATACCTTTGCAATGGAAATGTTTGCAGCAGGAAGCCGCTTGAAAGATAAAAGCGCAGATGAGCTATTTAATCAGGATTACAAAGAATTTCAGGTTGGCGACACAGGAATCGGCGTAAGTCAGATTAGTTCTATCAACCAACAGGAGCTTAATAATGTGGCTACCATATTGGATGAATATATAACCAATCGATTGCCATCTATGCAAACACAGTTGGTTTATGTTATGTTAACCAATATTCATGAGCAGTGTTCGGACCTACTTGCTTTTGGACCGAATGCCGAAAAATATGTATCCGAAGCATTTCATGTTACTGCCCAAAACAATGTATGTCATCTTCCAGGTGTTGTCTCCCGAAAAAAACAAGTAATTCCGGCACTTGCCGCAAAAATGCAGGAAGAGTTATAACAAGAAAATTGATTTCTTATACAGTAAAAAACACAGGAGGTTTGTGAACAAACCTCCTGTTACATAGTTAACACTCATCACTTATCTCAATCCATTGGATTAATCCAAAAGGTATATTATTCATTCTGTTACTTTACCTGATTGGCTTCTGTTACATTTCCTTTTTCAAAATCCACTGCATTTTGCAAGGTGGTCTGACTAATAGCCGCAAGCGCTTCTTCCGTAAGGAAACCTTGGTGAGATGTTACAATTACATTCGGAAACGATAACAAACGTGCCGTGATAGAAGATTCTAACAGCTCATCCTCTCTATTTTCAAATACGTTGCGCCCCTCTTCTTCATACACATCCAAACCAACACCGAAGAATTTCTTATTCCGAATCCCTTGAATCAAATCTTCTGTTTTAACCAATGCACCTCGAGAAGTATTGACAAATACAACATTATCTTTCATCATTTCAATTGTGTCCTTGTTAATCAAATGATAAGTCTCTTCTGTCAACGGACAATGTAAAGAAATCAAATCCGATTCTCTCAAAACTTCTTCTAGAGATTTGTATTCTACAAAATCCAAATCTTTATTAGGGTACATATCATACGCAATCACCTTCATACCGAATCCCCTACAGATTCTACACATTGCAGCACCTATTTTACCTGTTCCAATAATACCTGCTGTTTTTTCATGGAAATTAACTCCGGTCAAGCCAACAAGGCTAAAATTATTCTCTCTTACTTTGATATAACTCTTATGCAAATGACGGTTAACCGCTAAAGCTAATGTCATAGCATGTTCTGCTACTGCTTCCGGTGAATATCCCGGTACACGAAGTACTGTCATTCCGCATGCATTCACTTTATCCAAATCTACATTGTTAAATCCGGCACAACGAAGCAAAATCAACTTAATACCAATTTCATGCAACTTCTCAATAACAGCAGCACTCAAATCCGAATTCACAAAAGCACAAATAGCATCATACCCTTTCGCAAGAGATACAGTCTTTAAAGAAATATCAATTTCCTGATATGTTATTTCCACATCCGGATAGTTCTTCAATTCTTTATCAAACGATTCTTTATCATATGTGGTTGCATCGTAAAACAAAATCCTCATATTCATTACATCCCTTCTCTAATTATATCCTTCATGGTTGTGTCAATACATCACTGCATAGTGTTCTACACTGCCATATCTAACTGAATTATCTTTATCTTGCCCTGTTATGAAAATATCTATACCTCTTCTTAATATCTTAACAAGATTCCCAATAAAATAAAGTCTTCATCACCAATCTCTACTTATAGCATTCCCTTCAATACTTCTTCTGCAACTTGCATACGCTCATCAAACTGCTCATAAAAATCTCGATTTCCTTGATACATAGTCAAGAAAAACACATTCAATACATACATATTAATCTGTTTCACTGTTTCTTCTGAAAATGTTGGCATTTTATCAGTTAAACCTTTTAAAAAATAATGCCAACGATTAATAAATGCTTCATTCTTTATAACATTCGGTGTATCAATCCATTTCTTAATTTTCACCTTGGTACGTTCTTTCTTTTTACATTCATTTATCTGTAAAAAATACTGAAAGGAGTCTTCTTCATAAATACGTCCTAATGGAAAAATACGACAAATCCCAGGTCTTAATGAATGTATACTACAACGTCCTTCTGCATTTAAAAATGCACAGCTTTCATTTTCCCCATTCATTTTGAGATTGGGTAAAATCATTCCTTCTACTACATTCAAATCCAACTTATCAATCAATAATTCTTCAAATTTGCAATTCAAGCCTGTTGTTAATCGATATACATCATACGGATCCAGCACAATGGAATTTCCCATTCCCTGACAGCATGCAGAACAGCCTTTACAATCATCACAGCCTACCTTTACCATGTCATTGATTCCATATAATTTCCCATCCGATATTTCATTCATATTAATATTGCGTTCCATATACCCTAATCCTCTAATCTATCATATGAAGTAACCACTTGATTTTTCCCATGTTGTTTTCCATAGTACATATTACGGTCAGCCTCTTCTATCATAGCCCGAACTGTCTGTTTTTTCTTATACTCTGCAATTCCAATCGTTAAAGTTATTTTTACATCTATATCTTTGTGTGGTACAACTGTCACTCTCACATCTTGACATATTCTTTCTGCAACTTTTCTTGCAATCTCTAAATCTGCCTTCAGTAATACTAATATCTCTTCGCCACCCCATCGGCAAACAAAATCTTCCTCTCTGACGTCACGCATTATGACATTGGCAACAGAAATCAAAACTTCATCGCCACAATCATGACCATATGTATCATTCACTTTCTTAAAATCATCCAAATCAATCAGCATAACACAGAACAACTTACCATTAATCTCTGCCGCATCATGAGCAGCCTTAAGCTGTATATTCATACTTCTTCGGTTCATCATCTGAGTAAGTGGATCATAATTAGCAATCTTACCTAATCTGACATTTTCCTGTTCAAGCTTTTGTTGCATATAATTGATTTCCATTGCAAAAAGCGACGAAAAGAACACCAGCAAACCAAATGACATCATAATATTAAAATAATAAATAACAATCTGTAAATCCGCTAAATCCGTTCTTGGGTACAACGGATCTATTTTTCCCACAATTGCACGTAATATAATAAAAAATGAACCAACGAACGCAGACGAAACAATCGGAATATATAATCTGTCCTTTAACAGTTTCAAAATATAACTAAAATAAAAGATTGCCGGTATTAAAGCCATACAATACATAGCAAATCCCCAGTTCCAATCGAGTAACAATGTCGCAAACATTGCGTGGGTTAAAACTTCTATTACTGAAGTTACATATATAAACAAATAGCGTTCTCTTTGAATCGATACAATTGAATTATATAGATACAATAAAGTAACAGCCACATTATAGTAAAAAAGTGGCATAATACGCTCCACACCAAATACTATCGTATACAACAAATGAATTGTTATAATACCCACATGTAGCAATTTAACTTTCGTTTGCATATTTACCATTCGTTTTCCAGAAAAAAACTGACGCATTTTATGATAAATCTGATTCATACCAATACTCCCCATAATAATATACATATTTTTTCATACACTAACACCAAAACATCTTTCGACACTAATACTATTTTATTATACATATTTTACATTTAAAGTGCAAGCAAACCACAAACACAGTTGAATAAAATATATTGCAGTTAAAAATGCTGCCTTTGTATAACATAAAGAAAAGTCCACATACTTATTTTTACATAAATATATGGACTTCCATTCGTCTTATTATCTTCCTCTACTGATTACGTTCCTGTTTTTTCTTCAGTAGCGCATTCATATCTAATTTTTCATTTTGCTCAGCCGGTTGCTTACTTTCCTTTTTCTTCAATCCCTTTTGCTGTAAAGACTTAGCACCTCCACTCTTAGCAACCGTTTTGTCAGCATTTTTCTTCGTTTCTTCTGACCGTGAAATCTCTTGTGTGACATTATCACTTAAAGTATCGTTATTCGTATTCGATTGCTTCTCATTTGTATTCCGATTCTTTTCCCTGACTACACTTATTGTTTGTAATTTCCCAACCAATCTATCTTTTACCTTCTTCAGATAGAAAAGTAAGTCCACTGAAAATCTACGAATGATAATATCAAATAATAATAGTATCATTGCAAGAATTAATAACGGAACAGTCAGAGACACTTTTGCTTTAACCGCCTGCTGTTTCTGGTTCCAAATACCATCTTCTAACGTCAACTCTGTTCCACCAGCCTGCTTCGTAAAGGTGGTCAAATCCGTCTTTGTATCAGTAAACTGATATTCCATTGAATACTGATTGGAATATGCCGTATTATAATTTTTTAATACCTCTTCTCCGTTCGTCTTACGGATACTGACATTGTAGACACCGATTTCCTCCATATCTACTGAAGTTTCAAAAGTTCCCGGTTTCACTGCATCCAAAGTAATCTCCTTTGCTGTACCATTTTCATCGGTAACAACTGCCTGTACCTTGGTATTCTTATCGTATTCCTTCGTTGTATAGGAGATGACCGCTGTATTACCTTCCTTGTTTACTTCCAGACTGTCCTCACCCAGTTCTGTATCTGAAATAACATACTGAATAATATTCGACCATAACATTGGATAATTATCCCATGTCGCATATTGAGCAGTCCACTGATTGTTTGCATCACTATTCCATGCCACTGTTCTTCCCAAGCCATACTGCCATGTAGTAAGAATCGGATCTTCCTTATCCGATTCTAAAATCACATCTGCTGTCGGCTTTGATGTAGCTGCAATATAGCCTAATAGCGCCGGACATCCATCATCCATCACTCCACCTAATATCTCATTGTTACTGGTAATAGTTGGATAAAATTCCTCATTTATCAGATACGTATTGGTAGATAAATATACCTCCTGAGCAAAGATTCTAGGAATGGAATTATTCACATCTGTATAATAATAACGCCCACCACATTGCTCTGCTATATAAGAAAGTGTCTGCTGATCCGATCCACTTCCTACAGCCACAGTTGACACGGTTATTCCTGCATCATTAATGAGTTTCAAAAGACTATCATATTGGTTATAACCATCCTGTCCATCTGTCAACAAAATAATATGCTTAATCTTCGCATTACTCTTAAGACTTTTCAGATATGCTTCCTGTAGCGCGGGATAAATACTAGTGCCACCACCATATCCTATGACTCTGATATTGTCTTTAATCGTCTCTATGTCAGAAGCCTCTTGTAACGGAACAATCCAGTTGTATTTATCATCAAATGCCAACACACCAACTTCATCTGTATTTCTCACCTCTGAAACACCGGAAACTGCTGCCTGCTTTGCAAGATCCAATCCTGTAATGTTGGTACTTTCTTCGGATGGTGATGACATACTGCTCGACTGATCAATTACCAGCGCCATAGACATCTTCGGAATTTCTTTCTCTCCCTGCAAGTCCATGTTAACAGGAAGTATCTGCTCTAATTCGGTTCCACGATAACCACCTAATGCATAACTGTTATCTCCACCAATACAGATATAGCCACCTGCAAAATCTTTCACATAGGATTCCAATACGGTTGCAAATCCGTCTCGCAAATCATCATAATGAACATTCAACGTAATCACTGCTTTGTACTGGTTTAACTCTGAAAGTGTAACCGGAACTCCTTTTGGCGATATCGTATTATAATCGATATTCGCTGCTTCTAGTACTTTCGAAAATTCTTTCGCTTCATCCGTGGTACCTTCTACCACTAACACTCTCGGTCTTGCTTCTATCTCTGCAAACGTAACATAGGTATTATTAACGGTAATAGTATCATCCTGTGGCTCAATCACTGCCTTATACTGTGCAATTGTCCCTTCTTCTCCCACATCTTCAAACACAAACTGATTCGTACCCTTGGTTAAATGAATCTCCTGTTGACCCTTTGCAGTACGTCCTGCAAACAAGGATAATATAGCGTCCGTCTCCACATTTGATGTGACTGATACCGTAACATTGTAATGGTCTCCCACATGAATCACATTTGGAGTCTGTAAACCATCAATATAGACCTCACTATTCCCACTTATACTATCTTCCATTGCAATCGTGTAAAGTTCAACATCCCGACCTTTTAATGTCGTTGCCGCAAGATTCATATTGCCTTCATTTTCACTTCCGTCAGTAATAAGTACAAGACGTTTTGTAACGCCTTCATTAAACATAGAGCAAGCTGTATTAACTGCCTTCTCTATATTCGTGGAAATCGTCACCGGCTTCGTGGTAAACTTTGTAAATATCTTCTTATCTGTCAAAAACTGGTCGACAGCTGTATCCTTACCAAATGCAACAATTCCCACCATGTTCTTTTCCGGCATTTCGCTTACCACATTTTTCAAATAGTCTTCCAGTTCACTAATGTTACCCGACATACTATCAGATACATCCACCAGGAAAATGGTTTCCGTCTTCTTTTGTTTTTTAGAAACAGATACACCAGCCATCGCCAGAATAACTACCAAAAGAACGATCAATCGTACCACTAAAAACTGCTTTTTCTTGTTGGAATTCACCTGGAATATATAAACAATCCATTCCACTACAAGCAACAAGATTACAAGCATAAGCAATAGATTCCGTATTGCACGTCCACCGGTCTTTTTGTTATCTTTCGTTCCTTCTACTGTAACCGAATCCACCGATATAACCTCCGACTCTGTTTCGACCGGAAAATTCTGAATTTGCACGGTTTCCCTTTCAGTTCCAAGCATCCATTCACAAAGCTGCGACATAAAAATCGGGAACTCGGTCTGCAACGCCAAGTCTGTGTTATGAATATCAAATCCCAACACACCTATATTGTGAGAATCTGCCACTCCATAATATCCAACTACCGCACCACTTCCATCCTGCAAAAATGGCACTCCCCACTCCGGAAGGTTATATGTATATGCATTCGTAATACCGAAACTATAATTTTCTACATATTTTGTAATTGTACTTTCGCCAAATGATAACACCGTGTTTGTCACTTCTGTATCTTTTGTAATATACTCACTCTCATAGAAATCCGTATCATAATTCAAAAACAAAAAAGCAGCATTATCCGGAAAAGTAGTGAAGTCAATTTCATCAGGCAATTTTACTCCGTCAAACACATAAAGGTCAAAGGATTCTTCTCCCACCGCCTGATTCAGAACGCCAGCATCATCCGACTTATATACCTCAACATTATCATCAAGAGAAAGTGCCTTTTCTAAAAAAACATTTCCCTCTGACAATAACAATACTCTCTTTCCTACATTAGCCACAACCGAGGCACTTTGGCTATTATCTGCAGTTAATGCATCTTTTGTACTCAATTCTGCCTTTACTATCACACTTCCGTCTGTCGGAAAGGTTTGTTTGTCAAAATATACGTTTTCACTTTCTCCTGCCTTAACCGTTACTGTCTGTACATCTACAATTTCAGAATCTACATAAAGACTTACATCTTGTGTAACATCCTGCTCACCATGATTCGTTACTTTACACAGAATATCCACGCCTGCTTCTTCCACCGCATAGTTTACATAATCCAAGGTGCAGTTCTCACCCTTGGAATAAATACTCTCCACAATCAAAGCAGCTTGCTCATTACTCTTCGTCCACTGCTCACTAGCAAAATCTGTGTCGGTATAACAAAGAATCTGAACATTCGACATTCCTGCAATAACAGAATTTACCACATTCGTAGCAATATCCAGATTACCAGTTTCCATTGTCGGTTCAATTTCTTTCAGTCTGCGCTTTAACGTAACCTTATCTTTTCCCTGATAAAGAACTGTCGCCTCTGAAGCACAGGATATCAGCGTCACCGTACTATTCTCACTCAAGCCATCAATCTCATCTGCAGCTAACTTAATACTGTAGTCAAGTCTGCTGTCCTCGCCTTCATACAGGTACTGCATACTTGCACTATTATCAATTACAATAATCGTATTTTCTTGTACTACGCCACCTTTGTTTAATACCGGTGCCATCAGTGCAAAAATGAGCAACAGCATCAATAGCATCTGCAAGTACATCAAAATATTCTGTTTTAACTTTTCAAATGGTGTCTTTGCCTCAAGATTTTTGTAAATTTCCTGCCACAACAAAATGGACGAAAACGGTTCATCCTTTACCTTCTGCTTCAAAATATAAAGCAAAATTATTATCGGGATTATAATCAAAAACGCCAAAGGCCACATATTTTGTACTGTCATTTATCTCTTCTCTCCAAACTCAAATACATCATTTATAACAACCCATTCGTTGCTAATTCTACTGCAACAACCCTGAAAATCCATGTAGCATTGCATTTACTAAAGATTCATCCGTGCGAATACTTACATATTTCGCTCCGTATTTTCTGGCAAGATTCTCTAGATGGGTCTGCATATCAGCCAATTGTTCCTTGTATTTCTTAATCGTTGCATTGGACATAGTAATCTTCACACGTTGGTCCGTCTCCATATCCAAAATATTCAAGGGTCCTTCGTAATCAACATCCACTTCTTCCTTTGCAAGCACCTGAATCAATACGATTGTCTGCTTTCTATATGCCAGATATTTCAAGGCTTCTTCTATTCCATTCTCATCCATGAAATCACTAATAATAACAGACACTCCTCCAATCTGTACCGGACGGGAGAGAATCGTTTTGTTAAGCGTGGTTTTTCCATCAAATACAATGCGATTCAAATCATTTAATACATGTGAAAATGCTGCTCCACCGGTTACGCCTTTCCCTTTTGTCAGAGAATTCTCTTTCATTTCATTAATATATACTCTGTCCAGATTATTCAAGATAATATAGGAAAGTGCACCGGCTATCTGCAATGCCATAGTGGATTTTGGCTTTTCACCAAAACACATAGAACGGCTTGTATCAATAAATATTTGAAAAATACCTTCTTTTTCTTCCATAAACTGTTTGATATACAACTTGTCCGTACGACCATATGCATTCCAGTCAATACGTCGAATATCATCCCCCAACATATATTCCCGAAAATCCGAAAACTCCACAGAAGAACCCTTCGCACTCGATTTGCGAATCCCACTCATACCTTGAGATAATCGCATATTCAAGCTCATTTTCAATGTATTCAGTTTGTCAAAAAAACCTTTATCAAAAACTGTTGTTTCCATAGATACTCCATCTTACTTTGTTTTATGTAAACCTTCTGCAACTATTCAGTATTTTCATAGTTACAATCGTCTTGCATAGAACAATACTCACTTTTATTCATAACGCGTAATTTCTGATTACACAGTCTTAACAGTTGCCATAATTTCGCGAATCACATCATCTGCACTCACACCATCTGAAATTGCTTCAAAGTTCAATGCAAGACGATGACGCAAAGCCGGATATGCCACAAATTGAATATCTTCAAATGCTACATTATATCTGCCTTCCATAAATGCTCTGGCTTTAGCTGTTTTCACAATCGCCTGCGCCGCACGGGGACTGGCACCACACGCCACATATTTCTTGGTAATCTCCGGAGCATCCGCCTGTTCCGGATGGGTTGCTACCACCAAAGACAATGCATAATCCATAACCGCATCAGAAATCGGCATATCCTTAATAGCAGTACGAATCGCAATAATATCGTCTCCATTTATTACGGGTGACAATTCTACCTTCTGATTGGTAACTGTTATATCCATTATTTCTTTCAATTCCTCTTTACTAGGAAACTCCACTAACAATTTGAAAAGAAAACGGTCCAACTGCGCTTCCGGTAACGGATAAGTACCTTCATTTTCAATTGGATTCTGTGTCGCTAACACCATAAATGGTTTCGGTAACTCATAGGTGGTCTTACCTACTGTAACAGTCTTTTCCTGCATCGCCTCTAATAATGCAGACTGTGTCTTTGGTGTGGCACGGTTAATCTCGTCCGCTAATACAATATTAGCAAACACCGGTCCAGGCTCAAACTGGAAAACATTATTACCTTCTTCCTTAATAATCAAATTCGTACCTGTTACATCCGCCGGCATCAAATCCGGTGTAAACTGGATTCTCGAAAAGCTTGTAGATAACACCTTGGAAATTGCTTTTACAAGCTCTGTCTTACCAAGTCCTGGTACACCTTCCAATAAAACGTTACCATCTGAAAGAATTGCAAGGAGCACCTGACGAATAATCCCACGCTGTCCAATAATTCCCTTTCCAATTTCTGCCTCACAAACCTTAATCTTATCTATCATATTCTGTAATGCTGTTTCATCTATCATTTTCTATCTCCTTTAATTCAAGCCATCAAAATAGTTTTTGATTCGTTCTTTCATATCACTCGGATAATTCGAACCATTTACCTTCTTATATGCCTTTTCTTTATATTTTCCTGAAACCTCGTTATAGCCTACTTTATTACCTGACCATGTTTGCGACTGATTGGATTTCGATTTTGTACTACTGTCGTTTCCATTAGCTTTACCGGTAAGGTTATCATCATTTCCCACTTCACCATCCGGAATCGTAATATCTTCATTGGTGTTTCGTTCACCTTCCCCACCATTTCGTCCACCGTAATTCCAGCCGCCACCATTTCCATTACCACTTCCATTTCCGCCACCGCTTCCATTTCCTTGACCTTGAACACTACCTTTTCCCTGGTTGTTGCCACTCTGGCTTTGATTGCCATTTCCCTGACCTTGATTATTCTGGTTTTGATTACCGGTATTATTGTTCTGCCCACTATTCTGGTTATTGGATTGATTCTTGGGACTGTTGTTATTCTGTGCATAGTCTGAATTCTGCATCTTCTGTGTTGTCTGCGACAATGCATTGGACGCATTAGCGTATGCATTGTCTGAATAAGTAGCATTCTTGTATGTTTCAGCCGCTTGTGCCAACTGCTCATCACCAGTCATCTCAGCAAGCTTCTTTAACTCCTCATACGCTTTCTCTTTATCTTTCTCGTTTCCATCAGCAGCCTTTTCTAAAGCCTCTTTTGCTTTCTTCGCAAGTTCCTGTTCTTTTTCTTTCGCAAGTTTTTCCCCTTCCTGCGCTGCCTTTTTCATCATCTCCGCAAGTGTTTGATCCTTTACATCCTTACTTGCCATCTCCATTTTTTTGTTAATGCGCTCTTTCGCCTTACTTAACTCTTCATAGGATTCTGCTTCCTTCAACTCTTTTTTTGCATTTTCTAACTGTTCCTTTACTTCAGCCACTTCATTTTTCGCAAGTTCGGGATTCTTTTCTAATTCTTTTTCTACTTTTTCCAACCGAGCGATTTCTTCTTTTGCCTCCTGTTTCACATCATGCTTTACAAGAGCTTCTCGTTTGGCAGGTGTTTCAATCAAGCTTGTTATTACAAAAACAAGTGTCAATATCAGCATTCCCGCTACACGTTTCCACTCCACACGAATCGGAAATTCCTTCCGAATCTGAAACTGTTCCACAATTCGCATTGCATCCTTCTTCTGTAACATACTAAAAGCATCCTCTTTACCACTCAGATAAAATGCGGTCGAAATCTTTTCTTTATGCCCTTTGGAATCTGCCAGTAATGCCGACTGCATCGGATTTGGCGTTTTTCGAACACCCCAAATAATTCCCAGAAGAAAAGCAAGCATTAATATCGTTGTTGCAAAAACAATTGCATAATAAAATGGTATCATCAGAGCAATCAGTGAAATAATTAACGCAACCAGCATGCCGATACCTACCGCTTTTATTAAATTATCGATTACTAGCTGCTCGCGAATCCTGCTCCTCACACGATACACGAACTGTCTTATCTTACTATCCAACTAATATCTCCCTTCTTTCCACTGTGTTGTCAGGCAATTGCGAAACTTACAAAAAATGTCATTGCCTTGTGCAAGTTTAACAATACCATAAGCAGGTGCTTCACAATCCGTCGGTACTTAGTGAGACATTGTCGAACTTAGTACCGTTACGCATTGTGGCAAGTGCAAACGTCCTGCGTTGGTATGTTGAATTTGCACAAGCATTACAATACAAACTTGAGTTTTGCAATTGCCTATACAATATTATTAACACCACTTACTTTCTCCTTTTATTTCTTGTTACTGCAATATTCCTTGCTGCCAATTTCAAAAATCCAAACGACACCAACAAATTCAATACAAGCGAAATTGGAATCCATGCTTGATATATCTTACTATAACCAGCGGACAATGTTCCCGTTTCTTTAATCAAATCATATAAACTGTAACTACTCATTGTTCGAATAAAAAAGTCCACCAATGGCGAATATGGATTCAACATCATAATCATCGGCGTTGCACCGACTGTTATGTTATTCGCATTATTCAAGGTAGCTTCATATGATTTCACCCCCAGACCAACCGTCAATATAACGAATGTGATTGTAATAATTGCCACACCAATTACAATGGTAAGAATCGTTGCCATCACGGATTTCTTCACAACACTAGAACAAAATACTCCGACACTTCCCACATATACACCAAGATATAACAGCATACCAAACAGACCAAGCAATGCCCACCAACTCATTCCACCTAGCACAAAAGCAATTGCCATAACCGGAATGCTTGTAATCATATACATCATTACCACCATCATAGCAGAACCAAGCTTACCAAGAGCAATCGAAAACGGAGACACCGGCGTTGTTAACATAATATCAAGTGTCTGACGCTCCCTTTCGCCTGAGATGGAACCCGATGTAATGATAGGAACAATCAAACTAAGCAAACCACATTCTACACAACCAAGAGCCAAAAAGAGGTAACTCAACGAAGAATAGTCATATCCTGACATACCTCCAACCATACTATTGGTCGCCATTACAAATAAAACAATCAACGTCAAAAATGCATTAATCCCCATAATAGCAAAAGACATTTTAATACTTCTTGCCCCGACCATCATATCTTTCTTCATAATCGGATTGATACGAAACTTCTTTTTCATTCTTTTGCACCTCCTGTAATCTCAAGGAATAAGGATTCCAAATCTTCCTTTTCCCGATAGAAATTGCTTACCAATACATTACGTTCTACAAGACCCTTCAAAAGATTAGCAGCCTCTGCATCATTTCCGTTAAATGCTATTAACACCTCATCCTCTGTATAAGTAACTTTTTCCACATTTGGCTGTTCTCTTAATAGAGTAGACAAAAATTCCCTGCCATCTTCCTCTGTATCGTATCCATCCATAATGGCACGCATATGAATCGGTTGACTTCCTTTTGACTTCTGCATAATCTCATCCACTTTGCCGGATGCAATCAGATGACCTTTTTCCATAATACCAATACTGGTACACATTTCAGAAAGCTCCGGTAAAATGTGAGAACTAATAATAATCGTCTTTCCCATAGCTCCCAGATTTTTTAATACTTCCTTCATCTCAAAGCGGGCTCTAGGATCCAAACCGGAGTTCGGCTCATCTAACACCAACAAATCCGGATTATGAATCAAAGCTCTTGCCACACAAAGTCTTTGCTTCATACCTCTGGAAAGTGTATCCACAAAAACATCCTTTTTATCGGACAAGTTGACAAGCTCTAACAAACCCTCTGCAATCTCATCCACATCTTCTTTGCTCATGCCATACATAGAGCCATAGAATTCCATATATTCCATCACCTTTAGGTTATCATATACACCAAAGAAGTCAGGTACATAACCAACTTTTCGCTTAATGTCCTCCGGATTCGTAATGGCATTCACACCATCCACTAAAACAGTACCACTGGTTGCCTTCAAAAGACCACAAGTAATTCGCATGGTGGTTGTCTTTCCTGCACCATTCGGTCCTACAAAACCGAATATCTCGCCTTTATCAATATGCAAATTCAAATTATCCAGTGCAAGGAATTTTCCATATCTCTTTGTTAAGTTCTGTATCTCTAACATTTATTGTTCCCCCCTTGCACTAATTCTTGGAATAAAAAAGTTATAATATTTCGCAGTTGTTTGTCCCTGCACATATTTCAATATAATTACATCATCTAACATATATTTCTTTAATTGTGAACCTTCCAACGTTTTTCCATCAACAAAAATCGGATCATAATCTCCCGTTTCCACATTATACGCATATACATCTGCCGGCATTACATACGAATCATTATTATTCTCCTTCAATGTCATGTTCTCTAACTCTGTAATTTCCGGACAATTTTCAAAAGAATACGTGAATACAGCTTCAGAAGAGTATAGACTTCTGTCATATTTATCATATTCGCCCTGAGCTGCAATTTCCATACTGTCAATATTCGGATAATATGCTCCTTTCACATCGGCATACTCTGCTGTATATGAATTTAGTATGATTCCGCATCCTGCTCGTTTCACATCCGTTCCATCCACCAAATCCGGTTGATAAGATTGCATACAAGCCCATACGTAACCCTTATTAAACTGATTTTTGTCGATAAGATTATTTTCTACCATACTATTAAGCCTATATCTCAGATACATTTCCTTATCCAGATACAATCTGTTCTCAGGATATAACTTATCAAAGCTTCCATAAGAACTCATTCCTACAATCTTTGACTTATCAATGGTTGCTGTTTCTCCTTTTTTGATGTCTCCTACCAGACACAGATAACTTTCAAAAGTAACCACAACATCCTTCAAATTATAACAAGTATTATTGGTAACCGTTCCCTCGAATCCGTCTGTGTAGCCAATCAAATCACTATCCAGTGTCCCAATATTGTTATCACTATTCTTATTCACAAGAAAATTCGTTCTCTGAAATGGTTCCGTCATATCAAACAAAATTTCCGTTCCCTTGCTGTTTTCTTTCAACATATAATCAAAAGAACCTGCATCTGTACTTGAACTAAATATACTATAAGAATAGTCACCTGTGTCTTTACGGAAACCACTATATCCCTCTGCAAATTGTACGGTATATTCCTTCGGTTTCGGACAAACAACACTGGTGTATATCTTCTCTGATTTAATATCATCCTGTAGCTGTACCACCGTAAATGTAGATATCAAAGGCTTATTGATTCGATATAAGAAACCGGTAACATATATAACCGTAGTAAATGTCAATGCCACAATCGGAATCGCAACCCATATACTCTCACGTTTATTCATCTTCTTCAAAATAAGATAGAGAATCGGACCAACCAAAATCACGTAGATTGCTAAAATGATACCATATAAAACTGCGCTTGGTTTTCTGGATATATCTGCAATTTCCGCAATATCCAAGCCACCATACATGGAATTGCTGTCTACATCACTTCCATAAAACTTGCTTGAGGTAGCTCCTACCTCAGCCGTATCTATAATAAGTTTTGCTATCTCTTTTCGATTCTTTGCACTTGTCATTGGCTCCATCCCCATTGAATAAGCCAAAACCACAACTCGTCCATGTCCAACTTTTTTTGTGCTGATCAAATCTTCCTCTATATTTTCCGCAAAAGATTCTCCACCGTCTAATTGAAATGCAATGCAATCCATGTTCAAAATTGAACTTTCCCCGACATCTTCATCATTATCCAATTCCTCTGCTTGATTATCCTCAGTTGCTTCATACAAAATATCCCAAGTAACATCTTTCTTTTCCAGCGTTCCAAGCGTTCCGGCAACAAAAGAATCCGTAAAACAATGTAACACATTCTGATAGTTGCTTCCCAAAGAAAGAATCAACACACCACCATCCTGTACCCAACCTTTTAACGCATCATATTGCTCATCCGAAAGAGTCGCAGTATCAAAGTTATCAATTATCATGTACTGCAACATGGTTAACGCCTTTGAATCTTCCGGAAAATTGTCCTTTGTCAGCTCAAAAATACTTGTTACGCCTTTCTCACCATTCACATCTATTTCATTTCCATCAAAATAACTAAGAGCACCGTAATCGTCACTTAGAATTCCCACTGTTACTTTTTCACCACCACCTTGTGATAAAACCTCATGACGTTCACCAAAAACCACCTTGCCCTTTTCATCCAACACTTCAATCAACACTCTTCCATCATAGCTTAATGTTGACGGAACACATTGAAATTTCTTCGCCTCGCCTGCCGATAACGAAATATCCATTCCATATGCAACCGTTGACAGAGTACTATCTTCCGGTATTATCCTTAATGTACCGGTGAAGTTCTCCTTACATTTCAGTGTTACATTAATCATGGTTGGCATTTCGTAATACACCAACCCGCCTAGGCCATACTCTGCACTCAATGTAAAATCTGCATTTTTCTTAGTAACCTTCTTTGTGTAATTTGATGCAGCCTGTACCGGTATATCACAAACACAAAGACATACAATTAGCACAAACAAGAAGAATACCTTCCCTTTCATTCTTTGAATTACTTTCATAGCTTGTCACTCCTTTTCCTATTCTGTTTTATTGCGTAGAATCCTTCCAACAAAGTTTCGATAAACTAAAAGTTTAATTATAAACTTCATGCATAATTCCAATAAATAAAACAAACTGGGTAATGTGTGAATAATCACACAAAAAAACCCAGTTCATATATTACCACATTTTTCTTCTAATAAATCTTACATTTTCCTTAATTATATCTGACTATATACTTCACAGTTTCATATTTCCAACATCATATACAGGAATGAAATGGTGAATTCACAAGCATCTATATATTTTATCTTTTGTATTTTCCTTTTCTTACAAAGGACTTCTTTCCGGCTTTCTCCTGCATTTTGTCATATTGCTCATACATATCCTGCACACTGTTCTCTAACAAAAAGTAATGCTTAACATAAGGAATTAACAGTCCCATCAACAATATCATCAATAACAATAACGGAATCGAAAAGTTACTAAATGTATACAAAAATACCATTGTCGTCATCAACGCAAACAATACCGTTACCACCAGATGGATAAAACGTTCATGTGCAAAAAATGCAATCTGCACCAGATGTTTTTGCATTTCGTCTTCCCAATCTAATTCTTCTTCTGATTCTAATAACCCATTCACATATACCATATATTGCTTGATTCTATCTGCCATTCGTATCTCCTTATTCTTTAACCTGTAAATTCACATCTCCATATTCACTTGAAATGATAATGCTTTTTCCTTTTTTCGAGGTACTCTTATATTTATCACCTTGCTCTTCTCCATTAATCTCAAGAACACCGGAATCTACTGTAATATCCACATCGTATTCTGCCACATCTCCTGTCAGTCTTATATCACAATCTCCACTTTCACAGATGATATTCATATTATCCATTATAGCATTTTCTATAGAAATGTCACCATATTCTGCCTTACATTCAGACGTATTCGCTACCATATCACGACATGTAATATTTCCACTATCGGCATCAACGACAATCTTATCTGCTTCGATTCCACTCAAATTCACACCACCAAACTCTGCTGTTACTGTCAGGTTCACTAATTGTATGGTATCCAAATTACATTCTCCCGATTGTGCTTTAATCGTACAAGTTTCTCCATTCAAATCTTTCATCACAACGTCCCCATACTCTGCTACTACCTCTACAATATCAGCCGAAATATCCTCAAATGAAACATTTCCGCTTGCAGCTTCAACAACCAGCTCCACTGCTTCTATCTCTTCAAGGTTCACCTTTCCGAATTCCGCTAATATTGTACCATTTACCGTTTCAATCTTTTGCAAGGACAAGTCTCCGGAATCTGCCTTAATTTCCAAACTCTCCATCTGTAAGTCATATGCGTTAATATCACCAAACTCTGAACACGCCTTCACGTTCTCTAACTTCACATTCTTAGGTATTGTCACAATCAATTTCTTTTGTTCTTCGTTTACCAAAGAACCATTACGCAAACCAAACATCCCAAAAGACCAACCATATGTTGCGACTTTATCTTCCTCATTTCTTATAATCAAATTGTTGTCTTTTACCTCTATAACAGGCTTATCAAACGAGGTCATATGATATTGCACCTGATAACGCTCTCCTTGTTTAATCTCAACATCCACATTGCCAAGTTCTACATCTATGCTATCAAATACTTCCACATCCACTGTATTATCAACATATTGCATTTCTTCATCTGTAGGTACATATATTTTATGACTCTTTAAATTAAACGCATAAGTCAATTGACCGCCAAGATTCATCCCAACTACCATACTTATAATACCTAAAACGAAAAGAATACCGCTAATGACTGCTACCTTTTTCAAAATTCGATTCATCTATGCCACCTTCTTTCTAACAATCAACTTTCTAAAGAGCTTTGCAACCCCTCTTGTCATCCATTCTGCCAGCTTAATCGTTGCAATTAACAACAAGACTCCAATTGCTATTCCTGTCAATCCCATTCCAAGACAAACTAATTTCTGACCAAGGCCTGTCGCAAAAATGGTTGCCATAGCAGAGCAAACCCCAACGATTACAAAACAAATTCCAGCTAATCCAATTGCGAAAACAAAACTGATTACAACCAATAAAAGAGCAAATAGTACGATAAGCATTGCACCGATTAACGGGATTGCAAATGGTGCTGCACAGATTCCCAATATGACAGTCCATATCATAGTTGCACTATTCTTCACACCGCCCTTTTCTTTCTGGTTATCAATCCTTTTCTCTGTACAATTCGCAATAATTTCTCTGGCAATCTCCTTCGGACTTCCAAGTTTAGCTGTCACATCCTCTGTATCCTCCAAATCCATATCTGCCAGATATTCTTCATAATAGGTTATAGCATCCTCTCTGTCGTCCTTTGGAAGATGCTTCAATCGTCGCTTCAATTCCTCCATAAAAGCTTTTTTATTCATACAATTTCCCCTCCTAACAATACATCAATCTTGGATTTGTAACTCTCCCATTCTTCCTTGTAAAATGCAAGTTGTTGCAATCCTTCATCTGTTATTTTGTAATATCTTCGATTGCGCCCCTGAAATGGCTGATCATAAGTTGTTAAATAATTCTCTTTCTGTAATCTCCGGAGCACCGGATATAATGTAGATTCCGAAATATCTACTATCTCTTTTACCCTCTGGGTAAGCGTATAACCATAAACATCCCCTTGTTCTACAATTGCAAGTACACAAGCATCCAACAACGGGGCCGCCAATTGATATGTCATACCGCATCCTCCTGTCATTCAATTTATTTATCTCACATATAATACTATACGATATATAATATTATATGTCAATATACTTTTTTCCCAAAAAAATGAAGATACTCCTGAACTTACTACGTCAGAAATATCTCCATAATAATAATTACAATTAAACTACTCGTCCTTCATACCCGAATCTGCTTTATTCAATCGTATCAATCCCGGTACAACATATCCAAATGCTATCACCAGCAGAAATACACCTATCAAAACCATAATCTTATAAATCGTAACTTGTCTATCACTTACTGAATTATCTTTTATATAAAACTCTTCAAAATAGTTTGAAAAATTACGAAACACGTAAATGCAATGTTCTTCGTTGTGCACAAGCTTTCCACTACTAATTCGTTTCCACAAACCGAACTTTCGCTCTCCATTTTCCTCCGTAGGTACCACCGTGAAATGTTATATCATTATCAATAATAACTCCATGTGCATTGGTGGCATGAATTCTCCAGTACTTACCACACTCCGGATAGTCAATCAATATTGTCTTCCCTTTGTACTTATAACATGTAAGCCCTCTCGCGGTTCTAGCTTTTGTTATCTTTTTCATACCACAGTTCTTTTTCAAATAAGTAACAACTTTCTTCGCTGAATCAAATTTGCCAAAATAAAGTGCAATATGATCTGCATATAACAAAGCATCCCCTACCTTTAGGCTTTTGGCTTGCTTGTTATACATTTTGTCATTATAGGTTTTCCATTTGGTGATACAATTGTTGAGTGCTATCTTTTTCTTTTTACCCCAAACCCACTTTTCCTTTGTTTCATTATAAGCAGCAGGCTTATAGGTAATCTTCATTGCACCCTTCTTCTCCCAATCGAATGAGGAACGCCCTTCTACAATCTTAATATTCTTGACAGCATTTTCACCAAGCTTATTGTTATCCATGTTCTCTACTACCCAGTTTGCATACGCACTACAATCCATCTTGTAATAGGGAGTGCCAAGCTTCTTAGTCATGACTTTTCGTAACGCATCCTGTTCTATTGTATAGCCACAGCTTTGCGTGATAGATGCTTTCTTACTTGCTGCTTGTGCAGTTTGACTTACAAAAAGCGTTCCTGTAAATAATGCAATTATCCAAACAAATATTATGTATCTGTGAAATCTTTTCATTATAAACGCCTTCTCTTTCCTCGTATATGCTCTATGTATTATACATACATAAGCCAAGGAATACAAGTATAGTTATTCTGTTACATTTCCTTCCCAAACAGTAAAATATAAAAATAGGTTGACACTTCTAACTCGATATGTTACTCTTTTCTCATCTATTAAAAATATATTATTTTTATAAATACTGTGACAAGGAATAGTAGAATTTTGGAAGTATTCAGAGAGCTGTTGGTTGGTGTGAAACAGTTGCAGAAGAAATTTGAACTCGCCTTTGAGTAGCCCGCTGAACATATCAGATTCGATAAGTAGGCAGGGACGGAACCCAACCGTTATTCTAGGGAGGATATAAGACGCAAGTCCGTATCTGCAATGAGTGTATACATATTATGTATGAATTAGAGTGGTACCGCGTAAGTTCAGCCTTACGTCTCTAGATAAGGAGACGTAGGGCTTTCTCTTTGAAATGAGAGTCTTTACTACAATACCATAACAGAGTCCTATCAATATGTTACTCATTAAATTGCTTGAATAGGCTCTGATTCGACTTCATATTTTATAACAGAATAGTTACGCAGATACAACTTCAAGAAAGGAAGGTTTTATTATGATGGATGCAACAAAGTATAAGAGAAATTATTTTATGCCACCCGTAGAGTCCTTAGAGTGGACCAAAAAAGAATATGTGGATAAAGCACCTGCATGGTGTTCAGTAGATTTAAGAGATGGTAACCAGGCACTAATCGTACCAATGAGCTTAGAAGAAAAGATTGATTTCTTCAAAATGTTAGTAGCGGTTGGTTTCAAAGAAATCGAAGTTGGTTTCCCAGCTGCCTCCGAAACAGAATACGATTTCTTAAGAGCATTGATTGATCAGAATTTAATTCCGGATGATGTAACCATTCAGGTTCTTACTCAGGCAAGACCTCATATTATCCAGAAAACATTTGATGCCGTTAAAGGCTGCAAACATGCAGTGATTCATTTATACAACTCTACTTCTTTAGCACAGCGTGAACAGGTCTTTAAAAAGTCCAAGGAAGAGATTAAGCAAATCGCCATTGAAGGCGCTAAGATGTTATTAGAGTTAACACAGAAAGATGGTGGCAACTACCAGTTTGAATATTCACCGGAATCATTTACCGGTACAGAAGTTGATTACGCATTAGAGGTTTGTAATGCCGTTATTAACATCTGGCAGCCAACTCCAGAGAACAAGGTAATTATTAACTTACCTGCTACTGTTGAGATGTCATTACCTCACGTGTATGCAAGTCAGATTGAATACATGAGCAAAAACCTTGCCATGAGAGAAAATGTTATTTTATCTTTACATCCACACAATGACCGTGGCTGTGGCGTGGCAGATGCCGAGTTAGGCGTACTTGCAGGTGCAGACCGTATCGAAGGAACATTATTCGGAAATGGCGAGCGTACCGGTAATGTAGATATCATTACATTGGCAATGAATATGTACACTCACGGTGTAGATCCTAAGTTAGATTTCAGCAACATCCCTGAAATTACTGAATTATACGAACGCGTTACCGGAATGCATGTATATGAACGTTCTCCATACACAGGAAAGTTAGTATTTGCAGCATTTTCCGGTTCTCATCAGGATGCAATCGCCAAAGGTATGAAGTGGCGTGAAGAGAAAGAATTAAAGGATTGGACGGTACCTTACTTACCACTTGATCCACACGATGTCGGACGCGAATATGAAAGTGATGTTATCCGTATCAATTCCCAGTCTGGAAAAGGTGGAATCGGTTACATTTTAGAGCAAACTTATGGATTCGACTTACCTGCTAAGATGCGCGAAGACTTAGGATATGCAGTTAAGAATGAATCTGACCATCAGCATAAGGAATTAACTCCTGAAGAGATTTTGGAAATCTTCAAGAAAGAATACGTTAATATTAAGACTGCTATTCAGTTAGACAAATGTCACTTCAACCAGGAAGAAAATGATACAATTACTACCGAACTTACCATTAAGCGCGACGGAATTCCTAAGGTTTATCACGGAACCGGTAACGGACGTTTGGATGCAGTTGCTAATGCTGTACAAAAGCACTTCCATATTGAATTCAAGTTAACAACTTATGAAGAACACGCTTTACAACACGGTTCTAATTCAGAAGCTTGTGCTTATGTAGCCATTGAAACCAACAATGGCGCTACAACATGGGGCTGCGGTATCAAAAATGACATCATTGATGCATCCGTATGTGCATTGCTTTCTGCAGTGAATAAAGTATTAGATAAAGAACATATTAAATAAAAGATTTCCCTAACTTTCGAAAAGAAATAAGAAGTCCTTCTGAAAACATGTCAATTCACATGGTTTCAGAAGGACTTTTCTGTTGTTTACCATAGATTAGATTGCCTTCTTTGCATTTTCAAGCGCCATAATTACACGGTCACACCAATCATCAAACTCTTCGTCTTCTACCTGACATTCCTTATGCTCTAAAACATATTCTATAGTTTTTTTGATACCGTTATCGAATCTTACCGTCGGTACAAAATCAGGCACTGCTCTCTTTAACTTTGCATTATCAAATACCACTGAATTTGCCTTATCGCCTATAAGGCTTCCTTCGAAATCATAATTGCTCACACTATTAAGAAAATCTGACGAAACATAATATGGCTTTAATTCAACACCCAAAGCATCGGCAATACACTTGTAAATCTGATTCCAGGTAAGTGTTTCATCGGTTGTAATCTGATAAGCCTCGCCGATAGCATGAATATTTCCCATAAGACCGATAAATGCCTTTGCAAAATCAGTATTGTGAGTCATTGTCCAAAGTGATGTGCCGTCACCGTGAATGATAACAGGCTTACCTTCTATCATTCTCTTTATTATCTGCCAACTACCCTTATTGCCGTGAACACCAAGTGGCACGGAACGTTCATCATAGGTGTGGCTGGGACGAATTATAGTTACAGGGAAACCGTTTTCTCTGTACATCTTCATAAGATATTCCTCACAAGCAATTTTATTGCGTGAATATTCCCAATAAGGATTTGCAAGCGGCGTTGACTCTGTAATTTTATAGTCTGACAAAGGTTTCTGGTATGCAGACGCAGATGAAATAAACATAAACTGCTTTGTTCTGCCTGCAAAAAGACGATAATCGCGCTCAAGTTGCGATGGTACAAAAGCAATAAAGTCACACACCACATCAAACGTCAAATCGCCAAGCTTTTGCAAAACATCATTCTCGTTATTGATATCGGCAGTTATTACTTTTACGTTTGACTGCAAAACATCATTTCTATTACCTCTGTTTATCAAATACAGCTCACATGAGCTGTCAAGTAGTTGGCGGGAAATCGCCGTTGAAATAATGCCTGTTCCTCCTATAAATAATGCTCTCATAATTTTCCTCCCTCCATTATGAATATTTTTTCCATATATCCTCCAATTAGAAAAAGTGACCAAACGTACACCTATCGATACATATTTTTATTTACACTCAGACACCTATCTTTGCAAATTTAAGAAGCAAACACCCTTTTATTACTAATAACAAAAATGCCACGACTACAGCATATGATTCTCTTGTCACTGCCAACAATAATACAGCTAAAATACTGATTACCATTGATAGTCCTGTCATTATTCTATTGTATCTTTCTATTCCTAATTTAGTCAACAATAATTTAATAACTCCTGTTACAACTAATGAAATGAATATAATCCAATATAATAAAAGGGTCAACGATGTTGTCTGAGTATATGCAAATAGATTCACCGAATAGATAAATTCATTTGCCTTGTTAGGATAAAGCGGTAAAACTATTAAAATAAAGGAACCGATATCCAATAATCCAAATAATAAGTCACACATACTACGTAGGTTTGCTTTATGCTCTTTTTCCGCAATGGAAAGCATTTTTTCACTGGATAATAACTCATCAATAGTTACCGAAAAATAATTTGATATTTCCTTTAATGAATCAATACTTGGATATCCTCTTCCTGACTCCCATTTTGAAATAGCAGTTCTGGATACATATAAGACCTCGGCTAACTCTTCCTGTGTAAGACCTCTATTTTTTCGTAATTCCTGAAGTTTTTCATGAAATTCCATAGTAAATCTCCTTAATTATCTTTATAACAAAGTAAAACGGTTGCTTTGTAAATACAAAACAATCCCACACTAAGCATAATAGAACCTACAATATCCGTCAACCAATGAACACCGGAAATCAGTCTCCCCACTACCATAAAAACGGAAAAGCAAATGACCAAAGCTTTTACTAACCTTTTGACCATTGTATTTTCGAACCTGCGCTCCACCTGCTCCACAAGTGTCGGCATAACACAAAGTACAAGAAGTGTAGTTGATGATGGATAGGATGCTTCTAAAAATCCCTCAATGAGTATTGGTCTGTAATTAATCGGTATCATCTCAAAAATAAGATACCCCAAAACCACTAAAACGTAATATATCCCTAGGAGAATAATATCATAATCCACTTTAAAGACACTTCTTCTCTGAATTAATTGAATAATACCCATTACTCCAAATATCATACAGATGAATATCGGTATAAGACCTAGCCAGTCCGTGATAATGTAAAGTGTCATATTGACACCTGTCAATTGATGAAACCAGTAGTTAATCGTTGCAAAACCTATATTCGTTCCATTTACTCCAAGCATTTTCACATCTACTTTCTGTATTAATATAGTCCATGTAATAAATGCTACAATAAATATACTTCCTGCAAATAATAAATTTTTCCCACTTTTTCTCATTGTCCGTTGTCCTTTCTCTTTTAAGTTTTGCCCATAAGCTTTATTTAAAAGTAGCATAAGACATCAAATACATAAAGAAACGCAGTGTCACATGGGTGACACGAATCGTATCACCTACGAAAAAACTGTGAGTTCTTCCACTTCAAGACTACTCATACCGCCCTTTAGACCATGCAACGATTCTTAATAACATTTCTATTGCTATTTTAATAAATTTAAAAGAAAAAAAACACGTTTTAAAGATTTCAAAACGTGTTTTTTACTATTATACAATTATTATGCATACAAAGGATATTTATCCGTAATTGATTTAACCAATTCTTTAGCCTTAGCTTCATCCTTATCTATTACAGCTGCCTTAATTGCATCTGCTATTACAATCATGTCATCTTCTTTTGCTCCTCGCGTTGTAATCGCAGGAGTTCCAAGACGAATACCACTTGTTACAAATGGCGACTTAGGATCATTCGGAACAGTATTCTTGTTTGCTGTAATATGTACGCTATCAAGCAATTTCTCTACTTCCTTACCTGTCAAATCAAGATTTTGCAAATCTACCAACATCAAGTGATTGTCTGTACCACCTGAAACAATCTTGAATCCTCTTTCTGTTAAAGCATTCGCAAGAGTTGCCGCATTCTTAACAACCTGCGCCTGGTACTCTTTGTATTCATCTGATAATGCTTCCTTGAAACATACTGCTTTAGCAGCAATTACATGCATTAAAGGACCACCCTGAATTCCAGGGAATACAGCCTTATTAAAGTTATACTTCTCATTTACTTCATTGCTTGATAAAATCATACCACCACGAGGACCTCTTAAAGTCTTATGTGTAGTAGTTGTTGTTACATGTGCATATGGAATCGGACTCATATGCTGTCCTGCTGCAACAAGACCTGCAATGTGTGCCATATCTACCATAAGAACCGCTCCAACCTCATCTGCAATTTCTCTAAAACGCTTAAAATCAATTGCTCTCGCATATGCAGACGCACCTGCTACAATTAACTTTGGCTTACATTCTTTTGCAAGTCGAAGCACCTCATCATAATCGATAAATCCATCATCATTCACACCATAAGGCACTACGTTAAAATATTTACCAGATAAATTAACCGGAGATCCATGTGTCAAATGTCCACCATGATTCAAGTTCATTCCCATGAACGTATCACCCGGCTCCATAATAGCAAAAAATGCTGCCATATTAGCCTGAGCACCTGAATGTGGCTGAACATTCACATATTCACATCCAAATAACTCTTTTGCTCTTTCTCTTGCCAAATCTTCTACTACGTCTACATGCTCACAACCACCATAATATCTCTTTCCAGGATATCCTTCAGCATATTTGTTTGTAAGTGGACTTCCCATTGCTGCCATAACTGCCTTACTAACAATATTCTCCGATGCGATCAACTCAATATTATCATTCTGTCTGCCAATCTCATCATTCATTGCCTTTGCTAATTCTGGGTCTAAGTTCATAACTTCATCAAAACTGTACATTTGTATACCTCCATATATTTGTTTTATAAAACATATATCCATTATGACATATGCCTACTTTCTTAACATAAAGCCAAAGCCTTTCTTCTTTGATTCCATATCCGAATCAGAAACTTCCTCTACTTGTTCTACTTCTTGTGCTTGTTCCGGATGAGCCGCCTGCATTGCTGCAATTCTCTGTTCCGCAATAGACATTACTCGAGCCGGCTGTTCTTCCTGAACAGACTCCATTGAATTCAATGCTTCATTTTGTTGTTCTAATGCTGCCTGCGCTGCTTCTCTAGCCGCTTCCTTTGCTGCTCTTTGAGCTGCTTCTGCCGCAGCAATTCTTTCCTCCGGTGTCATCTGAGACACACGTGGAGCAATTCTATCTTGCTGAGTTGGCGCTGGTTGTGATGCAACTCTTTCTGCAACCGCTTTTCTTCTTGCTTCTTCCGCTCTTCTTGCTTCTTCTTCCTGTTCGGCTCTCAGACGTTCTTCTTCCGCTCTTCTTGCCGCTTCTCGCTCTGCTCTCAGGCGTTCTTCCTCTGCTCTTCTTGCTGCTTCTGCCTGTTCAGCTCTCAAACGTTCTTCTTCCGCTTTTCTTGCGGCTTCCTGTTCTGCTTTCAAGCGTTCTTCCTCAGCCTTTCTCGCGGCCTCTTGCGATGCTCTTAAACGTTCTTCTTCCGCTCTTCTTGCCACTTCCTGTTCTGCTTTCAAGCGTTCTTCTTCCGCTTTTCTTGCTGCTTCCTGTTCTGCTTTCAAGCGTTCTTCTTCCGCTTTTCTTGCTGCTTCCTGTTCTGCTTTCAAGCGTTCTTCTTCCACTTTTCTCGCTGCTTCCTGTTCTGCTTTCAAGCGTTCTTCTTCCGCTTTTCTTGCCACTTCTTCTTCCGTTTTTCTCGCTGCTTCCTGTTCTGCTTTTTGCGCTACAATAGCTGCAGACACTGTTCCTTGTTGTATAGCCTGCATTGGCGGTTCTGATAATCTGAGAGAAGATTTTTTCATCGTCTCTCCTGGTTTATCTGAATCTGCTTTCTGCACCGCTTGTGCACTCGTCACTGCTGCTTGCTTAATTATAGGAATTTCATCATCCTTAGGTGGAATTGCGCATGGACTTGGCATAGGCATCCAAGCAAGAATACTCCTATCCTTACTCTCCCTACCTCTCAATTCCATAGTAAATCCATGTAAACGATAACTATAACTTCTAACAAATGTATTATAACCGTCACTGCACAAAAATAAATTCTTCTTTCGAATCTCTTCCACACTAGGATCTCTTTCTGTACAATAAATCCAAGGCCATTCGTTCATTTCTTCTCCTCCTTATAAACCATATACTCACCTAAAAAAATGATATGTCTATCCCCATATCTATGTAATATCACCTTTCGAAATAACCCAACCATATATTACAATGATTTTCCTTGGAATGCAAGAAAACATTCTAATATCTCAACATTTTTCACAATTTTTTATTGATATATAGACAATTTTAGCAAATTTTTCTGTTATTAAACAAAAAAGTAACCATTCAGAGCCTCATTGAAAATGCTTGGCTCTGAACAGTCACTACATTTTAATAGAATTGATAAATTCATTTTGCAATCAACTTGCCATTCTCCACATCGATGATAATGGTATCTTCTACACTGACATTTCCAGCTAAAATCAACTTAGCAACCAGCGTATCTACATTCTTTTGTAAGTATCGCTTTAGCGGTCTCGCACCGTATACAGGATCGTAACCATGCTCCATAATATAGCTTTTTGCAAGATCCGTGATCTTCAAAGATAATTCCTTCTCAATAAGACGCTGATTCAACTCATCCACCAAAAGATCAATAATGTTTCCGATGTTGTCTTTCGTCAATGGCTTAAACATTATAGTTTCGTCCAATCGATTCAAAAACTCAGGACGAAAATGCAATCGCAACTCATTCATGACCTTTTCCTGTGCTTCAACCGTAATCTCACCATCTTCACCAATACCCTCTAACAAATTCGCAGAACCAATATTCGATGTCATAATCAAAATGGTGTTCTTAAAATCAACTGTCTTGCCCTTAGAATCTGTAATCCTACCATCATCCAACACTTGCAACAACACATTGAATACATCCGGATGAGCCTTCTCAATTTCGTCAAACAATACAACGGAATACGGTTTCCTTCGAACTGCTTCTGTCAATTGGCCACCTTCATCATAACCTACATATCCAGGAGGCGCTCCGATGAGTCTTGCCACTGAATGTTTCTCCATATACTCACTCATGTCAATGCGAACCATATTCGCTTCATTGTCAAACAATGCCTGCGCTAATGTTTTAGCAAGTTCTGTCTTTCCAACACCAGTCGGTCCCAAAAACAAGAAAGAACCAATCGGCTTAGTCGGATCCTTTACCCCTGCCTTCGAACGAATAATAGAGTCCGAAACCAACTCTACAGCTTCATCCTGCCCTATCACTCTCTCATGCAACGCATCTGCTAAATGCAATGTTTTATTACGCTCGCTTTCTGTAAGCTTAGAAACCGGTATTCCTGTCCATTTTGACACAATTCCGGCAATCTCTTCCTCTGATACATTCTCATGTACCAATGTTTTTTCTTTATCACCTTCTTTTGCCTCTAACTCCGAAAGTTCTTTTTGCAACTGTGGTAATTTTCCATACTGTAATTCCGCTGCTTTATTCAAATCGTAATTATGCTGCGCTATCTGAATCTCATTGTTGACCTGTTCAATTTCCTCTTTCAGGTTACGAACTTTATCAACCCCCATCTTTTCATTATCCCAATCCGCCTTCATAGAAGCAAACTTTTCATGAAGTTCACGCAATTCTTCTTGTAGCTTTGCAAGTCTTTCTTTACTCAAACGATCCTCTTCATTTTTAAGCGCCGCTTCTTCAATCTCTAGCTGCATCATACGACGCTGAATCTCATCCAGTTCCACCGGCATAGAATCTAACTCTGTCTTAATTAGTGCACAGGCTTCATCCACCAAATCAATCGCTTTATCCGGCAAGAAACGGTCGGAAATATAACGATTCGAAAGAGTTGCCGCTGCTACAATAGCACTATCCGAAATCTTAACGCCATGGTACACCTCATACCTGCTTTTCAAACCACGAAGAATAGAAATGGTATCCTCAACCGTCGGTTCATTAACCATAACCGGCTGAAAACGACGTTCTAGTGCTGCATCCGTCTCAATATACTTTCTATACTCGTCTAAGGTTGTAGCACCGATACAATGTAATTCACCTCTGGCAAGCATTGGCTTTAACATATTACCGGCATCCAATGCTCCATCCGTCTTTCCTGCACCTACAATCGTGTGCAACTCATCAATAAACAAGATAATCTCTCCATTGGAATTCTTCACCTCATCCAATACTGCTTTCAAACGCTCTTCAAACTCACCACGATACTTGGCTCCTGCAATTAAAGCACCCATGTCTAAAGCAAATATCTGCTTATCTTTCAATCCTTCCGGAACATCTCCCCTAACAATTCTCTGTGCAAGACCTTCCACGGCTGCAGTCTTACCCACACCAGGCTCACCAATCAACACAGGATTATTCTTAGTCTTTCTGGAAAGAATACGGATAATATTACGAATCTCTGCATCTCTTCCAATAACAGGGTCTAATTTCTGTTCCTTTGCACGCTTTACCAAATCATAACCGTATTTTTCCAAACTATCATACACCGCTTCCGGATTATCACTTTCCACCTTCTGATGTCCTCTTACATCCGCCAACACCTTCAAAAACCTCTCAGATGTGATTCCATATCCCATAAATAAACCTTTTAATGCTTTATTCGGATATTTCAGTAATGCAAGAAAAATGTGTTCTACAGAAATGAAAGAGTCACCCATCTGCTTAGACTCTTTCTCTGCATGTACAAATGTTTTCTGAAAATCAGAACTGGTAAACAAATTACCACCGGAAACCTTCGGGCGATATGCTACAAGCTTTTCTGCCTCCTTGATAAAATGTTGTAAATCTATCTCCATTTTCTCAATCAACTTCGCAATCAAACTTTCGTCTACCGTAAGCAAACTAAGCAAAATATGCTCCTGGTCAATCTCCTGATTGTTGTATTCATAGGCAAGCTTTTCACAATTCTCAACGACTTCTAGTGACTTTTTTGTAAATTTCTCTGCGTTCATAATAGTACCCACCTTTCAAACTCTTATTAGTATGCCGAAAACTATCTGTTTTCTTCATCTGAAAATAAAATACTACTTTTTGTTAGCACTGTCAAGAGGTGAGTGCTAAACTTTTCTGACAATTTTTGCGAAGCTAGTAAAATCAAGGCTTCGCACGTTTCCACTTCTTTATATTTTCCCATTTTTATCGTTTTGACACCAATTTGACACCAATTTTTCAAAAATCTACTGCTAACGCATTCATCCTAATAATTTCATTCTCAACACGGGACATATCACTAATATGATTGTAAACCTGCATTGTGACTTCAATATTCTCATGCCCCATAATATATTGCAGGACCTTTACATCCATCCCTTGTTCTGCCATTCTTGTACATGCAGTATGACGCATGATATGCGCTGATATATTCGGAAAGAGTTCTGCTTTACGACGCTCTTTTTTGGCATTAACCACTTCTGCTTTATTATATGCATCTACGATATTTTTCAACGCACTATTCACACCATTCGGCATAAGCGGTCTCCCCGTCTTTGCTAGGAAAATGAAATCTGTATATCCTTCAATTTCAAAATCTCGATTACGTGCCAGCAAAAAATTCAACTTACGTTGTTCTTCTAACGCCTTTCGTACATTATCTAGCATGGGAATAATACGCACACCTGCTTCTGTCTTTGGTGTTGTGATATGAAACTTACATCCATCACCCAGATTCTTATAAATCAACTGATGGTCTACATTAATAATCTTCTTTTTCATATCAACATCATTCCACGTCAAACCAATTAACTCACCACATCTCAAACCAGTTCCAATCATAAAACATATCATTGGATAATATGCATTATAGACATTATGTGTCTTAATAAACGCTAATATCTTTTCTTGTTGAGAAGATGTTAATGCAATCCGTTCCTTTGGCGTGCGACCATAATCACCCAATGCCCCTTTTGCTGGATTCTTACGAAGAATATCATCATCAACTGCTAATTCCAATGCTGCCTTTGCCAAATCACCGATTGTCTTAATACCTAACAATTGCAGCTTCCTGTTGGTGCTCCGCCCTACATAGAGCAAATCACTTACCGGAAGATTCCATGCTTTCGTCCGGTACTCTTCCCTTCCCATAGTCGTAATCGCATCCGGCTTCTTATAATCTGAACCTAGTTTGGCGAAGATTTTATTGTAAGACACACCAATACTTACCGTAATCCCCATTTCTGATTTCATCCGGTTGCTGATTTCCTTGGCAATGGAAAGTCCGTCACCTTTCAGGCTGCAGCTGTCCGTTACATCCAGCCAGCTTTCATCAATTCCGTATGGTTCCTGCAAATCTGTATAGTCTGCATAGATTTCATGAGCCATTCTTGAAAACCGAAGGTATAAATCCATTCTCGGTGGTACGAATACAATACCAGGACATACCTGCCTTGCCTGCCATAGTGCCATGCCTGTTTTCACACCATACCGCTTTGCAATATAATTGGCAGTCAGCACAATTCCATGCCTTGCTTCAGGATCACCACCCACAGCCATCGGTACGTGTCTGCACTCCGGTCTGTGTAACATCTCCGCACTTGCGTAAAAACAGTTGCAGTCACTGTGAAGTATCACTCTGTCCTGCATGGTATTCCCCTCCTTTGACATTTCCGGACGATTCGTAACTGTTCCATACCTTCGCAATTATAAGCAAAATCCGTACAATATCACCTTCGGTGATGGGATTTTTACCTGTTAAACTCGGAATTATTCTTCGAAAACCTCGTGATTTCCATCCTACTGAATCATTACGAAGATACTTACTCGCCTCTTCCTTGTACGGCAAGTACAATTCTATTTCCATTGATTTTCAACGGTAATATTCTTCCATTTTCTCAATAGTGTTGATTTTCTTCTTGTTAAAAGCGTGTTTTCGTTATATAGTAAATACAGAAGTTTTTTACAATTGTTATCTTAACAGAAAGGCAGGTAAAACTATGGCACATTCGATTGGAAAAATATTATCAGAACACAGAAAACAGATAAAAATGAAACAAGGCGACTTATCAAAACATTTGGAAGCTTATAACTGCTACATTAAGCCCAACTCCATCAGTTCCTGGGAAAATGGTGTCAGCATGCCGAATTGTAAAACAGCACATTATCTCTAAACAAAACATCAAACTTTTTCTAAATTATTTTCTTTATTTTTTCAAATTTATTCTAGAAAACACTCAAATTATTCCTACAAATTGTATATACAAATCAGAAAAAAAATCTGTTGAT
>JAFQOE010000042.1 GCA_017395635.1 Lachnospiraceae bacterium | reverse complement strand
ATTTGGATTAGTCTCAATGTTAGATTACTACACCGAAAGGTGTGTTACTTGTTAAGTTGATTGAACCGCCGTGTACCGAACGGTATGCACGGTGGTGTGAGAGGTCGGGGAAATTTATTTAATTTTCCCTCCTACTCGATTGTATACAATGAGCCAAGTAGACAAGCATATTTGCATGTAGTTGTTTATTTGGCGAATGTACTTCATCGAGCTGATAAGCGAGATGGCCCCCCTAGGAAGTCCTAGGGGAGTTCTTTGTTTTAGAGGATTTGTAAAATTTGGACTAAAATCTGTTAATTAAAGAGTTTTGTGAGAAACTGTATGGAGAATTAATCGGAGTTTACCAGTAGGAAAAGTAAAAAGGAGTATTAAAGAGTGCTCACAGTTACGAATTAGAGAAAAAGACATCGGAGGATGAGTCATCATTTACTGATGTATGCAGAGATAGAATTGATAAAATGTAGATTGTTTTGTTATGGTGTGATTGTGTTCAATTTACAAATTAGTCCCAATATTTTATAATATAAATGGAACTTACAGATTATGCCTAGTGAGGAAGTGCTTATGGAAAATGTAAAATATATCTGTCCCATTATTTTGTTTGTTTTTTGTGTCTTAGCTATGTTTTTTGCTTTTCGAATATTGTGGTCTGAGGAGAGAAAGTACAAGGAGAATAAACTGTTGTCAGCCTTTAGCTTTAGTAGTGCTATCTGGAGTTTGGGCTTTGGTGCATTGATATTGCAGACTGATGTTACATGGGCATATTATTGTCGCGCCATTGGTATGATAGGAACGATTATGTACTTGATTACAGGGCAGATGTTGATTTCTTATTTATCTGGTATTAGGAAGTTTTGGGAGCATTTATTTAATGGTTTTGCTTCTCTTGGTATTATTGTGTATTTTCTTACGGTTGAGAGCAGTCAAACCGTATTTCAATTGGATGCAAGTGGTATGACGTATTCCTTTAAGTCAGGCTTGTTTAATACAATATATACGGTCTATAGCTTAATATTGGCGGTGCTGATGTTTGCGCTTAGCTTGTATATGTGCTTTTCGAAAGTAAAACGAATTTGTTTTTTTGGAAAAATATTTATAGTGGTAGATGTGGTTATGTTGATAGGAACGATGCTGGATACAGTATTTCCGCTGTTAGGTTTTAAGGCGATTCCGGGAAGTACGTTGATGCAGTTTTGGGGAGTCGTGGTTGTTTATGTGGCAATTCGCGCGAATAATCGTTCTAAGATTACAATCACCAATATGTCAGAGTTTATCTATTATTCGCTGGCTATTCCTGTGTTGGTTTTTGATGCTGACAAATGTATGAAAATAGCGAATGATGCGGCTACAAAGTTCTTAGGTATACCACAAGATGAGATTGAACAAAAGAATATTCGACTAGAAACGCTTTTTGATGTGAAAGATGATTCTGTTTTTGTATTTGAGGGGATGGAAACCAATATAGATGTTTCCTGTTTGCACAATCAGATTTACTGTAATTTGGCAATTAATAAAATTCAAGATCGTTATAACGATATTATCGGTTACATTATCATTGTGACGGATTTATCCGAGCGTATGAAAAATATCCAGCGTTTGGAGGAGGCAAAATGGCAGGCAGAGTCGGCCAATCGATCCAAAAGCGCATTTTTGGCAAATATGTCCCATGAGATTCGAACACCAATGAATGCAATTCTTGGATTGTCAGAGTTGATATTGAAATTGGATATTTCGGAACAGGTTTGCGAATACGTGACAGATGTTAAGAATTCCGCATTGAATCTTTTGGCAGTTATTAATGATATTTTGGATATTTCCAAGATAGATTCCGGCAAAGCTGAACTTTCCTGTTCGAATTATTACACCGTATCTTTGCTACAAGACATTTATCATATTATTGATGTTCAAGCGAAGAAGAAGGGACTGGAATTTCAAATGAAAGCAGACCCGAAGATTCCTGCTGAGCTTTATGGTGATAAGACCCGTGTGCGCAGTATTTTGATTAATCTGTTGAATAATGCAGTAAAATACACGGAACAAGGTAGTGTAGTGTTTGAGATTCGCTTGGTTACAATGGAAAACAAGAATGCCCAATTGGAATTTATCATCACCGATACCGGAATTGGTTTGAAGGAAAATGATATGGATTGCTTGTTTGAAAGTTTTGCTCGCTTTGATTCTGAACGCAATACACACATTGAAGGTACCGGACTGGGGTTAGCCATTGTTAAAGGATATGTGAATTTGATGGGAGGTACGATAAAGGTTGACAGTGTTTATGGACAAGGGTCTACTTTTACCGTAAGCATAAGTCAAGAAGTTGTAGATGAAGCGTCGATTAATTTTAATAGGACTAAACATCAAGGTGGAAATTCTTTGAATGTTGATGGGATGAAGATTAAAGATATACATGTGATTGTTACAGATGATAATCTGATTAACTTGAAAGTAATCAAAAAAATCTTGGAGCAATATGGATTAACGGTAGATACAGCAAGTAGTGGAGAAGAGGCATTAAAGTTATGTAGTCAGAAAGAATATGATTTGGTGTTTATGGATCAGATGATGCCTAAAATGGATGGTGTTGAAACTATGGAGCGATTACGTGAACTATCTGACTACTATGCAAAAGGTGGCCAAGGAAAGATAGTGGCATTGACTGCTAATGCGATTGAAGGAGTGAAACAGGAGTTGTTGTTAAAAGGATTTGATGATTATCTGCGTAAACCTGTAGAGTATCATGAATTGGAGGCTGTTTTTAGGCGGTTTATACCGGAATCTCAACTTGGATTAGTTAAAGAGGAAGAAGTAGAAAAACAGAACAAAGAGAGAAAGCAGGAAATAGAGGAGATTACTACAGCAACGGAAAAGGTTATTTCTGAAAATTCATTACTAGAAGAATTATCAAAAGAAAATTTGCAATAAAGGTGCAATGAACGAGAGCGTTTGAATGTTGCTATTGCGCCAAAGAATTCAATGTTTCAACAGTTGGTGTAAGAGACTTCAATTTGTTGGTACTGGTGGTATTAGTTATTTTCGTGTAATGCCAACATATCATAATCCAACAATTACGGAGGATGAAAAGATGAAGAGGATGAAACAAGTGTCAATTGGTGTTTTATTGGTGGTAGCTATACTTGTAGGTATTCCATCTGTAAAAGTCGAAGCAACGAATGCTGTATGTGATGTTTATCATGGAGAAAATGCAGAAAATCAAAACTATACAAGATGGGCAAGACCTATAGAATCTTATTTGACAGTTCTTGCGGATGGTTCTCTTATGAGAGTACAGTATGGATCTGAGATTGAGGGATTACTGGTAGAGTATTATGATAAAAATTATAATGTGATTTCTTCTAAAATAGTAGCAGAGGAATTGCCTATTTGGGGAGGATTTTATGCTACAGAGGGCAATTATTTTGTAGTAACTGGTCAGTATAATACAGAAGAATCTGCTGACAAAGAAGTATTCCGGATAACGAAATATGATACGGAATGGAATAAATTGGGGACAGCTTCCTTACGAGATTGTAACACAACGGTTCCTTTTGATGCCGGTTCTTGTAGAATGGATGTAAGTGGAAAATACCTACTCATCAGAACAAGCCATGAAATGTATAAGTCATCAGACGGATATAATCATCAGGCAAATGTGACAATGGAAGTTGATATGGAAACAATGACTATTACAGATTCCTATACTAATGTTATGAATATTAGTATAGGATATGTAAGTCATTCTTTTAATCAATTTATTAAATTGGATAATAATCAAATTGTAGCGGTGGATCATGGAGACGCATATCCTCGTTCCATTGTAATTATAAAGTATCCAACAGATGTATCCACTGGAAAGTTTGTGCCTCGTGATTATAGTTCATACTGTAGTTCAATCAATGTGTTAGCATTTCCGGGAGAAATTGGACAGAATGCTACGGGGGCATCAGTGGGAGGATTTGAAATTTCTAATTCTAAATATCTGATTGCAGGAAATACCGTGGCGCAGGATGATTCCAACCTTACCAGGACTACCCGGAATGTATTTGTAGCAGCAGTGGATAAAGAAACCTCTACGGTAAGCATGAATTTACTTACTTCTTATGATGAAGGGGATGGTACTACATCCACACCGCAACTAGTGAAAATCTCATCCAATAATTATATGATGCTGTGGTCAAGAGAAGGGAAGGTATATTATGCATTAGTGGATGGAACAGGACAAATGTCCGGAAACGTTCACAGTATGGCTGGAGAACTTTCTGATTGTGTACCGGTGGTTTGTGAAGGAAAGATTGTGTGGTATACCTGGAATGAGAATGAAAAGAATTTTTATGATATTGATATAGCTGATTTATCAACTAATCGTAAAGTTGAGGTTCCGGAAAGACATGCTTGGGATGCAGGAGTTGTGACCAAGGCAGCAACTGCTACACAAAAGGGTGAAAAGACTTACACATGTAGTGTATGTAAGACAACTAAGACAGAGGAGATTTCTGCTATTGGAACACCGGCGGTTGATGAAAAAATTATAATCGAAGATGCAAGTGCAACTTATAAAATAATGGAAGCGAATGAGAATGGTAATGCAGTGATTTACGAGGCACCAACGGATAAGGAATCGACTAGTGTAGTTGTTCCTGCAATTGTTACCATTAACGGCATTACATATAAGGTAACAGCCATTTCAGATACTGCATTTGCAGGTAGCAAGAAGCTTACTTCTGTTACTATTGGTGACAATGTGACGGAATTTAGTGCTAAGACATTTAAAGGATGTACTAACTTAAAGACGTTGAATATCGGTAATAGTGTAACAAGTATTCCGGCGAATGCATTTAAGAACTTTAAGAAGCTTACTACTGTGAAGATGGGAGCCGGAGTAAAGACGATAGGTAAGAACGCATTTTACGGATGTAAGGCATTAAAGACAATTACTATCGGAAAGAATGTAACAAAGATTGGTGATAAGGCATTCTATGGATGTAGTAAGATGAAGACGCTTACAATTAAATCTTCGAAGCTAACCACAAAGAAGATTGGAAACAAAGCATTTACAAAGACACCAAAGAGCATAACTGTGAAGGTTCCTAAGAAGAAATTCAAGGCTTACAAGTCAATGCTTATCAAACGTGGTGTGAATAAGAAGGCCAAATTTAAAAAGAGCTAATGAAATGAGCATTTGAAAAATAGTAATATGTGAGGTTTGGGGTGAGAGAACATGAAGAAAAAAATACTGTGTTGTATATTAAGTTGTTTAATACTAGTTTGTGTCGGGTGTGGTGATACGACAGGCGCTGATTCGACAGTTGAAAATACTGGAGAGCTTGCGGTGAAAGAATATAATTTATTCAATTATGCGGTTGCAGAAAGTGATGGGCTATATTCTTTTGACGAGGTATTGTGTCAGGAGAAGAATTTGGTTATGGCGACAGCGTATAATCAGGACGAGTTGCTACTTTGTTATGAAACGATTGAAGAGGGTGAAAAAACACAGACATTTACTAGTTTTAATCCTGAAACCGGTATGTTAACGCCGCTTGGTGGGATGACAGTAACGGATAATGACAGCATTGCTTCGTTTATCTTGATGTGTAGCGACCCATTGGTATTGATTAATACGGAATATAATTTGATAAGAGTCTACAAAAAAGATTTTAGCGGATATAAAGATGTAGTTTTAGAACATGGATTAGCATTTGATTTTTCTATGGTATGTCATGGTGAAGAAATGTATTATCTGGATAACCTTTCATCAAAACTTTATAAAGTAGATGTATCAGCCATATTTGAGGGGGAAGACAGTATATCTATGAGCCGGCTACAGGAGAAGAGTCAGTTGATATTTGAACCAAGCGAGTACTATGGTTCTTATCAGATTGTAGATATCAATGAGGAAGGAAGTTGCTTGTACCTAAAAGCATGGGAATTTAAAAATAGTACCGAATGTGTGCTTGGATTAAATCTTACTACGGGGGAAATCGAGAGTGCAAAGACAACAGAGGATTTGTTTAAATATATTTGGTATAAAGGGGATTTGAGTGCTTCGTTGTTGGAGGAATATTCGGAATCGGGTTGCATTTATACATATGGAGAATGGAGCAGTAGCAAGACTTATACAACTTCCTTGGATTTTGTGTCATATTATAACCAAACGCATCGAGAAGATATCTATTATGGAGTCACAATAGACCCTATGGTTGAGGTTCTGGATGATTACATAGTTATGTATCTAAAGAATTATTCTGATGGAGCAATCGAGGATTTATTGGTGTGGAATTATGTGGAATCTCCGCCGGCAACTAATCCAAGTATGTTAGTTAGTGAGGATGCTGTGCTTGTGACAGATATTAACATGGGAGAAGTTACAAAAAAGGCAGAGGAACTCGAGGAAAAGTATGGTATCAATATCATTTACGGAGAAAATGTGCCTACAACGTATACCCATTACAATATAGCTTCCACAACAGATACAGAGGCTATGTTATATGCGCTTGAAGACATTGATAGAGGATTGGCTGTGTTCCCGGATGATATGTTTAGGGAAATGGTAGAAAAGTGTTGGACAGGATACAATCTATATTTGGGAACGGATTTTATACCGAAAGAAGGCGAGGACGTTGTGGTAGCAGTGGGTATTGCGGGAGTGGAGTATGGTTATGCCCATGTGTATATTGATGTAAATGCTCTAGGAATTACAAGCACAACCATTCATGAAACCATACACAATATCCATTCCGTGATTTTGACTGAAGAAGATACTATGGAATTTAGCACAGACTGGGAGGCTTGTAACCCTGATGGATTTATGTATCAAGAAGTGTTTGCTGATTATGAAAATGACTTGGAATACACTAGCTATTATGCTAACGATATCGAAAATATATATTTTTACAATGGATACGCAAAGGTAAATCAAAATGAAGATGTTGCGGTTACCATGGAGTTTTTTGCCTGCTTGTACGAACAAAACTATGCTTACAAAAGCGAGCACCTTGCCAACAAGGTTGCAGTGTTCGTTGAGTATTGTTATAAGTATTTGGAGTGTTTTACAGAGGATACAGAGTATTATTTGAAGGATAGATATGAGTTGCTTCAAACTGGTTGGGACTAATCCTTTTGAATAGCGATTGTGGTTATTCTTTTGGAGAGAAACAACAAAATAATATGGTTTTCGATACATTTATTGTGTTATAATAGCTGAAATAAAAGAAGTCATTGTATTTATGAACGTACTGAATAACTACAAATTCTTTGAACAATGTTAAAAGTTTTTGAATGTATAGAGGGATAGAAAATGATGAATAGAAATAAATTAATGATGCAGGATTTTGAATGGTATCTGAAACCGGATAAGAACCACTGGAAGCATGTGGCACAAGAAGCGAAGCAATTGAAGGAGCATGGCGTGACTGCAGTTTGGCTTCCACCGGCATATAAGGGTGCAAGTGGTGCGCAAGATGTAGGTTATGCGGTTTATGACTTATATGATTTGGGAGAATTCGACCAGAAGGGAACGGTTGAAACCAAATATGGAAGTAAGGATGAGTACCTTTTGGCAATCAAAACCTTACAGAGTATGGGAATAGAGGTTTTGGCAGATATCGTTTTAGGACACAGGATGGGTGCTGATGAAAAGGAACGAATATTTGCTTATGGACATGATGAGTATGACCGGAATCGGGAAGTTCATGGAAAGAAAAAGATTACGGTATGGACTAAGTTTACATTTCCGGGAAGAAATGGACAATATTCAGATTTTAAGTGGGATTGGACGAATTTTCATGGAACAGATTATGATGCCAAAAGCCAGGAAAATGGAATCTATCGTTTTATTGGAAAAGAATGGGATAGTGATGTAGATGGTGAGTTTGGTAATTATGATTATCTCATGGGTGTTGACGTGGATATGAGCGATGAAGAAGTTGTAGAGGAACTACAGCGCTGGGGTGAGTGGTATTTTGAGTTTACCGGAGTGGATGGATTTCGTTTAGATGCAGTAAAACATATTGATTTTAATTTCTTCCGAAACTGGCTTGGTGGTTTAAGGGACAAATATCAAAAACCGATTTTTGCAGTTGGAGAGTATTGGAATGCAGAATTGCCGATTTTAGAAAACTATATTGAAAAGACAGAAGGGACTTTAACTTTGTTTGATGTTCCGTTACATTTTAATATGTTTCATGCATCCACCAGTAATGGATATTATGACATGCGTTATATATTAAAGAACACTTTGCTACATTCCAAACCGGAGCTGGCAGTAACTTTCGTGGATAACCATGATACGGAACCCGGACAGGCATTACAGTCTTATATATTAGAATGGTTCAAATTACATGCTTATTGTTTGATTTTGTTGAGAGAAGAAGGGTATCCTTGCGTATTCTATGGAGATTATTATGGTGTTCCGCACTGTAATCTTAAGCCAATTGAAGGTCTCAAGGAGTTGATGGATTTAAGAAAAGATGCAGCATATGGCGTACAGCATGATTATTTTAACCATCCTAAGATTGTTGGCTGGACGAGAGAAGGTATTGATGAGATACCGGATTCCGGTTTTGCAGTCATTATGACGGTGGAAAAAGCCGGAATGAAGCGGATGTATGTTGGAAAACATTTTGCCGGTTGTACCTTTGAAGATATTTTACATCATGTAGAGGAAACCGTTTTGATTGATGAGAATGGTTTTGGAGAGTTTTGGGTTGAAGATGGAAGTGTATCAGTCTGGAAGGCAAAAGAAGGAGAAGTGATTAAGGAAAGAAAATATTATATACCAAAGCCGGAGGTAGCACAGACAGAAGAAAATGACAATACAGATGATGTGGTACAGGAAAACTTGCCGGAATCGGAGGACAATGCAATGTTGGACGAGTGTGTGGAGGCTACACAGATTGATTTGTTGGAAGACAATGCAGAAACAGAAGCTGTTGGGATGATAGAAGAACTGATAATACCGGAACCGGACGAATTTGGCAGATATGTAGATGGGATTTTTAGAGATTGGATTGAAGTATCGGCTTATGAGGGACCAGGAGATGGCATAGGAGAAGATTTATTCTATGACGCAAAATACACACACTTGAAAGAAGATCTGGAACGCGCACAAAAAGAAGAGATGGAGCGTGCGCAAAGAGAAGAACTAGGGTTTACACATAAGGAAGAGAACCAAGAAGAGAATACTTTAGAACCTTTGGAAGAGAATGAAGAGTAGACATTTCTTAGATGGTATTTTGGGAAATAAGGGCGTAATGTAACTATAAAAATACTGAATAGTTACGATGTAACACACAATCGTAGGTTTGATGTGAGAGAAAATGGGGAGGTACTATGGAATATTCAGCAATTCGTCATTTGGCAGATAAAAGGGATTGTTTTGCATTGGAGAAAGGGAAGTTTCTGTTTCGTATTCAGACCAAAAAGAATGACATGGAAACAGTTGTGTTACGTAGCAGGGACAAATATATTCCGATAGATGTCTTTGATACTCGCAACGAATGCCGGATGGAAAAGGTGGCTAGTGATTGCTTTTTTGATTATTTTGAAGCTGTGTTGGAGATAGATGTGATTTGTCTGCGATATTATTTTGAGTTGACAGATAAAACAGGGATGGTTCGCTATTTTGGAAATGGTGAATTTTATGATGAACCAATTGACAACACACATTTTATGTTTAATTGTCCACAGAATTTGAGAGAAGAAGAGTATTTTGATGTTCCGGAATGGGCGAAGAATAAGGTGGTGTATCAGATCTTTCCATCCCGGTATGCCAGTAGTAAAGAGGTGTCGGAAGAACTTTGGAATAAAACACCGATTACAGCTACGGATGATTTAAAGGGTGATTTAAGAGGAATTATCGAACACTTTGAACATTTGGTGGAGCTTGGAGTGGATATAATTTATATGACACCGATTTTTATGTCTGATTCTACACATAAGTACGATACCATTGATTATTACAAAATAGATCCTTCTTTTGGAACGACGCAAGATTTGAAGGAGCTAGTGGATTTGGCACATAGTCATGGCATACGTGTGATTATGGATGCAGTATTTAATCACACTTCACCGAAATTTTTTGCGTTTGCTGATATAGTAGAAAAAGGACGCGAATCCGAGTATTGGGATTGGTATTACATAGACGATTATCCGTTGAAGGCGGAACCTTTTACAAAGCCGAATTTTAAGACGTTTTCCTATTATGGTGGTATGCCCAAATTGAATCTGCAAAATGAAGAAACCATAGATTATGTGATTAAGGTGGCACAGTACTGGTTGAAGGAATGTGGAATTGACGGTTGGCGTTTGGATGTGGCAGATGAAATAAGTCATATTTTCTGGAAACGGTTTCGTAAAGAAGTGCGTAAAGTGAATCCGGAAGCGCTTATAATAGGTGAAATTTGGTATTATGCAGGGGATTTCTTAGAAGGTGATGAGTGGGATACGGTCATGAATTATGATTTCTTTACAGCGGTATTGAAGCTTATAGCTCATGAGGAATATACTGTGAGTCAGTTTATGGAAAGATTGGACCATTTACGTGGGAATCTACATAATAAGGTGTATCCTGTTTTGTGGAACCTTATAGATAGTCATGATACAGCCCGATTTTTACATGCGTGCGGTGAAAAGAAAGAAAAGCTTCGCATGGCGGCAGCACTGCAACTTTTGATGCCGGGAATGCCATTTATTTATTACGGAGATGAGTATGGCATGTCTGGTGGGGAGGATCCGGATTGCAGAAGAGGAATGGTTTGGGATGAGAAATATCAGGATAAAGAGATGTTTTCCTGGTATCGCAAATTGATTCAGGTGCGAAAAAGATATCCGGTCTTAGTGGCAGGAAAAGAAGTGCGAAGAATTTGTGATGATACAAATGGCGTTTTGATAATTGAGCGGGAATTGGACGATGCAAAATCGATAGTTGTGTTTGATGTAAAAAAATATACGGTAACAGTAACAATTGAGTGTAATGGAGAAACGGTAAAAGTTGTATAGTTATGAGAATTACACATCACAAACAACAGATGCCATTGGAGGAATGTCGGGAATGGTAAAAATATATTTATATAGTTATATTACTACAAAAAGTAAGCCGGTTGGGCTTGCTTTTTTGTTAGTAAGAAATTTTGCTGGCAGCATATCACATGTTTACGAACAACTACTTGGAATAAAAAGGGATAAAAAGGCAAAAAATAAAAAGGGTTTCTTGAAATTGTGTCGAATATTATAAAATAGACGGTTATTTTGACTTTGAAGAAAGGAAGGAATCGGTGGAATGAACATTCGTGAAAAGTTAGAAGCTTTGGAACATGAGTACTTATGTGAGGATGCATCATTTTCGGATCAATCCAAAGGTCGTGACATAGATGAACCCATGTGTGATGTAAGAACCATTTACCAGAGAGATCGAGACCGTATTCTTCATAGTAAGTCTTTTCGTAGATTGAAGCAGAAAACGCAGGTTTTTCTATCTCCGGAGGGAGATCATTACAGAACACGGTTGACTCATACATTGGAGGTTGCTCAGACAGCACGAACAATTGCCAGAGCGTTGCGCTTGAATGAGGAGTTGACGGAAGCCATTGCGTTAGGTCATGACTTGGGACATACGCCTTTTGGTCATGCAGGTGAACGGGCATTAAATGAAGTTTGTTCCAAAGGATTTAAACACAATGAACAGAGTATCCGTGTAGTGGAACGCTTGGAAAAAAAGGGTCGGGGACTGAATCTTACGGTTGAGGTTAGAGATGGAATTTTACATCATAAGACAGCAGGTTCTCCGGGTACATTAGAGGGTAAGATTGTTCAATTAGCGGATAAAATAGCATATATTAACCATGATATAGATGATGCAATTCGTGGAGGGATTCTGTTAGAACAGGATTTGCCACAAGATTGTACAGATAAGCTTGGTAAGCGCACAAGGGATCGTTTGAATACCATTATTCATGATGTGATTGCCAATAGTGAAGGTAAGAATGATATAGTATGTTCGCCGGATATTCGTCAGGCTATGACAGGTCTTCGTAGTTTTTTGTTTGAGACAGTGTACACCAATCCGGTGGCAAAAAGTGAAGAAGTGAAAGCACAACGTATGCTTCAGGAATTGTTTGATTATTATATATTAAGACCTGAGCTTATGCCGGAGGAATATGTAGCAATGATTGAACGAGGAGAAGATCAAGAGATTGTAGTGTGCGATTATATTGCGGGAATGACAGATAATTATGCGGTTATGAAGTTTCAGGAAGCATTCGAGCCTTTGGGATGGAACAGATAAGATAAAATTGGTGGTTAACATAATATTTGGATTAACATAATGCAAAAAGTATAAGAAAGGTGGTGAGAAGGTGTATTACTCAGATGAAGTTGTGGAAGAAGTTCGTTCCAGAAATGATATAGTGGATGTGATAGGAAGTTATGTAAACCTTAAGCGTAAAGGGAATTCTCATTCGGCATGTTGTCCTTTTCATCATGAGAAAACACCTTCTTTCCATGTGAGTAGGGAGAAACAGATGTATCACTGCTTCGGTTGTGGAGTAGGTGGGAATGTCTTTACTTTTTTGATGGAACATGAGAATTTTACATTTCCGGAAGCTTTGGAATCTTTGGCGGAACGTGCAGGATATGATTTGCCAAAGCAGGAGATGTCGGCAGAAGCCAAGCGACAGGCGGATGCAAGAACTAAGATTAAGGATATGAATAAGTTGGCAGCTGGTTATTTTCATTATTTGTTAAAGACAGATCATGGAACGAATGCCTTTCAATATTTGAAGGATAGAGGATTGACAGATGAGACGATAACCAAGTTTGGTTTGGGATTTTCAGATGTATATAGTGATGATTTATACAAATATTTAAAGAATAAAGGATACAAAGATGATGATTTAAAGGATTCAGGTCTTGTAAAGTATGATGAAAAGCATGGATTTTCAGACCGATTTTGGAATAGAGTCATGTTTCCGATTATTGATACCAATAATCGGGTGATTGGATTTGGCGGACGTGTTATGGGTGATGCCAAACCGAAATATATTAATACGCAGGATACTTTAGTGTTTGATAAGAGTCGTAACTTGTATGGATTGAATCTTGCCAAAAAAAGTAAGCGGCCGGGAATCATTTTTTGTGAAGGATATATGGATGTCATATCCATGCATCAGGCGGGATTTGATAATGCAGTTGCATCTCTTGGAACAGCACTTACAGTCGGACAGGTTAATCTGATCAAACGATTTACGGATAGAGCTTATTTGGCTTATGACAGTGATGAGGCTGGTACGAAGGCGGCGTTACGAGCGTTAGAGATTATGAGAGAGTTTGAAATGCCGGCCAGGGTAATTTCTTTAAAACCGTACAAAGATCCGGATGAAGTGATTCGTGCGGAAGGTACGGAAGGTATGGAAAAACGTATCGGCGAAGCGAAAAGTGCAACTATGTTTGAAATTGACGTTTTGGCACATAATTATAATCAGGAAGATCCGCAGGAGCGAACGCAGTTTCAAAAGGAAGCAGCAAAACGCCTGTCTCTCATATCAGAACCGATGGAACGAAAGAATTACATTGATAGTGTAGCCAAACAGTATGATATTGATAGAGATAGCTTGAAAGAAGCAGTTACGCAGTATGGAATTACCGGTGCGACCAAGGTGGATACTTTCGCTTTTCGTGATAGGAATCGAAAATCTCCGGAAGAAGAGAAGGAACAACAACAATTAAAGTCCGAAAGACTGTTGATTTCCTGGTTGATTAATGAAAATGCATTATTTGATGTGTTGAAGAACATGATATCGCCAGACGATTTTTTTGAACCGGTTTATCATGATGTGATAAAGGAGCTTTATGAGCAATATAATCGGGATGGAAAAGTAACGCCGGCGGCAATAATGAATCATTATCAAAGTAAAGAAGAACATGAAAAGGTTTCCATGATTATGCAACAGGATTTTGATATGGAGATTCCACAAAGTGAGAAATCCAAGGTTGTAACAGATTTGGTGAAAACAATTAAGCTTCGAAGCATTGAACATCAATTGGAAATGACGAAAGGTGATTTGACTAAGCAAAGTGAGCTGATTATGGCGAAAGTTAAGATAGAAAAAATGAAACCAATCAATACATTTAGATAAAGATACCAGGTATTGTAGAAAGGAACAGGAAATGGCAAAGAAAAAAGTAGAAGAATTAAGTGAAATGAATGTGACAGAGGTGGAACAGACAAAGAAAACCACTAGAAAGAGAACTACGAAGGCAAAATCAACAGATGAGGTAGCAGCTACCAAAGAAGGCGATTCACAAAATTCGAAAGAAAGCAATTCGGAAGATGATGCAAAATTCCAGGAGAAGTTAAAGGAATTGCTTGCACTTGCCCAGAAAAAGAAAAATGTGATTGAAGACAATGAAATTATTGCGTGTTTTGCAACGAGCAAGGATGTAGAGTTGACTACAGATCGCATGGTAGAAATTTTTGATTTCTTAGAACAGAATAAAGTAGATGTATTAACAATTACTGAGGATGAAGAAGAACCGGATGAGGATGCGCTGTTAGAAGTTGAGAATGATGAAGAAATCTCAGTTGAAAAGATTGATTTGTCGGTTCCGGAAGGTACTAATATCGAAGATCCGGTGCGTATGTATTTAAAGGAAATTGGTAAGGTTCCTCTTTTGAGTGCAGAAGAGGAGATTGCTTTGGCTAAGAAGATGGAGGCGGGAGATGCTGCACAGAGTCAGATAGACGAAATGGGCGATGAGTTAGATGAGGAGACAAAGAAGCAGCTTCAGGAGTTAATCGATGCAGGTGATTACGCAAAGAAGAAACTTGCAGAAGCGAATCTTCGTCTTGTTGTAAGTATTGCAAAGCGTTATGTAGGTCGTGGTATGTTGTTCCTTGATTTGATACAGGAAGGTAATCTCGGTCTCATCAAAGCGGTTGAAAAGTTTGATTATAGCAAAGGATACAAATTCTCTACTTATGCAACATGGTGGATTCGTCAGGCAATTACAAGAGCGATTGCAGATCAGGCTAGAACAATCCGTATTCCGGTGCATATGGTTGAAACAATCAATAAGTTGATTCGTGTTTCCCGTCAATTATTGCAGGAGTTGGGAAGAGAACCATCTCCGGAAGAAATTGCAGAAGAGATGGATATTCCGGTTGAACGTGTACGAGAGATTTTGAAAATTTCTCAGGAACCGGTTTCGTTAGAGACTCCAATTGGTGAAGAGGAAGACAGCCATTTGGGAGATTTTATCCAGGATGAAAATGTTCCTGTTCCTGCGGATGCGGCTGCATTTACTTTGTTAAAGGAACAGTTAGAGGAAGTGTTAGATACTCTGACTGATAGAGAGCAAAAGGTTTTGAAATTACGTTTTGGTTTGGATGATGGACGAGCTAGAACCTTGGAAGAGGTTGGAAAGGAATTCAATGTTACAAGAGAGCGTATTCGTCAGATTGAGGCGAAAGCACTTCGTAAGTTGAGACATCCTAGCCGTAGCAGAAAGTTAAGAGATTACTTAGAGTAGGATTATTTTAAAATAGGATTATTTGGAGTAGAATGGTATCTATGAAGGATGTTAATTTGTCTAAGAGAATGGAGGCTGTGGTGAATATGGTTTCACCGCAGTCCTTTACTATAGCGGATGTAGGATGCGATCATGCTTATGTTTCGATTGCTTTGATGCAACGTCAGCTTGCTGAGAAAGTGATTGCTATGGATGTTCGAACCGGTCCGCTGGATATTGCCAAAAGAAATGTAAAAGAGGCTGGTTATTCAGATGTAATCGACATTCGGTTAGGTGACGGATTGGAGCGATTAGAACCGGGAGAAGTGGATGCGGTTATTATAGCCGGAATGGGCGGTCTTTTGATGAAGGGCATTTTGGAACGAGGATTACATATTGTTTGTAACGATAAAAAGCGTCCGGTATTGATTTTGCAACCGCAGTCTGATTTGAAAGAAGTGCGTATGTTTTTGTACAGACATGAATATCATATTGTCTGTGAAACAATGTTGGTGGAAGATGGCAAATATTATACGGTGATGAAAGCGGAACCAGTTGTGCCTGATCAGAATGTCGGAAGCAATCAAGTTAATATGGATGAATCCGGTATCGATTGGTTATCTGTTGATGAAGAATCCTATTCGGAAGAAGAATGGGTATATGGACGTTGTAATCTTCGAAATCAGAACGAGACGTTACTTGCCTTTTTGCAGAAGGAACGCAAAGTGTTACAACAGATTATGGATAAAGTAGAAACATCCATTAGAAAGTCGATAGAGGCACAAGAAGAAATACCGGAACCTACAAGACAACGTATGGATAGCATTAAAGGTGAAATGGCAGTAAATGAACGTGCACTAACGTATTTTGGATAGATGACTGGAGGGGTGAAGACGTGAAATGTAAAGATATTGTAGCTCATTTGGAGCAACTTTCTCCCAAACAATATGCCTGTGATTGGGATAATGTAGGTTTGCTGGTCGGAAGAAAGGAAAAAGAAGTAAAAAAAATCATGATTGCTTTAGATGCCTCAAAGGAAGTAGTAGAAGCTGCAGTGACAGAACAGGTTGATATGTTGGTTACACATCATCCGATGATTTTTTCTTCTTTGAAACAGATTAATGAGGATGACTTTATTGCAGAAAAGGTGCTGACTTTAGCGGAAAATGGGATTTGCTACTATGCGATGCATACGAATTTTGATGCAGTGGGAGGTATGGCTGAGTTAGCAACAGGAGAGCGATTTTTGTCATTGGAGGAAACCAGTCCGATTGAAGAATGTGAAGAAAATGGCGTTGGAATGGGACGATATGGGAAGTTGCCTAAACCTATGACGGCGGAACAGGTTTGTGAATATGTAAAAGAAAAGTTTCAGATATCATTTGTGATGTTATATCAATCAGAAGAGAGCCGTAATAGAGTATACGAAAGAATAGCAGTTATGCCGGGTTCCGGGAAAAGTGATAAGAAATTAGTGGTTAAGAATGGATATGATTTGTTTTTGACCGGTGATTTTGGACATCATGATGGTTTGGATGCTGTTGATATGGGACTTACTGTGATTGATGCAACGCATTATGGCTTGGAGCATATTTTTATTGCTTATATTAGCAATTATTTGCAGAAGTTATGTGTGGATGTGCAGATTGTAGAAAAAGATTCGGGATGTCCGATGAGAGTGGTATAGAAACATATTACGAGGAGGTATTGGGTATGGTTAAAGTTACAATGAATGGCAAGGCTTATGAAGTAGAGAAGGGAACTACATTAGAATCAATTGCAAAGCAATATGGAACTTGTGAAAAAGGTGAAATTGTACTTGCATATCAAAATGGTCATTTATGCGAGTTGTACCGTACTGTGACAACGGATTGCGATGTGGAATTTGTGGATACTACCAATAAGATTGGTTTGTCCAGTTATAAGAGAAGTATGATTCTTATGATGATGAAAGCATTTCGGGATGTATTGAAAAACAAAGGGACGAAAGGTAGAATCCGTGTGTTGTTTTCTTTGAGTAAAGGATTCTATTGCGAGTTGGACAGAAGTGCTGTAACGGTTACTCCCGAGCTTTTGAAAGAAGTGGAAAACAGAATGAAGGAGCTTCGTGAGGCGGATATTAAGATTGTGAAGAGTACATATAAATCACATGATGTCATGAAACGTTTTGAAAAACAGGGTAGAATGGACAAAGTTCAGCTCTTTAAGTATCGTCGAGCTTCTAATGCAAATGTATATCGTTTGGAAGGATTTGAAGATTATTATTATGGTTTTATGGTTCCTTCGACCGGATATCTGCGTTGTTTTGCGCTTCATGCATATGAGGATGGATTTGTATTGCAGTTGCCGGAACGTAAAAATCCGGACGTTCTTCCAGACTTTGTGCCACAAAATAAGTTGTTCCAGGTGCTAAAGCAGTCAGATGACTGGGGTGTTATGTTAAAAGTGGATACAGTTGGTGGTCTGAATGATGCTATTGCAGCAGGTGGAATTAATGACCTTATGCTTGTTCAGGAAGCATTACAGGAGAGTAATGTGGCAGCGATTGCAAGAAGAATTAAGGAAGAGGATAAGAAGGTGATTCTGATTGCGGGGCCTAGTTCTTCCGGTAAAACATCATTTTCTCATCGGTTAAGTATTCAGCTTCGTGCATTAGGTCTTTCTCCACATCCAATTGCATTGGATAACTATTTTGTGGATAGGGAAAGAACCCCGAAAGATGAGGATGGTAATTATGATTTTGAGTGTTTAGAGGCTGTGGATGTTGCAAAGTTTAACGAAGATATGGCTTGTTTGCTTCGTGGCGAGGAAATTCAAATGCCGACATTTAATTTCCTGATTGGAAAACGAGAGTATAAGGGCAATACTTTGAAGTTAGAAGAAAATGATGTTCTCGTTATTGAAGGAATCCATGGATTGAATCCGAAGATGTCTGAAGGGTTACCACAGGATAGCAAGTTTAAGATATATATCAGTGCATTGACACAGTTGAATGTAGATGAACATAATCGTATTGCAACTACGGATGGAAGATTAATTCGTAGAATTGTAAGAGATGCAAGAACAAGAGGAAATTCCGCACAGAGAACTATTGCGATGTGGGATTCGGTGCGAAGAGGTGAAGAACAGAATATCTTTCCGTTTCAAGAGGAAGCAGATGTCATGTTTAATTCCGCTTTGATTTATGAGTTAAGTGTAATCAAACCATATGTAGAACCGTTGTTGTTTGCAATTCCGAGAGAAGCTGCAGAATATCAGGAAGCGAAGAGGTTACTCAAGTTCCTGGATTATTTCTTAGGAGTTAGTTCAGAGAATATTCCGAATAACAGCATTCTTCGTGAATTTGTAGGCGGAAGCTGTTTTCCGGTATAAGGTGTGGATGCAATTAGGAGAGAAACGTAACTGTGAAGGTACTAAGTAGTTACAGAGAAACAAAGAAAGACACGATGCGAGGCATCGTGTCTTTCTTTTCGTTAACGAAATCAAACAAGGGTCAGTCTGCTCGACTGCTAATGGATTTGTAAATGTGACTCAGCCGATAAGCCGGGTTATGTCGTTGAATGATCATCTATCTAGACCTATTGTTACCAATAGGTTCAAGCGACCTACCCGAGAACGTGACGGGCAGCCACATAGCTCTCTGTTCGGTCTTGCTTCGAGTGGGGTTTACAGAGCCTGCCTTGTTACCAAGACAGCGGTGAGCTCTTACCTCGCCTTTCCACCCTTACCAGTATAAACTGGCGGTTTATTTCTGTTGCACTAGCCTGGGAGTCGCCTCCACCGGACGTTATCCGGCACCCTGCCCTATGAAGCCCGGACTTTCCTCACCTGCAACCTTTCGGTTTTGCAGCCGCGATCATTTGTCTGAGTCGGACTTGATTGTAGCATAAAATTAATCTTTCGGCAAATCTTTTTCACTGCCAATATATTCCTGATATTCCTACAAAATTATGACAAGGTGTTCTTTTCTGAAAATTCTGTAATGTGTTTTGGAATGTTAATGGTGTTATATACTTTGTGATATTGCTCGGAGGAATACTCGTTGATGTAGTTTTTGACGTATTTCTTATGAATCCCCTTTGACGATAACGTGTCAACTGCTTTATTGTAGGCAATAGCAGCGATGATTTGGTTATCGAAACGTCCGACCAAAAAATTGCCACGGATATGGATAATGGTTTCGTATAGGATTTTTCCTTCTTGTTTAATCTGTGTTACGCCGTTGTATTCATTGATGACTTTAATGTTTTCATAACGGAAATCATATTCGTTCTGATTGACAAATATATAGTCAACTCCTTTTTTTGCATAGTTCTTGATGCCGTAACGGGAAAGAATGCTATATTGACTTCCGTAGTCGCAAATAAATAAATATCCGCCTCGGGTTTGTAACTTGTGATTGGCGTAAAAAAAGAGGTCTTCTCTGTCAAATATGAGATATTTGTCCGGTGCTAAATAGTAATAAAAGAAATCCGGTGTCAGGTAGATAGGTGTTTTAAAATAGATTTTAGTATTGCGATAATTCATTAATATTACAAATTTGGTAAAGTCCAATGTAAAATCGGTATTGTAGTCAGATAGTTCATATTTGTGTTCTCGGACGATTGCACATGCTTCCAGATAAGCTTTGTTGGCATGTTCTGCTGTATTAAAACTTCCAAGACTGACATGTTTACCTTGGATTGTAATGGAAGAACGATAGTATATTGTTCCGTCTTTTTTCTTGGATGGTGTTACTCCCGGCAGTTTAGACATAATCTTTCTCTCCTGTTCTATAGGTGATTGTTGATAATATATCATACAGTGAATTAATTTGTGTATAGTTTGAAATATATATTATCATAAGGGATATAACAGGAATTTGCAAATGGGAAAATGCTTGACCTTTTTTCTACAAAAATTTATAATCAAATACATATGTCTACTTATAGAGGAGAAGGTGGATTGGATATGAAGAAGAAAGTGAAAGTAACCACTATAATCGGTGTTTTGATATTGATTCTGCTTACTGCAATTATTGCGATAGTTGGATACAGGGTAGTTGTGACAGCAGATGAATTACCGGGAAAACTTGGATGTATGGCTGTAGCTGCAGAAAATGAAAGGTATTACGGTGCTACATGCAAAACACAAAAAGTCAGTTACAGTACAATGAAATTTGGCTATATGGAGGACGTTTTAATTGCACAGATGAATGCATTGGATAAGCAATATGAAGGAGAACGTTTGGAAGAAATTCGAGCTATTAATAACCTGACGGCAATGAGTGAAAAGACAACCGATAAGCTTGCTTATGAAGAGGCAAAGAGAGAGTTGGATGCCAAAGCAGAAAGGGCGAGACAGGCTGCAGCTTTAGCACAGGCGGCAAAAGAGGCTCGTGTAGCAGCACTTTTGGCGGAAATGAGAGCACAGGCAGATGGCAGCACTACCGGATTTCAAGATATTGATACCGGAGATAGCAGTGATAAAGGTTCCGGTGATACGAAGTCTAAAGGGGGCAAGAAAGGAAAGCCGGTTTATGCAGAAACGCATGGCAAAAGTCTTGGTAAATTTGTGATTACTGCATATTGTACTTGTCGTGTGTGTTGTGGTGTGTATTCCGGTGGTAACCGTACCGCTAGTGGAACGGTTCCGACATCGAATCGCACGATTGCGGTAGATACGGATGTGATTCCGTTTAAGACAAAGGTTGTAATTAATGGACAAGTATACGTTGCGGAAGATCGTGGTAGTGCGATTAAAGGTAACCGAATCGATATGTTTTTCATGACTCATAAGGAAGCTTTGAAATGGGGAAGGAGAACGATGGAAGTATATCTTTATAAGTGATACAAATGGTATAGGATAAAGCATTTGTAAAATACCACTTACTCTGTACATATTATGTAGTTTATGGAGGGGTTCGGAATTGCCACAATATAGATATTTGATAAGGATTGAGTAAAATATTGGATTTTCTTCAATATTTACTTGCGTGAGAAGAATATCTGTGGTAAAGATATATAGGAAATGTTAATGTGTGAATTATGTAACTATTCAGAGCATCATTCGAAAATGCTTCGCATTTATCTCATGTATGGCTCTGAATAGTATCAAATTATAATGAAAAGAGGATGAAAGAATGGGAGTAACTTACAAAAGTACACGTAATAGTAATGAAACAGCAACAGCTTCAGAAGCAATTCTCAAAGGTTTAGCGGAGAATGGTGGTTTGTTTGTACCGGATTCGATTCCTGCATTAGATGTAGATTTGAATGATTTAGCAAAGATGAGCTATCAGGAAGTTGCATACGAAGTGATGAGTCGTATGTTGACAGATTTTACAGAGGAAGAATTAAAGCATTGTATTAACAGTGCATATGATAAGAAATTTGATACAGCAGAGATTGCACCACTTGTTAAGAAGGCTGGTGCACATTATCTTGAGTTATTCCATGGTTCGACGATTGCATTTAAGGATATGGCACTTTCCATTTTGCCATATTTGCTTGTTACTTCTGCAAAGAAGAATAATGTAAATAATGATATTGTAATTCTTACAGCAACTTCAGGTGATACCGGTAAGGCTGCTCTTGCAGGTTTTGCGGATGTTCCTGGAACTAAGATTATTGTATTCTATCCTAAGAATGGTGTTAGCCCAATTCAGGAAAAGCAGATGGTTACTCAGAAGGGTGACAACACATCAGTAGTTGGTATTATCGGTAACTTCGATGATGCTCAGACAGGTGTTAAGAATATGTTTAATGATAAAGAACTTGCTAAGGTTATGGATGAGAAGGGATTCCAGTTCTCATCAGCAAACTCAATCAATATCGGACGTTTGGTTCCACAGATGGTTTATTATGTGTATGCATATACACGTTTGGTGGCAAATGGAGAAATTAAAGCAGGCGATAAGATTAATGTAGTGGTTCCAACCGGTAACTTTGGTAATATTTTGGCTGCTTACTATGCAAAGGAAATGGGACTTCCGATTGCGAAGTTTATCTGTGCATCGAATGACAATAAGGTATTATATGATTTCTTTGAGACAGGTGTATATGATAGAAACAGAGAGTTCATTTTAACTACTTCTCCTTCTATGGATATCTTGATTTCAAGTAATTTGGAGAGATTAATTTATCGTATTGCAGGTGATGATTCAGAAAAGAATGCTGAACTTATGAAAGCACTTACTTCAGAAGGTAAGTATGAAATTACCGATGCAATGAAGAGCAATTTGTCTGAGTTCTATGGCAATTATGCTAATGAGACAGAAACTGCAGAGACAATTAAGAAAGTATACGAGTCAGATAACTATATTATGGACACTCATACAGCGGTTGCTGCTTGCGTTTATGATAAGTATGTTGCGACAACAGGGGATAAGACTCCGACTGTGATTGCTTCTACAGCAAGTCCATATAAGTTTACAAGAAGTGTTATGGAAGCGATTGATGCATCTTATGCGGCTCAGTCAGATTTTGAATTGGTTGACGAGTTAAATAAGATTTCCAGTGTTCCAGTTCCTCAGGCAATCGAAGACATCAGAAGTGCAGCAGTTCTTCACGACACAGTTTGTGATAAGAGTGAGATGGAAGCGACCGTTCGTAATATTTTAGGATTATAATCTGTTTGCTAACTGTTCAGAGTCAGACATTTTGAATGAGAATCTGAATGGTTACGATATTATTGATAACAATTACAGATAATAGACAGTTCATTAGTACCATCCTGTCTATAAATAAAACTAGGGCTGAATAAGAGTGATATAAGACACTTGTATTCGGTGTGCCCGAATACAGGTGTCTTTTGTGTTATAATACTTGTCAAGCGATAGCACGGAGCAATCAACAATTATAAAAGATAACAAAGAAGGAGGAACAACATGTATACATTACAAACCAGTGCAAGCTTTGATAGTGCACATTTTTTGAAGGGTTATGAAGGTAAATGCAGTAACATCCATGGACATCGTTGGAATGTGGAAGTAACGGTTGCTGCTGAAAATGTAGAAGAAGAAGGTCAAATTCGAGGAATGATTGTAGATTTCGCGACTTTGAAGCAAGATTTGAAAGAATTAGCAGATGAATTAGATCATAGTTTGGTAATAGAAGAAGGAAGCTTGAAAGAAAAGACGAAGGAAGCACTATTGGAAGAAGAATTTCGTATAGTAGAGTTACCGTTTCGTCCGACAGCTGAGAATTTAGCAGAGTACTTTTACGACGAGATGGAAGAGAAAGATTATCAGGTGGTTTTGGTTAAAGTATATGAGACACCGAATAATTGTGCCGGATATAGCAGATAGATAAAATGCAGTGATGAAAATATTATGTAACTGTGAAGTCGCTGAATGGAAGAGGGATGGTATGAATACAAGTAACAACACGTTTCGTGTGGTAGAACAATTTGTCAGTATTAATGGTGAGGGGCAACGGGCAGGACAGTTGGCGTTGTTTGTTCGTTTTGCCGGTTGTAATCTGAATTGTGAATATTGTGATACAAAGTGGGCAAATGAGATGGATGTGTCTTACAAGGAATATACCATTGAAGAATTGTATCAAATGATAAAAGAGTCGAAGGTGAAAAATGTAACACTAACGGGCGGAGAGCCTTTGATACAACCCAACATCGGTAAGCTATTAGAGAAATTAGGAATGGATTCGGATCTTCGAATTGAAATAGAAACGAATGGTAGTGTAGATATCCAACCGTTTCTATTGCAGATGCAATCGGATGGTGAATTGTTGAGCTCCGTTAAGAAGGTAGCATTTGACAATGTATCATTTACACTGGATTACAAAACTTCCGTTAGCGGAATGGAAGAACAAATGCATATGACTAATTATGAAAATATTAGAATGCAGGACACCGTAAAGTTCGTGGTTGGAAGTATAAAGGATTTGGAAAAGGCGAAGAGTATCATAGAAAATTATCATTTGGTGGAGAAAGGGTGTGGGATTTACCTAAGTCCTTGTTTTGGGAAAATCAATCCATCGGAAATGGTAGATTTCTTAGTAGAACATAGATTGAATGATGTAAATGTGCAGTTGCAATTACACAAGTTTATCTGGGATCCGGATAAACGAGGCGTATAGTGTATGGATATGAAGAATGGCGAAAGCATGGAGTAGAATTGGAGGAAGAATATGGCAATTGACCAGAAGGCAATCGAAGAACATATTAGAGGGATATTAGTGGCATTAGGGGATGATCCGGAACGTGAAGGAATTAAGGATACTCCACAGCGTGTTGCAAGAATGTACGCAGAGGTTTTTGAAGGCATGAATTATAGCAATGCAGAAATTGCTGAAATGTTTTCGAAAAGTTTTGAAGTGCCATCAAAAAGTGAAGAAGATATGGTTGTGGTGAAAGACATAGAAGTCTTTTCCTATTGTGAGCATCATTTGGCCTTGATGTATGACATGAAGGTGACGGTTGCTTATATTCCAATGGGACGAGTGATTGGACTTAGTAAAATTGCAAGAATTGTGGATATGGTGGCAAAACGCCTGCAACTCCAAGAAAGAATCGGAACAGATATTGCGGAGGTTATTAGTCTGGCAACGGGTTCACCTGATGTGGCAGTATACATTGAAGGTAATCATAGTTGTATGACCGCAAGAGGAATTAAAAAGCCTTCTGCTAAGACAGTGACCACAACCTTCCGTGGAAGATTTGAAAAGGAAATGGCTTTGCAGAACAAATTGTTGTTTATGATTAAGTAAAAGATGGGTTGAATATGTGATGTTATGTAAATTGCATGGTTTGGTTTGAATGGTTGTAGTATGGAGGATGATTACGATGAATATGAATACAAGAAACAAAAAGGAAGCGGTCGTTGTATTTAGTGGAGGACAGGATAGTACCACGTGTCTGTTGTGGGCTTTGAATCGTTATGAAAATGTGGTTGCAGTCTCTTTTGATTATGGGCAAAAGCACAAGGCAGAATTGGACTGTGCCAAAGAAATTACAGATGGATTAGGGGTGGAATTGTATGTTATGGATATGGCTTTGCTGAATCAACTAGCCCCGAATTCTCTGACTCGTAGTGACATTGAAGTGGATGAAAATGCACCCCTTGAAGGGGCACCTAATAGTGTTGTGGATGGAAGAAACATGCTATTCCTTACATTTGCTGCTGTATTTGCAAAGCAGAGGGGGATTACAGATTTGGTAACAGGTGTTTCACAAAGTGATTTTTCAGGGTATCCGGATTGTAGGGATGTGTTTATTCAGTCACTTGCTACAACATTAAACTTGGCAATGGATTATACATTTTGTATTGAAACACCCCTTATGTGGATTGATAAGGCTGATGTTTGGAAGCTGGCGGATGATTTGAATGGTCTTGAAATGATTCGTGAAAGAACGCTTACCTGTTATAATGGGATAAAGGGAGATGGCTGTGGAAATTGTCCTAGTTGCAAACTTAGAAGACAAGGGTATGAGGAATTTTTGAAAAGATATAAGTAATTAATTAGAAAGCAGAACTGTTGAAATGATCAGCGGTTCTGCTTTCTTGTGTTGTAAAAATATTGCTTGTGCAATTCGCTGTGGGCAGAATGTCGCATAATATTCTTGCCATATATAGTGGTGTTGGGGTATAATAAAACAGTATATGTAGATGTTTGGACGCATATTATATAACAACAGGATAGTTTGTATGTGACTGCGAAAGTAAGTGGCAGTTGCGAATAATTCTTATGGAATGATTTACCAGGAGGTTGTGTTTTTCGTGAAGAGTTTGTTGTTCATCTTGAATCCGTCGGCAGGACGGAAGCACATTAAGAGTAAGTTGTTTGAGATCGTGGATTTATTTGTGAAAGATGGTTACAGTGTAAGGGTGTATCCTACGCAGGCGAAAGCGGATGCAATTCGTATTGTTGCGGAAGAGGGATGGTTATATGATAGGATTGTGTGTGCCGGAGGCGATGGCACGTTAGATGAGGTAGTAACCGGTTGTATGCAATGTGGTTGTACTACTCCAATTGGATATATACCATGTGGTACGACGAATGATTTTGCAAGAAGTCTGGGAATCCCTAAAGATCCGATGCGTGCCGCTAAGAGAATTGTGAAATATCAACCAAAGCCAATCGACATTGGCTCATTTAATGGAGATTCTTTTGTGTATGTTGCTGCATTTGGTGCGTTTGCAGATGTAACTTACACAACACCACAAGAGTATAAGAATTTCTTTGGGCATGCTGCATATGTGTTTGAAGGGATTAAGAGTATTGCGAATTTGAATTCTTATCATATGAGGTTTGAATATGAAGGCAAGGTAATTGAGGATGATTTTATGCTTGGTATGATTACCAATTCTTTGTCGGTAGGTGGATTTACCACTCCGAATGCAAAGTTGGCTGAATTTGATGATGGTTTGTATGAAGTACTTTTAGTAAAATATCCAACGAATCCGATTGATTTGCAGGCTACTGCAACTGCATATCTGATGGGTGAATTCAATCCGGAATATATGTACCAGTTTAAGACTGAGAAGTTGATCGTGGAAAGTCCGGAAGCTGTGAGTTGGACTCTGGATGGTGAATTTGGCGGCAGTGTGACTTATGCAGAGGTGCTGAATCATCATAGAGCAGTAAGTGTAGTGCTTAAGTAGGATATGTATGGAAGGAGAAAAAAATGGGTAAATATTTTGGAACAGATGGATTTCGTGGTGAAGCGAATGTAGATTTGACAGTAGAGCATGCTTATAAGGTTGGTAGGTATCTTGGATATTACTATGGAAAGAACCATGAAGATGGAAAAGCAACCGTTGTAATTGGTAAAGATACAAGACGTTCCTCTTATATGTTTGAGTATGCATTGGTATCCGGATTGACAGCCAGTGGTGCAGATGTATATTTGATGCATGTAACCCCTACACCAAGTGTTTCTTACATTGTTCGTTTGGATGAATTTGATTGTGGAATTATGATTTCCGCAAGTCACAATCCGTATTATGATAACGGTATCAAAATCATTAACGGACAGGGTTATAAGTTAGAGGCTGAAGTGGAGAATGAGATTGAAGCATACATTGACGGGGAAATTTCTGAGATTCCTCTTGCAACAAGAGAAAAGATTGGTAGAACCGTGGATTACTCTATGGGACGTAATCGCTATATCGGTTATTTGATGACCTTGGCAACCCGTTCTTATAAGAATAAACGTGTTGGATTAGACTGTGCGAATGGTGCTGCTTCAACTGTGGCAAAGTCTGTGTTTGAAGCACTAGGTGCAAAGGTATATGTTGTAAGTAATGAGCCGGATGGAACTAATATCAACAACAATTGTGGTTCTACACATATGGAACAGTTGCAAAAACTCGTGTTAGAAAAAAAATTAGATATCGGATTTGCCTATGATGGTGATGCGGATCGATGTCTTGCAGTAGATGAAAACGGTGAGATTATTGATGGTGATAAGATTCTATATGCCTGCGGATGTTATCTTGCGGAGAATGGAAAACTTAACAACAATACAGTTGTTACAACAATCATGTCAAATCTCGGATTATATAAAGCATTTGATAAAAAAGGTATTGCATATGAAAAGACTGCGGTTGGTGACAAATATGTTTTCGAGAATATGATGGAGAATAGTCATTCATTAGGTGGAGAACAGAGTGGTCATATCATTTTCAGTAAGTATGCAACAACTGGTGATGGTGTGCTTACTTCTATTAAGTTTATGGAAGTGATGCTGGAGAAGAAGGTTACTGCATCAGAATTATTTAGAGACTTGCAGATATATCCACAGTTATTAGTGAATGTGAGAGTTAAGAGTAAGCCGGAAGCAAGAGCGGATGAAGATGTAATTGCAACCGTTGAAAAAGTAGAGAAGGCACTTGGTGGAGATGGAAGAATTCTTCTTCGTGAGAGTGGTACAGAGCCAGTTATCCGTGTGATGGTTGAAGCTGCTACGGATGAACTGTGTAAACAATATGTAGACGAAGTGGTTCAGGTGATTAAAGCCAAAGGACATGAGGCGTAACTGACAAATGCCTGGGAGGATAGAATGAATAAGCTAAAGATAGGGTATATTAGAATTATAGTGTGTATAGCGATTGTGTTAGCAACTTGCTCCGTTAGTAAACTTACTACTTATGCGGAAGGCAGGAATGGCTGGTCTAAAGGATACTATTATATCGATGGCAAGAAACAAACTTCTACCTGGGTTGAGGATAAGAATAATACTTATTATGTTAATGCATCCGGTAAGAAAGTTACCGGGTGGAAGAAAATCAAAAAAAGATATTATTATTTTAATGAGGCGAAGGGTGGCATTTTAAGAAACAAGAAGAAAAAGACAGGAGTATGTCTTTCAACCCTTAGCACAGATGTTATGACAATAGGAATTGATATGTCTCAATGGCAGGGTAATGTGAATTGGACCAAAATCAAAAAAGCTGGCGTGGATTTTGTTATGTTGCGACTGGGATATGGCAGAGGGCGTTATGGTAATTCGACTTGTGTAATGGATCCGAAGTTTACATCTTATGTCCAAGGTGCACAGAGTGTAGGGATTCCGGTTGGAATCTATTTCTATTCTTATGCAACTACTCCGAAGGAAGCGCAGAAAGAAGCGGAATATGTGATTGAGAAGTTGGACGGAATAGATGTTTCATTTCCGGTAGCATACGACATAGAAGATGCTTTCATTTTAGAAAAAACGGATAATGCTACCAGGACAGAAATGACCAGAACTTTTATGGAGACAGTTGCGGCAGCAGGATATACACCTATGTTTTATACCAATCAGAATTGGTATAATAATTATTTGGATTCAGAAAAGCTACAAGATTATGAGTTTTGGTATGCAAGATATACATATGTTGAACCGGACCGCAATGAATATAATTATGGAATGTGGCAGGCAACATCTACTCAGAAAATGAGTGGTATCACAGAGAATACTGTTGATTTGAATTTCTTATACAAGGATTATTTCAAACTTGTGGATACTCGTAACAATGCTTTGAAATATGGCTGGCATAAGGAGAATAATGAGTTATATTATTATTATCAAGGGAAACGAATGGAAAGTGGATGGTTTTCGATTGCCGGTGAACGATATTATTTGAGAAATGGTGCTGCCAGCACAGGATGGAAAACAATTTCCAATGAAAGATATTATTTTAATGATGATGGTGAAATGCAAACCGGTTTTACAAAGATAGATGGAAAGATTTATCTTATGGATTCAGAAGGCGTTATGCAGACAAACACAGATGAGCCTGGTGTTACAATCCGGGAAGATGGTTCTTGTAAAATTAAGAAAGGCTGGTATAAGAATTCGGAAGGGAAATTCTTTTATCGTTATAGCTCAGGTGATATTGCAAAGATGAAGTGGATTAAGACCAAAGGCAAGAAATATTATGTGGGTGGCGATGGCTATCGTGTTACAGGAATCAAAAAGATTAACAAGAAGAAGTATTATTTTGATTCCAATGGAGTTATGAAAAAAGGTTGGGTAACCTATAAAAACAATAGGTATTATTTCAAATCAAATGGTACAATGCAGACAGGTTGGCTTAAGTACAAAGGCAAGAAGTATTATTTCAAGTCCAGTGGTAAGATGGTTTACGGTAAGACCATTACAATCGAAGGCAAGAAGTATAAGTTTAACGATAAAGGACAGTTAGTGAAGAAGTGGTGATTCAATCATGGGAAACAAAGTAAGAAAGAGAGACAAATTTAAGAGAGTAATCAGTTTTTTCGAGGGATTTATACTACTTGGGATTCATGTAGCAATCTATGCCTTTGTATGGTATCAATTTTATGATGTACAATTACAGAATCCGTTTTCTCAACGAGGGCACTGGGCAGTAATTGGTATTTATGGATTGATTTTGTTTTTGTTAACCAATATGTATGGTGGTTTTCGTATCGGATACTTACGCCTGATGGATGTATTATTTTCTCAGATATTGTCTTTAGTATGTACCAATGTGGTAGCTTATTTTGAGATGGTTTTAATTATTCGAAAATATATGTCTACTATCCCATTGATAAAGATGACATTGGTACAGATTGTAGCCATATTGTTATGGGTGTTTATTTGCCGATGGATTTACAAAGTGTTGTATCCGCCGAGACAGATGTTGCTTGTATTTTATGATAGAAGTCCAAGTGACATGATTAGCAAGATGCACACACGTAAAGATAAGTACGAAATCTGTGATTTGGCAGATTTGAATGTGGAGAGTTTGGAAAATGTTTGTGATATGGTTGCCGATTATGAGGCAGTAGTAATCTATGATATGCCGGCTTATGAGCGTAACATTATTATGAAACGTTGCTTTATTGAGTCGGTACGAACTTATGTAACACCAAAGATATCGGACATTTTGTTGCGTGGTGCAGATAGTATTCATTTGTTTGATACGCCACTATATCTGGCACGCAATAAAGGATTAACCGGTGAACAGTTGATATTCAAACGGTTGTTGGATTTGGTGTTATGTATTCCTGTTGCAATTATCCTAATGCCTATGTTTTTGTTAATTGCTCTTTTGATTAAGCTATATGATGGTGGTCCGGTGCTTTACAAACAACCGCGATTAACAGTGGATGGAAAGGTGTTTAACATTTACAAATTTAGAAGCATGAAGATGGACTCTGAGGAGAAAGGTGCACAGCTTGCCAAGAAGGATGATGATCGTATTACTCCGGTTGGGCGAGTGCTTCGTGCAATTCACTTTGATGAGTTTCCGCAGTTGATTAACATTATTAGAGGGGATATGTCTTTGGTTGGACCAAGACCGGAACGTCCTGAAATTGCGCAGCAGTACAAAGAAGTTATTCCTGAATTTGACTTTCGCTTGAAGGTGAAAGCAGGACTTACCGGATATGCACAGGTGTATGGTAAATACAATACGACACCATATGATAAGTTGAAACTAGACTTGACATATATTGAGAATTATTCGTTTTGGTTAGATCTTAAGCTGTTATTCCTTACATTTAAGATTTTGTTCCAGAAAGATAATACAGAGGGTGTGGATGCAAACCAAGTTACTGCTGTGAAGAATAACGCAGAGAGTGTGGATGTAAACCAAGTTACTGCAATGAAAAACGATGTAGAAGAGATGGATACAGAAGATGCTAATGTGAATTAGAGAAGTTTGGCGAAAGTATATAGGGAGCCAATTAATTATGAATAAGAATTTTTTGAAGGTGGTTTTTTCGGAATTGGTACGGGTAGGAACCTTACCGTTGCGATTATTACCGATTAAGAAAAATCGAATACTATTTACAGGGCTTACAGGAGGGAATAGCTATGATTACTCCTGTAATCCCAAGTATTTGTATGAATATTTGCGAGACAATTGTCCTGGACAGTATGAATATGTATGGGTAGTAAGTGACAAGGCTAAATATTCATTTTTGGAAGAAGAAGGAGTGAAGCTGTGTAAGCATTTTACTGTTTCTTCTTTTCCTATGTTATTGACTTCTAAAATTATTGTTACCAATGGTTCTTATGCACCATGGTTTCCGTTTCGAAAAAAACAGTATGTCATTAATACATGGCATGGTGGAGGTGCATATAAGAAGGTTGAAAATGAAACACCGAGTGCAGACTGGGCAACCAGAAAAAGAGCAGAATTTTGTGCGAATAATATTGATTTGTTTCTTGCAAGCTGTAGGACTCAGGAAGAACAGATGATTAAGACAACCTATCGATATAAGGGTGATATCTTGAGAGAAGGGACACCGCGGAATGATAAAATGGTTAAGGGTGAAATGGGTGAGGCTATGGCAAAAGTGAAAGCACATTATCATATCCCTGACAATGGTCGTATTGTGATGTATGCACCGACTTATCGAAAACCATCTATATCGGTGGAATTGGATAGCGATAAGTTGTTAGAAGAATTGAATGATTTGGACGGTATGACACTAAGCAAACTGTTAGGTGTGGAACACGGTTCTCTTACTGAAACAGAGCCTATACAGTGGTACTTTTTCAATCGTTATCATCGCTATCAAGATGATGATATGAATGTAAAGGTAAAAGGAGAGCATATCATTGACGTGTTGGATTATCCGGACATGCAGGAACTTTTATGTGCGACAGATATTTTGATTACAGACTATTCTTCATGTGTGTGGGATTACATGCTTTTGAAACGTCCATGTTTTTTGTTCGTTCCTGACAAAGAAGAATATACGGAAAGAACCGGTTTTTATGTTGGATTAGATGAGTGGCCGTTTGACCAGGCTGATACTTTAGATGATTTAATTGAATATGTGAAAGAATATGATGATACTACAACGTATGTTAATATCGAGGATCACTTAAATAAGCTAGGCAGTTATGAACAGGGTAAGTGTTGTAGACAAATTGCTAAGAGAATAGAGAAGGAAAGCGAGAAGAGGTTATGAGGAATGTTAAGGTTTCAGTGATTATACCGTTTTACAATGGAGAAGAGTATGCTGATGCTACTATGAATGCTTTGATGACTCAAACTCTTCATGATATTGAAATTATTTGTGTGGATGATGATTCGACAGATGATACTTATAATAAGTTGATGGCATTTTCAAAAGAGGACAATCGAATATCTGTTTACAAACAGAAGAAGTCTAATGCAGGTGCTGCAAGAAATCTTGGCTTTCGGTATGCAACAGGGGAATATCTTTTGTTTTTAGATAGTGATGATTTGTATGAAAGGGATTTGATAGAAAAGTTATATATAGAAGCCAAGAATAAGGATGCAGATGTTTGTGTATGTGATGCAGATCAGTTTAATGTGGTTAATGGCAAGTGTATAGTAAAGCCACAGTATTTACGCAGAAAGTTGATTCCTGACAATCTGCCTTTTTCAAGAAAAACGATAGGGAAGTATATTTTATACTTTACGAATAGTGCACCATGGAACAAAATGATAAAGCGCGAATTTATGTTGCACAATCAGATTTTGTTTCAAGAAATTGACAGAGCCAATGATCAGTACTTTTCGATTATGTGTTTGATGTTGGCAGAGCGAATTACAGTTGTAAAAGAACGTTTGGTACATTACAAGGTGAATCAGGAGCATAACTTGACAGCAAAGTATTCGGAAACTCCGCTATGCTCCTATCAGGCAATGCTTAAAGTGAAGGATACTTTACAAGAAAAAGAATTGTTAGAAGATGATTTTGTTCGCCAGGCTTTGGATAATAAGATTTTGAATTTATTACTGTATAGTCTTCATATACAAAGTGATTTGAATGCATTTTGTGAATTGTATGACAAAATGAAATCAGAAGGTTTTGAAAAATTGGAGTTTTTTCTTCATGATGAAGAATATTATTTCAGTAAATTAGAGTATCAAAACTTGTGCTATCTGATGAAATATTCATCTCAAGAATATTTACTTACCAAAACTATAGAATATAGAGATACGATAGCCCGAAAGAATGCAACCATTAAGGAACAAAATAAAGAGAATGCAAAACTTCAAAAGGAAATTGAGCGTTTACAGAAAAAAGAAAAGGAATTAATTCATATCAAGAATACAAAACGTTATAAGATTATTTGGAGATTATCAAGCTGTATTAGCAAGCTGCTTGGTAAAGGAAAGAAGAAAGGTAACGAATAACATGAGATTAAATGATGAAACAGAAGTGTTGATTGATAAACTGGCAATACGTAGAAATATTATGACCTTAGGTGTATTGGTTAGAAATACAGCGGGTAAGCCGGAAGAATTGGAGATTAAGCTTGCGGTGAAATTTGATAATGGTTCAGAATCAAGAATATTACCGTTGTCTGTTACAGACACCAGTTTTGATGAAAATGGTGCATTTATTGGTTATGCCATTTTTGATTACGAATTGGATGCATTGTTCTTCAGTAATAATCTGAATGCGTTTACTGTTGTTGTACAGGCGTATGACGGACAGGCTTATCAGGATGTAGTGGTGGAAGGTAAGGATTTTAACCAGGTAAAAGATGAGAATGAATATGCTTGTCTGACAGAAAATGGTGTGATTCATATTAAGAGAAAGAAACCGGTTAAGTACCACAAGAATATATTGACCTCTGTCTTTTGTTTGCTTTATCGTGTTGTGGAATTTCTGATTGGAACATTGCTCATTCCGTTGTTTGTGTTAGATGGAATATATGTTCATGTGTTAGGCAATAAGAGAAGATATATGGAAAACACCTATGGTGGTGGACAATTAAAGAGAACCTTGTTATTTGCAAAATGGAGATATTCATCTTTTTGCCGTTTAACTATGAATCGAGCAACAATTAAGAAGACGTTTCTTAATCTCCTGGCATCGTTTCTCTCATTATTTTTTTCGAAGAATCATATACTGTTTGTTTCTTCCAGAAGAACGGATTTGACCGGTAATATTGCTTATGTCAATAATATATTACAGGAAAAGAATGCAAAGGTGTTGTTTTGGTTGATACCGGGAAAAACCAAGCATATGACATACCGTGCAATGTGTTCGTTGGCATATAAGCTTGCACGAAGCAAGGTAGTGGTAGTAGATGACTTCACGCCTATTTTGAATGAGGTTTGGGTGATGGAGAAACGTACTTTAATTCAATTGTGGCATGCATGTGGTGCCTTTAAGACTTTTGGTTTTACCAGAGTTGGAAAGGATGGAGGTCCGAATCAGACCAGCACCAATCATCGTTATTATGACTATGCAATTGTAAGTTCAACTGAGATTAGTCGTTTTTATGCAGAGGGTTTTGGTATCAGTGAACGTAATGTTAAGGCATTGGGGGTACCAAGGACAGATGATTTTTTCAAGAAAGAATACATGGTTGAAATTAAGGATAAATTATATAACGATTATCCACAGTTGAAAGGTAAAAAGATAGTGTTATTTGCCCCTACTTTCCGTGGCAACGGTGCAGGTACTGCACACTTTCCTTTTGAGAAATTTGATGCTAAAAAAGTATTGGAACAGTTGGGTGATGAATATATGATTATTATTAAACATCATCCTTTTGTAGAAATGAGGCATCCGGTGGATGAAAGTGTAAAGGATAGAGTATTGGATTTATCAACAGAATCTGAAATCAATGATTTGTTGTTTATAACAGATCTGCTGATAACAGATTACTCATCTGTTATATTTGAGGCGTCACTGCTTGATATTCCTATGTTGTTCTATGCATTTGACTTGGAAGATTATGTTGTGAATCGAGATTTTTATTATCCGTTTAAGAATTTTGTTCCGGGTAAGATTGTGAGAAATATGGAGCAGATTTGTACTGCGATTATTAATGAGGATTATGAGTTGCAGAAGGTGAAAATTTTTAAACATCGATTCTTTGATGATTTAGATGGAAAGTCCTCTGAACGAGTGGCGGAATTTATTCTGGAACAGTTGAAGTAAGTAACTATGAAGATAATGAACAGTTACGAAGAAATGAAAGTTTCTTGTGGAGTTGTGGAATGTGTGATACAATGAGGCGACGAGGTGAGATAACATGAAAAGATTTTTTGCAGATGTAACAAAGTATTACAATTACGAGGTTCGTGCGGCTAAGTCTTCTCTCAAGACGGAAGTTGCGAACTCATATTTGAATTGGATATGGTGGATATTAGATCCGTTGTTGTCCATGATGACGTATTATGTCATTTTTGGATTGGTGTTCAAGGCAAAGGAAGAGTATTTTATTCCGTTCCTTTTTATTGGACAGACGATGTGGACTTTTTTTAACAAGAATGTTGTGCAGAGTGTTAAGATGATTAAGAGAAACAAAGCAATTGTCTCTAAGGTATATATACCGAAATTTGTTTTGCTTTTTACCAATATGATGGTGAATGGATTCAAAATGTTAATATCTTGGATTATTGTGATACTTATGATGATTATTTTCAAAGTGGAATTGTCTCCGTATATATTGTGCTTTGTGCCGTTGCTTTTATTGTTGGTTTTGATTATTTTTGCAATTTGTGTAAACCTCATGCATTTTGGTGTTTTTGTTGAAGATTTAGGTAACGTAGTGAATATTGCAATGCAGTTGTTGTTTTATATGACGGGAATCTTTTATAGTATTGATAGCCGTTTGGGTGCAGATTATCCGACTATTGCAACCATTTTAACATATTGTAATCCTGTGGCATTGTTAATTCGGGATATGAGAAATGTACTCTTGTATCAGCAGGCTCCAAGTTGGATTGCTTTAGGAATATGGACAGTAATTGCAATTGTATTTTCAATTATTGGTGTTCGCACCATTTATAAAAATGAGAATAGTTATGTAAAGGTGATTTGATGAGTACAGAAATGACAGAAAAGGAACAGATGAATACAACAGAAGAAACGAATGTGATGACAGATATGGATTCTACAGCGGATGTTGCGATAGAAGTGAAGAATCTGTGTATTGGCTATAAGAATATCCAGGCATATTCGATTAAGAAGAGTCTTTTGAAATTCAAAAAGTCTCATGTGGAAGAGTTTCAGGCTGTGAAGGATGTTTCCTTTACGGTTCCTAAGGGTGAGATTCTTGGGATTATTGGTAAGAATGGTAGTGGCAAGTCCACTATGCTTAAGGCGTTAGCCGGTATTTTTAATCCGGATAAAGGAAGTATTGATTTGAAGGGGCACACTGTATCTTTGATGGCGATTGGTGTTGGGTTTCAGACAGAGGTGACCGGTAGAGAGAATATTCTTCTGTCGGGAATGTTGTTAGGTTTTTCGGAGGAAGAGATTCGTGCGAAGATGCCGGAAATTATTGAATTTGCAGACCTTGGTAAATTTATTGATATGCCAGTCAAGACGTATTCAAGTGGTATGCATTCGAAGTTGGCGTTTTCGATTACTGCAATTTTGGAAACAGAGATTATGCTTGTGGACGAGGTGTTGAGTGTTGGTGATGCCAAGTTCAAAAAGAAGAGCTATGCGAAGATGAAAGAATTGATTTCGAATAAGGATCGTACCGTTATTATTGTGTCTCATAATATTGATACCTTGAAGAAATTATGTAATAAGGTTATGTGGATGCATGAAGGTGAAATTAAGAAGATTGGTGATCCGGTTGAAGTACTGGATGAATATGAGGAGTTTATGCAATAGTGATTAGACGGATTTGCAAATACATTGTATTTAAAATGGTTTATCCACTGGTATATTCTTTGGGGCGACTCAGAAAAGTGAATGCCGGAAAGGTTTTGTTTGTTGAGAATCACGGAGATCACATATCCAATGATTATCAGTTAATGTATGATACGTTAAGACAACGAGGATATGAGGTGAAGATGCATTATTTGGGAATGTCGACATCTTCATGGGGGACGATTATTCAAAAGACAATTGCATTGCTTTGGGATATGTCTACTGCACAATGTGTATTTTTGAATGAATCAAATAGTGTATTCGGTGCATTTACAGTGAGAAAAAGTACCAAGATAGTGCAATTATGGCATGCTTGCGGAGCCTTCAAAAGATGGGGCTTTAGTGTAGCAGATAAAAGTTTTGGTGATGACCAAAAGGATTTGGAACGCTATTCCGGACATCGGAATTATGATTTGGTTTCTGTTAGTGGACAAGCTGTTTGCTGGGCGTATGAAGAAGCGTTTGGACTACAGAATAGACCGGACGTAGTGAAAGCATTGGGTGTGAGTCGGACAGATGTGTATTTTTTGAAAGAGAGAAAGCAGGAAGCATTTGAACGATTAAAGCAATTTGATAAAGAAATATTTGCCTCGAAATTAGATGGACGTAAGATTATTTTGTATGCACCGACCTTTCGGGGAGATATTCGTGGTGCTAAATCACCGGATAAGTTGGATTTGCAGATACTTTCCAGGTTGGCAGACCATTATGTTTTGTTTGTAAAGCAACATCCCTTTGTAAAAGAACAATTTCCTATCGCTGAGGAATATAAGAACTTTTGTGTTGAGATTGATAAAGAACTATCTGTTGAGGAATTATTGATAGTATCAGATATATGTATAACGGATTATTCATCCATTGTGTTTGAATATTCATTGATGAGAAGGCCGATGTTATTCTTTGCTTATGATATGGAAGAATATTATGATGAGAGAGGATTTTATTATCCTTATAAAGAGTTTGTACCAGGACCCGTTGTGCGAACAACGGAGGAAATAGTACAGCAGATTGAAAACATTGAGACATATGATGTGGCGATGGTGGAATCTTTTTGTAACCGATATATGCAAAGTTGCGATGGGCATTCGACAGACAGAATTCTTGATTACGTATTAGATTAAGTGCTATGGAGTGTGTCTGAGATATAGGAGGAAATAAGAATGAGTAAAGTATACGGTGTTATTCTGGCGGGTGGAATAGGAACTCGCATGGGAAATGTTGAAAAACCGAAGCAATTTATGGAACTGGGTGGTAAGCCAATTATTGTGCATACAATTGAAAAGTTTATTATGAATAGTGAGTTTTGTGGAATTTTAGTTTTAACTCCAAAGCAGTGGATTAAGCATACAGAGGATTTGATTCGTAAGTATGCACAGATGGATGAGAGGGTTAAGGTAATTGAAGGTGGATCGACTCGTAATGAAACAATCATGAACGCAATTGCTCATATTGAAAGAAAAGGTGATTTGGATGAGGATACGATTATCGTTACCCATGACTCTGTTAGACCATTTTTAACACATCGCATTATTGAAGAGAATATTCAGTACGCAAAGGAATATGGTGCATGTGATACTGTGATTCCTGCAACTGATACGATTGTAGAGAGTAAGAATCATCAGTTGATTAGTTCAATTCCGGATCGTTCGAAGATGTATCAAGGACAGACACCGCAGTCATTCAAAGCAAAGCATTTGAAGGATATCTATGAATCCCTTACAGATGAAGAGAAGGAAATATTAACAGATGCTTGTAAGATATTAGTAATAAAAGGTGAGAACGTTCATCTTGTTGAAGGTGAGGAATCGAATATTAAGATTACTTATCCATATGACTTGAGAGTTGCAGAGGCTCTTTTAGGAGGATGTTAAAATGCTAAATGCAGTATATCAGTTGAAGAAACCGAGACAATTTGAATTGGTTTTTAAAGATATTACCTTTGATGATGAGCATGTCATTGTCAGACCAACGCACTTGTCTATCTGTAATGCAGATCAAAGATATTATCAGGGAAATCGTCCGGAGGAGATTTTGAATCAGAAACTTCCGATGGCTTTAATACATGAAGCGATTGGCAAGGTGGTATATGATCCAACAGGCCAGTTTAAGGTAGGGGACCCAGTGGTTATGATTCCGAATCTTCCATGTGAAAATGATGAAGTGATTGCAGAGAATTATCTTCGAAGTTCGAAATTCCGTGCGAGTGGAAATGATGGTTTTATGCAAGAATATATACAGACAGTTCCGGATCGTTTGGTGAAATTGCCTGAAGGTATCAATCTGACAGTGGCGGCATTTACGGAGATTGTCAGTGTCAGCTATCATGCAATTGTTCGCTTTATGAAGACAGCGCATGCAAGACGTAATGTGATTGGTGTCTGGGGAGATGGCAACTTAGGTTATATTACCTCTTTGTTGTTAAAGAGTATGTATCCGGATATTCGTGTGTATGTAATGGGATTGGACAAGTCGAAGTTGAATGACTTTACTTTTGCGGACGGAATCTATCTTGTGAATGATATTCCGGATGACTTTAGAATGGATCACGCATTTGAATGTGTGGGTGGTAATGGAGCGCCTAGGGCGATTAATCAGATTATTGATTACATTCATCCGGAAGGAACAATAGGAATTTTAGGTGTAACAGAAGATAATGCACCGATTAACACAAGAATGATATTGGAAAAAGGTCTTCGTATGATTGGTAGTAGCCGAAGTGGAAGAGAAGATTTTGTTAATTTGGTTGAATTATACAAAGATAAGCCGGAAGTAGTAGAATATCTTGAGAATATCGTTGGTGAACAGGTTGTGGTTAGGGATATTAAAGATATATCCAGAGCCTTCGAAAAGGATATTCATAAACTGATTGGCAAGACGATTATGGTTTGGGACAAATAAGAGATAAAAGTAATTGAAGCTATGGTAAATAGCTCAAATAAGGAGGAATACGACATGAAGATTGCAGTAGCAGGTACAGGTTATGTAGGTTTATCGAATTCAATTTTGCTTTCGCAGCACAATGAGGTATATGCAGTAGATGTTATTCCTGAGAAGGTGGAGATGATTAACAACAGAAAGTCTCCACTTGTGGATGCTGAGATTGAAGATTATCTTGCTAATAAGGAATTGAATTTGACAGCGACAACCGATGCAGAGATGGCATATAAGGATGCGGAGTTTGTTGTTATCTCGACACCAACCAATTATGATCCACAGAAGAATTACTTTGATACTTCTTCAGTAGAAAGTGTAATTGAGCTGGTTATGAAGGTGAATCCGAATGCAATTATGGTTGTTAAATCAACTGTTCCTGTTGGATATACAATGTCTGTTCGAGAGAAGTATAATTGTGATAACATTATCTTTTCGCCGGAGTTCTTGAGAGAAGGCAGAGCTTTATATGATAATTTATATCCATCTAGAATTATTGTCGGTGCACCTTTAGAAGATGATAGATTGGCTAAGGCAGCTCACACATTTGCAGGTTTGTTGGCAGAGGGTGCTATCAAAGAGAATATTGATATCTTATACACAAATCCGACAGAAGCGGAAGCGGTTAAGTTGTTTGCAAATACTTATCTTGCACTTCGTGTATCTTTCTTCAATGAGTTAGATACTTACGCAGAAGTAAGAGGTCTTAATACAAAGCAGATTATTGAAGGTATTGGTTTGGATCCTCGTATTGGTGCTCACTATAATAATCCTTCTTTTGGTTATGGCGGATATTGTTTACCAAAGGATACCAAGCAGTTGTTGGCAAATTATAAGGATGTTCCGAATAATATTATCGCAGCAATTGTAGATGCAAATAGTACTAGAAAGGATTTTGTTGCTGAGCAGATTCTTCATGCAGCCGGTTATCCGGAAAAGAAAAATCCGGTGGTAGGTATCTATCGTCTTACGATGAAGGCCAATTCTGATAACTTCAGACAGTCGTCTATTCAGGGTGTTATGAAGAGAATTAAGGCGAAAGGTGTTGAGGTTGTTATCTTTGAGCCAACCCTTAAGGATGAAACATTCTTTAACAGCAGAGTAATTGCTGATTTTGATGAATTCAAAAAGATAGCAGATGTAATTGTAGCAAATCGTAAGAGTGATGAGTTGGCTGATGTGGAGGATAAAGTGTATACAAGAGATTTGTATGCGAGAGATTAATGAAAAGAAGACTGAAGCTTATGCATTGTTATGATGTATAAGCTTCAGTCTTTTATGATTTATAGATGCTGTTGTTTAAGTAAAGAAAGTAATTCGGACGAAATGCTTGGATCGATTTTACGAGCAAAGAAACAATCACTTTGCATGATTTTGGGATAATCCGTTTCGTCCAAAATGGCAGGATTGGAACCATTTCTTTTGTTCCAATCCGTGTATCTCAGATTGTATTTTTTTATGTCATTCTTGAAACTCGAGTTCATGAAAATAGTTTGGAAAAAGAATTCTTCCGGAATAGAAACGTGGCTTAGGTTTCGTAGAAAGGAAGGATTCTTTCGGATGAAATTCAAGGCATATTGGGCGGCAATTCTAGGCATGGAGCACCAAATAACACCTTTATATATATGCTCGAATGGTTTAATAGTGTTCCATGTCCAATGAAATTGTTTCTGTAACTTTAGATAAAGCTTGTTGAGCTTCGCGACTAATCCGGAAATATGTGTACCACGAGAGGTGATAATATGTTGTTGGTATCGGCGTTGCACAATAGAGTTAAATTCATCATGGCTAAAGCAAGTCATATAGATGGAATTGCTGTTATCGAAACGTTCTTCGAATGCACTCCATGGTTTGATAAGTATGTCCTGACCGGATATGGTATGGATATAGGAAACACGATTGTCGGATAAAGCCAATTTCATTAGTTTGATAATGGCAAGCAGATGGGTATAACCGCCCCATGGAATAGCATACTGACGAATGAAGGTTGTATTCTTGAAGTTGTAAGAACGGAGTTTATCTATGGATAGTTCTGTTGACTTCTTATCAAGATGCACATACACCAATGCGTGCTCGTTGAGTGACTGAATTAGTTCGATTAATTGATTATGATTTTTGTATGCTGTAATCAAAAAAGCTTGCATGAAATAGCCCTCCTTAATGTGAGTATAATTATACATTCTCAAAACGAAAAGTCAAACTGTCATAGGTAAATTACTCCTTTGCTATTTGAGGATAATATCCCATCTTTGACAGTTAATAAAAGACAAAACAGCCACAAAGCCTGTATTTATGGGCTATGTGGCTGTTTGTTCGTTTGCATCGATATGTGCTATATTTTTGCTTTTGTGCTAGTTATCTTTTTTGTCTTTGAAATAAT
>JAFQOE010000041.1 GCA_017395635.1 Lachnospiraceae bacterium | reverse complement strand
GATTACCTTTCTATACGGATATTTGTTTTGTCGTAGATTCAATTATACTGGTTATTTAGGGGGTAGTCACTTTTTTTGTGCAAAACCCTTTGAAATAAAAGAATTATATAGAAAAAAAGGGGTGTCTTTTGACACTACCACTTGAATACAGAGGGAATACATTATGATTATTTTGATTGCTGGAGCATCACACACAGGGAAAACGGCATTGGCACAGAAATTGCTTGAAGAATATAAATATCCATATCTTTCAATAGATCATTTGAAAATGGGATTAATACGAAGTGGCAATACAGAACTTACTCCGACAAGTAATGATTCAGATTTAACAGTGTATTTGTGGCCTATTGTTCGTGAAATGATTAAGACTGCGATAGAAAATAAACAAAATTTAATACTTGAAGGTTGTTATATTCCTTTTGATTGGAAAAATGATTTCGAGCAGGACTATCTTGATAGTATTAGATATTATTGTCTTGTAATGAGTGAAGATTATGTTAGAAATCATTTTGTAGATATAAAAAGATATGCAAATATTATTGAAAATCGTTTAGATGATACATATTGTTCTTTGGAATCAGTAATAGAAGATAATAAGAAAGTTTTAGAACTTGCGATTGCACATAAAGTAAATTACATATTTATTGATGATGAGTACAACATAGATATTGATTTAGAAGTACTGAGAAAATGACAATATATTTAATTTATGGTAAAATAATGCTGTGTTTTATGTTCGGATTAATGGCGGATTCATATCGTTTTATTCTTTGTTGATTCTGAATATAAAAAATGGTATTGGAAGGAAATTATTTCAATATGTGTTGTCTGAATGCACTTCAAGTAACATAACAGTAAATGCTTCACCTTATGCTATTTCGGTTTATCACAAACTTGGTTTTGCTGATACAGATACTGAATAAGTAGTAAATGGATTGAGATTTACTCCTATGAAATATACAATAAAGAGATAATTTCGATTTATAAAGTAGTTAGATAAAATTGGATTTTGGAGGTACGTTAGATGAAAAAAGAAAAGATAAGTTCGGTTTTTTACTATGTAGCGTCGGTATTATACTTCTTGACAGCAATTATTTGTTTTGTTGGAGATTATCATAATTCAATGGCGTATGTATGGATAAGTCTTGGATTTACATTTCTTTGTCTTGGTTTTTCGAATAAGAAAAAGGAAAAAGAACACAAGGATGATAGTAAGAAAGAATAACAAAAGTTCAGCTTCTATAAGAGATGAAAAGATACGAGTTTTTTTCGGTAAAGAAGTATTAGGGGAATGAGGCTATAATGACATGAAAGTAGAGATTGCTGAACAAATAATACGTAATAATTATAAAGGTGAAAATGTCTTTTCGAATTGCAAAAAAAATATGAGGGATTCGTTAATGGATTGATTAATCATAATTTGTGGAGGAAATAAAATGAATATTTTGTTAGATTTATTTCTGACATTTGCTAAAATTGGTTTGTTCACTTTTGGTGGTGGATATGCAATGATTTCCATGATTGAAAATCATTGTGTGGAAAGAAAACAATGGATTACACATGATGAAATGATGAATGTGACCGTTATTGCGGAATCAACACCTGGTCCTATAGCTATCAACTGTGCAACATTCGCAGGATACAAGAAAGCTGGTGTTATCGGTGCATTAGTAGCAACATTGGGTATAGTTGTTCCCTCTTTTGTTATTATTTTCTTGATTTCCATGTTTTTGGATAACTTTATGGAAATTACCTTTATTGCCAATGCATTTAAGGGTATCAAAATTGCTGTTGGTATCTTGATTTTGGATGCGGCAATCATCATGATTAAGAAAATGAATAAGAAGAAACTTCCTAGAACGATTATGATTTGTTCTTGTATTGTAATGTTCTGTATTAACATTTTTTCATGGAACTTCTCATCTATCAGCCTGATGTTGGTTGCGGCAATTATAAGCTTGACATTTTTTATTCTTAATGGTGCACCTGAACAGAAGGGTGGTGCTAAGAAATGATTTATCTCGATTTGTTTCTTGGATTTTTGAAAGTCGGCTGCTTTGCATTTGGTGGAGCATATGGTGCGATTCCGTTGATTCGTGATGTGGTCTTGTCTTATGGTTGGTTGAGCGATGAAAAGCTGACCTATATGATTGCGGTTAGCGAAAGTACCCCAGGTCCAATTATGGTCAATCTTGCTACCTATATTGGTAGTAGCCAAGCTGGCTTCTTTGGTGCCGTCATTGCTACTTTAGCAGTTGTATTACCATCGTTCATGATTATTCTGCTTATAACAGTGTTGCTAAAAACAGCATTGAAGAACCAATATGTTCAAGCTGTTTTGCGAGGTTTGAAACCGTGTATTATTGGTATTGTGTTGGCTACTGGTATTTATATGGTTTTGATGAATTGTTTTGGAACAATTTGTGCAGCCAAAGTTGATTTGCAGGCAATACTTATTACTATACTTTTGTTTGCTTCTATGGCTGGATATAAGCAAATGGTAAAAAATAAATTGTCGCCTATAATGCTGATTATTTTATCTGCTTTGATTGGTATCGGGGTTTATGGAATATAAAGAAAATGCTGATTTCTTGTTGTTAGTGTAATAAATTTAAATTAGCGAAACACATGAACATTTCAGTTCTCAAATGACGAAATTTACTGTTTACCTATTATAATTTATTATTAAATTCTCGGCAAATCCTTATAAATACTAACTTTTCTGTAGGTGTGCTTCCCCCCTTAGGAATTCCCTTGTGTTATATCTTTTCACAAGGCTTTATGAACCTTCGTAAGGGAAAAAATAAGGGAAGCAAAATCACATAACACATTATAACATAATATGAATGGACTGTGTGAACTGATTGAAATGCTTTTTAGGTATTACAGAAAAGAGGATTGATTGTGCAAAGGCAGAGGAAGGATTAAAAACTACTCCTAATTCAAAGTGTGCATTGAATGCTCTTGCCATAGATAATCCGCTTGAATATGCAAGACTTTATCTTGACGGAACTATGCAGATGTGGATTGATGCGGAGGATAGTCTGGAAGTGTGGTAATTTTATGGGCGGATTGCTATGAAATGGCAGTCCGCCTTTTATAAAAAACTTTAGAAAAATATAGGTGGAATACAAGGAGTGTGCGTGGTACAATAGAAAGTGAAAATTTTACTGTGTATTTGAATTTCTGTATTCAATAGGAGTCACACCTACATTTCTTTTAAATATTTTTGTAAAATAACTAAAATCATGAAAGCCGCAAGAGACTGCTATGTCGCAAGATTTTAATTTTGTAGTCAGAAGCATTTCGGCGGCTTTTTGTATTCTATGGTTCATTAAAAATTGCATTGGAGAGATACCTACTACTTGCTTAAAACTTCTGAGAAGAACACTTTCACTACAGTCAAGCAACTGTAGCAAATCCTGATTGCATATATCCTCATGGAAATGATTTTCTATATATGCGATAGAAAGCTTTATTCGATTTAGAAGAATATCATTTGACTTACGGCAATTAGTTTCTGAAATATGGTCAACCATGATTCGCATAGCTTTCGATATGTGATAGCGAGCTTCATTTTCAAAATCATAGGATTCAGTGGTTATAGAATTCCAAGCAGTAAGCATAGAGTCTGCAATGTCTTTTTGCCATTTGCTATCATTATTCAGCAAAATATAAGAAGGAGCATTGCCTAATTCCAGTGGCACTACAATTCGTTGAAAAAAGATGCTGTCAGCACTTCCGCTAATAAGTTTAGGTAATATTACAAGTGAACGTAAAGTACTATCTTCACTGGTAACTGATTTTACTCCATGAAGGCATTCGGAATTTATGAAAATAGAATCGCCAACATTTAATTCCATTTGCTCTGTATTAACATATACGGTAACAATTCCCTTCGTCGCATAAATGTACTCATACTCATCGTGCCAGTGCAACGGAACATTCATTAATTGCATATTATCTTCATAACAGGCAACCGGAAAATTTGCGCTTCCATAAATTGTTGTATCTTTTTGATTATTATTTATATGAACATCACATACGCTTATTGCCATATATCCTCCGAATGACGGTTTTGTCATATTATTAAACTGAATTTTTATATTTACTATCAAATATATAATGGTATTATTATACTATAAAACTGATGGAGGTATCAATATGTTTCAAGTTGTTTTAGCGATTATTTACTTGGCATTTATAAGTTTGGGATTACCGGATGCCATGCTGGGGGCGGCATGGCCGGATATGTATGTGGAGTTTGGAGTTCCGCTTTCTTATGCAGGAATTCTTTCTGCTATTATTGCTGCCGGCACAATTGTATCAAGCCTTCAAAGTGACAGATTAACCTTAAAACTGGGTACAGGAAAGGTGACAGTAATTAGTGTGGTCATGACTGCAATTGCATTATTAGGCTTTTCCGTATCTAATAGTTTTTGGATGCTTTGCCTATGGGCTATTCCTTATGGCTTAGGTGGTGGAAGTGTTGATGCAGCTCTTAACAATTATGTTGCACTTCATTATGAAAGCAGGCATATGAGCTGGCTTCATTGTATGTGGGGTGTCGGAGCTGCGACAGGACCATATATTATGGGATATGCGCTTACGGATGGCATGGGATGGAATAGTGGATATAGAATCATTTTTATGATACAGATTGTTCTATCAATAGCGTTATTCTTGAGCCTACCGCTTTGGAAGAATCGAAAATCAGAAGTTAATATGGAAACAGGCGAAGCAAGAAAGCCAATGGCATTAAAAGATGTACTTAGAATCAGGGGTGCCAAGGAAGTATTAATATGCTTTTTTTGCTATTGTGCGGTCGAGCAAACAGCAGGTCTTTGGGCAAGCTCCTATCTCAATATATATAAGGGAATTCCCGTAGAAACAGCAGCAAGCTTTGCATCTATGTTTTATATTGGAATTACTGTTGGTCGTGCTATTAGCGGTTTTATGACAATGAAATTTTCTGATTTAGCAATGGTTCGTTTAGGTCAGGGGTTAATTCTTTTTGGAATCATCATTATGCTGATACCCGCCGGAACTTATATTTCATTGGTCGGATTAATTATGATAGGCTTAGGATGTGCTCCAATCTATCCTTGTATTATTCATTCTACTCCGACACATTTCGGGGAAGATAAATCACAGGCTGTGATTGGTGTACAAATGGCTTTCGCATATATGGGAACTCTTGGTATGCCACCTCTTTTCGGGGTTATTGCTAATACAATAAGTGTATCCCTTTTACCATTATATTTGTGTATCATATTGATACTTATGGTTATGATGCACGAGGCATTGAACAAAGTAACTGCTGATAAATAAGTGTAAAAGGAGTAAATATGAAGATAGAGCATGTTGCAATGTATGTTAAAGATTTAGAACAGGTAAAATGGTTTTTTGAGAATTATTTTGGTGCAAAGTCAAATGCTGGATATCATAATGAATCGACAGATTTTCAATCCTATTTTCTTACATTTGATAATGGTGCCAGATTAGAAATTATGAATAAGCCGGGATTAAATAATACAGAAAAAATATGAATTCATACGGTTACATTCATGTTGCTTTTTCGGTTGGTAGTGAAGAAAATGTAAATCAACTTACCAAGGAATTAAAGGAAGCTGGTTATAAAGTTTTATCCGGACCAAGAACTACTGGAGATGGATATTATGAAAGTTGCATTGTCGATATGGAAGGCAATCAAATAGAAATAACTATATAAGGAGACGAGAGAAATGACAGAACAAGAGAAAATGAAACAAGGCTATTTATGGAAGGATGACGATGAAAATATTGCGTTACAAACAAGATGTAAAGAACTTGTAAAGCAATTTAATGAAACTTCCTGTCTTTGATTGGGATAATGAAGTATTTGTGGTAAAGCAAAGCGCATCTGCGCTTGTGGGTGGTGTGGTACCGTTTTTGGTAATGATCATATTGACCTTTGGTGTGATGTTGATTCCGGCACAATATACGAATCTGACCATGATACTGCTATGTCTGTTTTTAGAGATTGCTACATTTATGTTATATCGAAAAAACAGCATGGTAGATTTAATCAGTATCTAAAGCGTATATAAAAAATCCCAAGTAAGTTTCCGTACTTGGGATTTTTTTTATTACCGATATTGTTCGATATTAAATTCTTTTGCGACTTTGATTACGACACCTAATGTTGTGTATTCGTTCAATTCGTTTGCTAAGATTTTTTTTCCAAAGCGATTAATTGGTTCTAATCCGAAAGGAGTTAGTTTTCGTAAAAAAAGTCGTCCATCTTTGTTTACAGAAAGTACGATATCATTTACTTCGGGCGCAGTATCAAGTGAAAGTAATAAGATATCGTTATTAAAATAAATGGGTTCAAAGTGAGAAGAGATTATTTTTATACCTAAAGTAATCTTGTCTTTTAATTCTTTTGGATAATTTGTGATATCTAAAGAATCAAAGAAACAATTGTCGTAGAAAAAACCATCTTTCATGTTTCCGGTAGGAATAAAAACGCGAATAGATTCCTTTCCCGTTTCACTATTTTGTAAAGTTGTTTTTTCTTCTAAGTTAATTAATGCCTGCACAGTGCGGAGAGAGTGCGATGATAAATTACGTAATTGTTTAATCATATTTTCTTCTTGTATAGAATACAAAGAACGTCCGATTAGACTGTCAAGAGAACAGTCTAAAACTCGTGCAATTTTTAATATGGAGGATAGTTTTATATCCTGTGATTTACCATATATAATGGAACGTAGTGTGTCCTCGGAAATATCTGCTTGGGCAGAAAGATAGCTTAAACTGATTTTGCTTTTTTGAAGTTTATCTCTTAAGTTCTGTCGAAAGTAAATTAAATCCATAGTTATCCTCCAATTTGAAAACTTAGTGTATATACTACCACATCAGATACATATTTTACCAGTAAAATATATAAATAATACTTAAAAATATATAAATTATGCTCAAAAGTAATTTGTATTTGGATACAAGAAATGATATCATATAGGCATATGTGTATATTTAAGGTGAGTATATGAATTTTGATTGGGTACAAATAAAACAGCCTCTTTTGAGGTGGTATGAAAAAGAACATAGATTATTACCGTGGAGAACCATGAATATTCCGTATAATATTTGGATTTCGGAAATTATGTTGCAGCAAACACGTGTGGAAGCGGTAAAAGGTTATTATAGTCGTTTTTTGAATGCTATTCCAAGTGTTAAAGAGTTGGCAGAGGTTTCAGAAGAAGAACTTCTAAAACTATGGGAAGGTTTAGGTTATTATAATCGTGCGAAAAATTTGCAAAAAACGGCCCGGATTATTATGGAAAAATATCACGGTAACTTTCCGAAGGAATACAGTGATGTAATTAGTTTGCCGGGGATTGGGGAGTATACAGCAGGAGCAATTTGTTCTATATGTTATGATATGCCAACACCAGCTGTGGATGGAAATGTCTTAAGGGTTATGACTAGAGTTTCAGAAAATTATTGCAATATAGATGATGTCAAAACAAAGAAATTGGCAAGACAAGATTTGGAATTGTTGTATCAGAATGGTGATTGTGCAATGTTGACACAAGCGTTAATGGAACTAGGGGCTATGGTTTGCATACCCAATGGTGCACCAAAGTGTGAAGAATGTCCATTGGCTATGATGTGTGGTGCTTTTCGAAATCATACCTATGATGAATTACCGGTTCGAAAGAAGAAGAAAAACAGAAAAGTTATAGAAAAAACGGTATTCATTTTACATGACAAAGATTATTATGGTATTCGTAAACGACCGGACAAAGGATTGTTGGCAAATATGTGGGAATTTACTCATGTGGATTATAAAATGAATAAAGAAGAAGCATTACAGTATATTAGTGAAGAGGGGTATGGACCATTCTTGTTAGAAAAGGAAATACCTTATACACATATATTCAGTCATGTCGAATGGAGAATGACGGCATACTATATATCTTGTCGTAATCAGCTTTCTAATCTTTTGTGGGTAAAGGAAGCTGAGTTGAAAAATCGTTATGCATTACCAACTGCATTTAAAACGTTTTTAGAGAAGGAGTTTTAGAATGACCTGTTTAGAAACACAATCAAAGATTATTGCCTATATTGATAGTAATCTTGAAAAGGATCGTAGAATAGAGTTTTTGAAGCATATTCAGTGTTGTGAAGATTGTAAAGAAGAATTGAACATATATTATACTATGATTGAAGGAATGAGACAGCTTGATAGTAATATGCCGTTAACAAAAGATTTTTCAGAAGCTTTAGATAGACGAATTAATCTGGAGTTGAAACAAAGTCGTCAAAAAAAGGGTGTTATACAATCCTCTTTTGTGATGGTTCTTATAGCTGTTTTTACGTTTGCGATGATAGCATATGTTAATTTCTTAAACCTTTTACACCAGGAAGAACAGCAAAAGTTAAAGCTTGCGCAAGGGGAATATTATTACAGTGAAACCTTCTCAGAGTATCTTTTTGAGCCGGACGAGCAGGAATTAATATTGAATGTAAAACAAGATGAAAATGAAATGAATTTTTATGAAAAGATTCGATATTATAATGTTGTACATTAATGGGATGTAAATTATATAGATAAATATAACAGTTAATTATGAAAGAGGATTATTATATGGATAAAATTTTGCTTGTAGATGGACATAGTATATTAAATCGTGCATTTTATGGACTACCTGATTTGACGAATTCAAGAGGTGAACATACAAATGCAGTTTTAGGGTTTGTTAACATTATTTCTAAAATATTAGAAGAGGAAAAACCAACACATTTTGCGGTTGCTTTTGATGTACATCAAAAAACTTTTCGTCACGAGATGTTTTCTGAATATAAGGGTACAAGAAAAGGGATGCCGGATGAACTTCGTAGCCAGGTTCCTATTATGAAGGAATTGTTAAAAGCGATGCATGTTACTGTTTTGGAGTGTCCCGGATTTGAGGCTGATGATGTGATTGGAACACTTGCGAAAAAAAGTGAAGAAATGGGTATGGAGGTTTCTGTTTTATCTGGTGATCGTGATTTGCTACAACTTGCGACAGATAGGGTTTTAATTAAAATACCGAAAACAAAAGCAGGACAAACAACCGTAGAAAATTATTATGCAAAAGATGTGCAGGAACTATATGGTGTTACTCCACAAGAATTCATTGATATGAAAGGGTTAATGGGTGATACGTCTGATAATATTCCAGGTGTTCCGGGGATTGGAGAGAAGACAGCGGCAAAGATTATATCAGTCTATCATACAATTGAAAATGCATATCTCAACATAGAGGATATTAAGCCGAATAAAGCAAAAGAAAACTTATCTGAATTTTATGATCAGGCGATTATGAGTAAAGTTTTAGCGACAATCAAGTGTGATGCTCCTGTTGAGTTTGATTTTTCGCAGATGCTATATCAATCACTTTTCTCGAAAGATGCATATGACATGGTGAAGCAACTTGAATTGAAAAGTTTGTTAAAGCATTTTGATATTTCGGACGAGAAGATTGAATTGAATTTTTCTACACATATTATTTCTGATTTGATAGAAATGGAAGATTATTTTTCGACTTTATCAAAATGTACAAAGATTGGTGTGTTTGCATTGATAGAAAAGGGAGATTTTCTTGGCGTAGGTGTTACAAGAGATGGAAAACAAGCTGATTTTATTCTTTGTTCAATGTTTATTACACAAGATTTGATTGTATCCAGATTTATGGAGGTTTACAATACTAATCCTGAAATTAAGATTGTTACGAATGATTTGAAAAATTTGTTGAAGGTTTTTCCGTTGCGTGCGGAAGATCGTGTAGATGATGCTTCGGTTGCAGCATATTTATTACGACCACTGAAAGATTCGTATGAGTATGATGATATTGCAAGAGATTATCTTGGTGCAACGGTTCCTACCAGAAAAGAATTGATTGGTAAGATGGAATTATCACCATTTGTGTTACAAGAACCTAAAATAATGCAATACCTTTCATATGAGATATGTATTCCGTATGTTTCCTTTGATAAGATTGAAGAAGAATTGAAATCAATGGAAATGTTGAAGCTGTATAATGAAATAGAAGTTCCAACGGTGTATGTATTAGAACATATGGAACATGAAGGTATTCGGGTAGATGCAAGTGCTTTACAAGCATATAGTGTGATGCTTGCAGAACGAATACAGGATTTAGAAAGAAAAATATATGATGTGGCAGGCGAAGAATTTAATATTAATTCTCCTAAACAGTTGGGAGAGATATTGTTTGAAAAGTTACAATTGCCGGGAGCAAAAAAGACGAAAACAGGATATTCTACTAACGTGGATGTTCTTAATAAATTGAAAAATGATTATGCAATTGTTGCAGATGTATTGGATTATCGACAGGTTGCAAAACTGAAATCAACATATGCAGATGGACTTGCTTCGTATATTAGAGAAGACGGAAGAATCCATGGAACCTTCAATCAGACGATAACGGCAACTGGAAGGATCAGTTCTACAGAACCTAATTTGCAAAATATTCCAATGCGTACGGAATTGGGGAGAGGAATACGTAAAGTATTTATTCCGAAAGAGGATTATGTGTTTGTTGATGCGGATTATTCACAGATTGAATTAAGGGTTTTAGCCCATTTTTCAGGAGATGAAAAACTAATTCAAGCGTATCGTGACAATCAAGATATTCATGCTCTGACAGCATCACAGGTGTTTGGGGTACCTATGGACGAAGTGGATGATTTGATGCGTCGCAACGCTAAAGCAGTTAATTTTGGAATTGTATATGGTATCAGTGCTTTTGGCTTGTCAGAAGATTTAGATATATCCAGAAAAGAAGCTACGGAATATATTGAAAGCTATTTCAAGACATATCCGGGTATTAAGCAGTTTTTGGATGATACAGTAGAAAATGCAAAGAAAACCGGTATGGTTAAGACGATGTATGGAAGAATAAGACAAATACCGGAGCTATCTTCGTCTAATTTTATGCAGAGAAGTTTTGGAGAACGTATTGCAATGAATTCACCAATTCAAGGGACAGCAGCAGATATTATCAAAATGGCGATGATTCGCGTGCATGAACGGTTGCAAGAAGAACAATTACGTTCGACATTGATTTTACAGATTCATGATGAATTATTGATTGAGACACATAAGGAAGAAGTAGAACAGGTAAAACGAATTATTGAGGAAGAAATGATGGAAGCAGCACAATTATCGGTTCCGTTACTTGTTTCTGTAAGTGTGGGAGATACATGGTACGATGCAAAATAGATGCTAATAATGAGTAGCCGTTTTTGCTGTCGTATTTCTTGTTAGGAGAGTGTTATGAAAATAATAGGTATAACTGGAGGAATTGGTACAGGAAAAAGTACAGTATTGAATATTTTGGAAAAAGAGTATGGTGCATTTATTGTGGAAACGGATAAACTTGCTCATCAACTTATGAGTCCGGGCGAAGAAGCATATCAATCCACAGTAGAAACATTCGGTAAAGACATACTATGTGATGATAATACTATTGACCGTGGTAAACTGGGTTCCATTGTATTCAACAATAAAGATATGCTCTGCGAATTGAATAAAATTGTTCATCCGGCAGTTAAAAAATATATTCTTGAAGATATTGAATTGAAAAATAAACAAGGTTGTGTGGAATACTATGTGATTGAAGCGGCCTTGTTAATTGAAGATGGTTATAAAGCAATATGTGATGAGATTTGGTATATTTACGCTTCTCAAGAGGTGCGCATACAACGTCTGATAGAAGGACGTGGCAAAGATGCGGAAAAATGGTTACAAGTTATTGCAAATCAATCATCAGAAGATTATTATCGCAGATGCTGTGATGTAACAATTGATAACGGAGATTCTATTGAAAAAACATTCGTTACAATTAAGGAATTATTGAAGAAATAATAAGAGCATGTTATAATACATAGGATACGGATGTATCAATTTTGATGATATAATTTTACATGGAGATAATATTATGGCGGCAGTTACAAAATTCCCTGAACCGTTGGTGTTCGGTCTTGATATCGGTACAAGAAGTATTGTTGGAACAGTAGGATATCGAGAAAATAATCAATTTCATATTGTTGCACAATGTGTGAAATATCATGATACAAGGGCAATGTTAGATGGTCAGATTCATGATATTAATAAAGTTGGTGAAGAAATTGTTTTTGTAAAACAAAATCTAGAGCAACAGTTGCAAGGACGTAAACTTAAAGAAGTGTGTATCGCGGCAGCCGGTCGTGTGCTAAAGACTGCAACTGCGAAGGCAGATTATGAATTTTCTGAGAATACAGTTGTGACACAGGAATATATACATTCTTTGGAAATGCTTGGTGTTGAGAAAGCACATGAGACGATGTTAAAGGATAATGATACTGATGTGAAATTTTTCTGTGTTGGTTATACAGTTATCAAATATTTTTTGAATGATTATGAGATTACGAATCTGGAAGGTCACAAAGCACATAATATTGGTGCAGAAGTTCTGGCGACTTTTTTGCCGGAAGAAGTTGTGGATGGATTGTATGCAGCAGTATCAAGTGCGGGACTTGAAATTGCGAATATGACACTGGAACCAATTGCGGCAATTCAAGTTGCAATTCCGGAGAATTATCGTTTGTTGAACATTGCGCTTGTGGATGTAGGTGCAGGAACTTCTGATATTTGTATCACAAAAGATGGAACGATTATTGGATATGGAATGTTGCCAAAAGCAGGAGATGAAATTACGGAAAGTATCATTCGCAGTTGTCTGGTTGATTTTGATACAGCTGAGAAAATCAAAACGGTTAAGCCTAAGCGTAAGAGTATTGCTTATAAAGATATCATGGGAATTAGTCATAGTATCACCCCACAGGATGTTTATGAACAAGTAAAGGATACAATTGATGATATTACAGGGAAAATTGCAGAACGTATTATTGATATGAATAATGGAAAGGCAGTATCAGCAGTGTTTGTTGTTGGTGGTGGTGGTAAAATCCCCGGATTTACTAATAAGTTAGCTGAGCATTTGGGGATTCCGGAAGAACGAGTTGCTCTGCGTGGGGAAGAAGTCCTTGGGTTTGTGAATATACACGTTGAAGGTATTAAAAAGGATCCATTGCTTGTTACGCCAATTGGTATTTGTTTGAATTTCTATGATCAGAAGAATCGTTTTATATATTTGCAGGTTAATAATGAACGAATTAAGCTATATGATACAGATAAGCTTACGGTTTTTGATGCAGCATTGGCGTATGGATTATCAAATGATTCGATTTTTCCAAAACGTGGAGCAGATTTGAATTATGTATTGAATGGCAAGAAAAAGTTTGTTCGTGGTAAATCTGGAGAAGCAGCAGTTATTCAATTGAATGATAAAGAGGTTGGAATGAATCATTTGGTTCAGGCCGGTGATCAGATAAAGATTGTGGAATCGACTTCCGGTGAGGATGCAAAAGCAATCTTGAATGAAGTTGCAGATTTTAATGAAACATTATCGTTTGTAGTCAATGATATGAATGTGAATTGTCCGAAGCTTGCAAGTGTCAATGGAAAGATTGAATCGGAATTTTATCAGTTGAACGATGGAGATAAGATTGAGATTTTGAATTATTATACCTTGAGTCAGTTGATGCAATTTATGGATATTGAAACACCGCATGAGGTTTTTGTGAATGGAGCGAGAGCAAATGCTGATACACATGTTTATGAAAACTTTAATGTTGCTTGGATTGATAAAGAAGAGGTATATAAAAACGAACGTTTTGTACAAGAAGATATAGTGGAAGATGTAGAGGATGAAGATCAAAAATCGTCTTCATTGCAATCTGTTAGTGTGAAAAAACAGTCTCAGGTTACGAACAGTTTAGAAAATAACAACGATTTAGCAGGACGATTACAATCACAAATCAAGCAATTAAACGAAACACCAACGCAGATATCAGCGGTACCGACTAGTGTTTTTACTGAGTCAGAGGGGAAAGACGAATACATAGAAGTGACAAAGAATGATTTGGTTAATAAGTGGATTGCGAATACGGAGAAGAACAATCCTAATGTTGATATTCATGTCACAGTTAATGGAAAAGGAATTTTATTAACAGGAAAGCCTGGTTATGTATTTGTTGATGTTTTTGACAAATATGAGTTTGATTTGAAAAATGTTAAAGGTACCAGATTAGTACAGACAATAGACGGAGTGGAAGCGCAACATTTTAGTCCGTTACATAATGGAGCAGTTGTAGAATTGTATTGGAAGGAATAAGAATGGATACAAGACCAGTATTTGAGATTCAAAAAAAAGGAGTATTATTACATCGACTAGTATACATTCTCTTTTTATTACAAAGAGTGTTGTTGCAGATGTTGCAAAGAGAAGTATCACTTGTAAATACTACGATTGTGATTGCTATAATTATAGTTTTCATGACTGTAGAAGAGGTTTTATATTCGAAGAATTACTTTGATAACGTTCGTTGTATTCAAGTATTTCGTTATGTTCAGTGTTTGTTATCATCGATATTGATTGGTTTTATACAAATACAAGACGGCTCGGAAGTCTGTGTAATTGCTTTGCCATTATTGTTTATGCTTGACTTTTTTTTGACGATGGGGATAGTCGATAAGAGCAAATTAATTTCCTACTCAGCTATGGTAGGAGGACCTATTGTTTTGCTTATAATGGTCAAAATATTATTTACACCAGAGTATAATTGGTTATTGTTATTATTTGATGTGTTGATTATTCTGGTAATAATATTTTTTGAAGCATATTTCTTTGTGGAATGTTTTGAGAAAATAGAGAAGCAATTTTTTAGTCAGAATAGAAAAGTAGAGGATGTTATTGAAAAGAATGAAAAAATTCTGCGTATGCAGGAGAAAGTCAAAAAAACAAATGAACAATTAACTCTACAAAAAGTCGACTTGCAGAAAGCCAATAGTTTAATACAGACTGCGAATAAAGAAATGATGGCACAAGCAGAGATTTTGCGTTACATTTCAATGTCGTTTGATTTGTCTAAGATTTCAAATCAGATTACAGATGCGATTATGGTGGTAAAACAACTTAGTTTTTGTGGTGTGTATATTAAAGAAGGAGCTTATCTTAACAATCATGCAAGCTATGTGATTAAGACGACAATAGGGCAACTTTATCAAAAAATCAAAAGTTCGCTTCCGGAGATTTACGAATTGATGGTAAATGATGATATTATGGAGTTGACGTTGTATGATGAGGATACCAATCAAGTGCCTTTTTTACAAAATGTCAATATTAATTCCGTGTATATTAAAGTGCTTAGAACAGATGAAGAGACTTACGGTTTGTTTATTATAGGAGATAATCGGAAGGGTCTGTTTAAAGAAAATATGTCATTTTATGACGCAATTATTACACAATATGATATTGCGATACACAATGCTAGAATCTATGCTGAAATGCAACAAATGGCTCGCAAAGATGGTTTGACCGGCATCAATAATCGTATTTATTTTAATGAACTCTTTGCAACGGAAATGCAAAGGGTAATTGAAGAGGATACTCATATGAGTGTTGCCTTATTTGATATTGATAAGTTCAAGAGTGTCAATGATACACATGGACATTTGGCTGGTGATGAAGTGCTTAAGCGTATTGCTTTTGTTACAGAGAATTGTATTGAGAAATATAATGGTTTTGTATGTCGTTATGGAGGAGAAGAGTTTGTAGTGGCTTTACCTAATATGAAACTTGAGGCGGCATATACTATTATTGAAGAGTTGTTTGATGAGCTTTGTAGTCAGGTTGTAAAGTATAATGAATTTGAAATACCAATTAGTGTAAGTATTGGACTGACTTCTTATCCGGAAATTTGTAAAAGACAGGATGAATTACTAAAACGTGCTGATTGGTGTATGTATTATGCAAAGAAACATGGAAGACATCAAATTAATGTGGATGATGGAAGTATTGAATCTATATAACATTCGACGGATAGTACATTTATCAAATGTATACGATATCTTATAGATTGATAATAATATCATGGAGGGATTGTTATGAATGTATTTGTTGTGAATTGTGGTAGTTCTTCTTTAAAGTATCAGTTGATTAATACGGATACAGAAGAAGTAATTGCAAAAGGTATTTGTGAAAGAATCGGTATTGACGGAAAGTTAAAACATAAACCGACCGGCAAAGAAGAGCTGGTGAAAGAAGTTGCTATGCCGGAGCATAAAACGGCAGTTTCATATGTTTTAGAAGCTTTAACGGATGAAGTTGCTGGTGTGATTTCTGATTTGAGCGAAATAGATGCAGTAGGACATCGTATTGTGCATGGAGGAGAGAAATTTGCAAGTTCCGTTATTATTACAGATGAAGTTCTGAGAGCGATTGAAGAATGTAATGATTTGGCACCACTTCATAATCCGGCTAATTTGATAGGTGTTGTTGCGTGTAAAGAATTAATGCCAAATGTCCCTATGGTAGGTGTGTTTGATACGGCTTTTCACCAGACAATGCCTCAAAAGGCATATATGTATGGTTTGGCTTATGAATACTATGAGAATTACAAGATTCGCAAATATGGATTTCACGGAACATCGCACAGTTTTGTTTCCAAACGTTTAATTGAGATTTTAGGCAAAACAGGACAATCTTCCAAAGTGATTATTTGTCATTTGGGAAATGGTGCTTCCATTACCGCAGTACAAGATGGTAAATCGGTGGATACCAGTATGGGATTTACGCCTTTAGATGGATTGATTATGGGTACTCGCACCGGCAGTATTGATCCTGCGGTTGTTCAGTATATTGCGGATAAGAAAGGATACACAATTGATCAAGTAATGAATGTCTTGAATAAAGAGTCAGGCGTAGATGGTCTTTCCGGAGTGTCAAGTGATTTTAGGGATTTAGATGATGCAAGTGAGGCAGGTAACGAAAGAGCGATTTTGGCGCTAGATATGTTTGCTTATCGTGCAGCGCAATATATTGGTGGCTATGTGGCAGCGATGAATGGTGTAGATGCAATTGCTTTCACAGCAGGTATTGGTGAAAATGATGGAAAGATTCGTGCTAAAATTTGCCAGTATTTAGGTTATCTTGGAATTACGTTGGACGAGGAGGCAAATAAAGCTCGTGGAAAAGAAGCTGTTATTACAACAGAAGATTCTCGTGTTCCGGTGTATGCAATTCCGACTAATGAGGAACTTGCTATTGCAAGAGAAACCGTAGCTCTTGTGTTATAGAATAGTATCAAACGTCAGTTATTGTGTTTTTTGAAGATAATTAATAAAATTATGTTGACAAAGTTTTTATTAATATGTATAATAGCTGACGTGTGAGTTTAGGAGATAATTTATTATGTTAAACTTATATGATGTATTATCTGTTGTAGGTCGAGAATCAATCAACCGGGTTGACGTGGAAAAGTTACAAGCTAATTTTCAAGGTGAGAATATTGTAGTAACTTGCAAACAACCTTTCGACGTTACTTTGAAACATATTGAGAAAGATGTAGTGTCGGTTTCGTTTGAAACAGAGGTTGATGTTATAAGAACTTGTAGCAGATGCTTGGAAGAAGTTAATTGTGAATATCAATTATCAGTATTCCGCAATATTAATGTAGCTAATAAGGAAGCGTACATAGATGATGCTTCAGAGGCTGATGAGATAAGTTATATTGAAGACTGTAATCTGGATGTAGACATGCTCGTTTTGGATGAGTTATATACCGTACTTCCAATGAATGTTATCTGTAAGGATGAATGCAAAGGGATTTGTAAGGTGTGTGGAACCAATCTGAATGAGAGCACATGTAATTGTGACCAGACGGTTCCGGATCCAAGAATGGCAGTTTTTAGTGATATCTTCAATCAATTTAAGGAGGTGTGAATAATGTCTATCTGTCCAAAGAACAAATCTTCAAAAGGAAGAAGAGATAAGAGAAGAGCTAACTGGAAGATGACCGCTCCAACTTTAGTAAAGTGTTCTAAGTGTGGAGAGTTGATGGTTCCTCACAGAGTATGTAAAAAGTGTGGAAGCTACAACAAGAAAGAAATCATCGAGGCTTAATCTTAATAGAATAGCTAGTAATTTATAGTCCGAGGGATAAATTCCCTCGGATTTTTACGTATAATGCATTTTATAGATGCACTTAATGGATTGTGTCAACAAGGTGATGCATAAAATCCTGGTAAATTTTAGTTTTTGTGTAATTTTATACTTGCATTTTATGTAAAGTAGTGTTATCCTTGCATAGTAACATATTGTTTAAGTAAGAGAGTGGGCAGTTTGTCCACTCTCTTTATGTACTATAATACAATTAAATATGGAAAGGTGGTCAGTTATGACTAAAAAAGAAATCGAAACTACTTGTGAAAGTCTAGTGTTGCCAATCATAGAGGAACGGGGATTTGAACTGGTAGATGTAGAGTATGTAAAAGAAGGAGCCAATTATTATTTGCGTGTATATGCAGATAAAGAAGGCGGAATTACCATTAATGATTGCGCAGATGTGAGCCGGGCATTGAATCCTTTGTTGGATGCTTACGATAAAGAATTTAAGGATCCATATATTTTAGAGGTAAGTTCGCCGGGATTGCTTAGACCTTTGAAAAAGGATAAGGACTTTGCAAGAAATCTTGGTAAAATGATTGAAATTAAGCTGTTCAAACCATTAGAGAATAGCAAAGTAAAAGAGTTTGAAGCAGAATTAAAAGAATATGATGAAAAGACAATTACAGTTTTATCGGAAGATGATGAGGAAACTGTTATTGATAGAAGTAATTTAGCACTAGTTCGTTTAGCATTTGAATTTTAATAATGAATATACAAACAAGGAGGAGTTGGAAAAATGACTGAATTGATGATTGCTTTAGAGCAAATCGAGAAAGAAAAAGGAATTGCAAAGGATGTAATTATTGAAGCGATTGAGAAATCTTTATTAGATGCATGTAAGAAGGATTTCGGTAAAAGTGATAATGTTACAGTGAATATGGACCGTGAAACAGGAGCTATTGAAGTATATGCGGCTAAAACAGTAGTTGAGGAAGTAGAAGATGATGCGACAGAAATCGCATTAGAGAAAGCTTTGATGATTAGTAAAAAGCATGCAGTAGGAGATATTGTTAATATTGAGATTACACCAAAGAATTTTGGTCGTATCGCAGCTCAACAGGCAAGAAGTGTTATTGTTCAGACAATTAAAGAAGAAGAAAAGAGAGCTTTGTATGAGCATTTTTACTGCAAAGAAAAGGATGTTGTAACGGGTGTTGTTCAACGTTATGTAGGAAAGAATATTTCTGTTAGCTTAGATGATAAGATGGATGCTTTATTAATGGAGAACGAGCAGGTAAAAACAGAACATTATAGACCAACAGATCGTATTAAGCTATATATTGTCGAAGTAAAGGAAACTAATAAAGGACCTAAAGTGATTGTTTCACGTACACATCCGGAACTTGTTAAACGTTTGTTTGAGAAAGAAGTTACAGAGGTTGCAGACGGAACAGTAGAAATCAAATCAATTTCACGTGAAGCAGGTTCCCGTTCTAAGATTGCTGTATGGTCCAATGATCCTAATGTAGATCCAGTTGGTGCATGTGTTGGTATGAATGGTAATCGTGTTAATACAATTGTGGATGATTTGAAGGGCGAGAAGATTGATATTATTACATGGAACGAAGACCCAGCAATCTTTATCGAAAATGCATTAAGTCCATCTAAGGTTGTAGATGTGAAAGTGGATGAAGAAGAGAAGAGTGCACAGGTTATTGTACCGGATTATCAGTTGTCGCTTGCGATTGGTAAAGAAGGTCAGAATGCACGTCTTGCTGCAAGACTTACAGGGTTTAAGATTGATATTAAGAGTGAGTCACAAGCAAGAGAAGCTTATGGTTATGATGATTATGACGAGTATGACGAATATGATGAGGAATATTCAGAAGATAATTACGAGGAGTAATTGAGTCAATAAAGATTGTTGTACTGTAACTATGAAGATGTTTAATAGTTATGTTCGACTTTAGAAGGATTGTAATAGATAGGATGTGATATAAATGGCAAAGAAGACACCGCTTCGGAAATGTATCGGCTGTGGTGAAATGATCGCGAAAAAAGAGATGCTTCGAATTGTTAAAACAAAAGAAGATGAGATTTTGTTAGACTTGACCGGAAAGTTAAACGGAAGAGGAGCATATATACATTTGAATAGAGAGTGTTTTGATAAAGCTGTAAAATCAAAAGGTCTTGAGCGATCCTTTAAAATGTCCATCGGACAGGATATTTATGAAAAGTTAGGTAAGGAGATGATGGACATTGAATAATAAAGCATTATCGATGTTGGGAATTGCTACAAAGGCAGGAAAGACGGTAACCGGAGAGTTTTCTACCGAGAAAGCTGTGAAAGAAGGTAGTGCTTATCTTGTTGTTGTTGCAGGAGATGCATCGAATAATACAAAAAAGAAGTTTAGAAATATGTGTGACTATTACCAAGTAACTATAAAAGTATTTGCAGACAAGAATTCGCTTGGAAATGCATGTGGAAAAGAATTTCGTGCATCATTAGCAGTGACAGATGAAGGTCTTGCAAATGCAGTCATAAAGCAAATTGATTGTTGTGATAATTCGGAGGTGTAACCATTGGCAAAAGTTAGAGTTTATGAATTAGCAAAGAGTCTTGATAAAGACAGTAAAGAAGTGATAGAGATTTTAAAGAAAGACGGCGTTGATGTTAAGAATCACATGAGTTCTGTTTCAGAAGAGGAAGCAGATAAGGTTCGTAGCCGTTTTACAAAAAAGGTAAACCCGGTTGCAACGGAGAAAAAAGAGGCTCCTGCAAAGAACGAGGATACTACGAATAAGAAACCGGAAGTATCCGCTACACAGGCGAAACCGGAAGCTCCAATGAATGAGAGAAGAGAAAGACCGGAAGGTCGTCCGCAGGGAGATAGAAATGGTCGCCCTCAAGGAGATAGAAGAGATTTTGGTGGCAATCGCCCACAGGGAGACAGAAATGGTCGTCCACAGGGAGATAGAAGAGATTTTGGTGGCAATCGCCCACAGGGAGATAGAAATGGTCGTCCGCAGGGGGATAGAAGAGATTTTGGTGGCAACCGTCCACAGGGAGATAGAAGAGATTTTGGCGGCAATCGTCCACAGGGAGATAGAAATGGTCGCCCTCAAGGAGATAGAAGAGATTTTGGTGGCAATCGTCCACAGGGTGATAGAAGAGACTTTGGTGGTAATCGTCCACAGGGTGATAGAGATCGTAAGGATTTTGCTGATAATCGTGGCGGACAGAATGGTCGTCGTGATGGAAGAAGAGATGATAGAAGAGAAGAAAAGCTTTCTATTCCGGCACCTATGGATCGTGCATCGATGGATCGTGACAGAATGGATCGTCACAAAGAGAAAAAGGAAAGAGATAAGAGTTCCTTATATGAGGATGGCGATAGCAGAAAGAGAAATCGTAAGAAAAATGAGCACTTTACTGTAAAGGGCACAAAACCAGTTAATAAACCGGTTCAGAAGCCAAAACAGGAGGAACCTGCAGAACCAGTAATTCGTACAATTGAATTACCAGAGGTATTAACAGTTCAGGAATTAGCAGATAAGATAAAAACACCTGTATCACAATTAATTAAGAAGTTGTTCATGGCAGGTGAAATGGTTACTGTTAATACAGATCTTGATTTTGAGAAAGCTGCAGAAATAGCATTGGAGTATAACTGTATTGCGGAAGAGGAAGTTAAAGTTGACGTTATTGAAGAAATGTTAAGAGAAGAGGAAGAAGACGAATCGTTGATGAGTGAACGTCCTCCAGTAGTTTGTGTAATGGGTCACGTTGACCATGGTAAAACTTCTCTTTTGGATGCAATTCGTGCAACTCATGTAACAACCGGTGAGGCTGGTGGTATTACACAGCATATTGGTGCTTATACGGTTGAGGCAAATGGTCAGCAAATTACATTTTTGGATACTCCTGGACATGAAGCATTTACAGCGATGCGTATGCGTGGTGCACAATCTACAGATATCGCAATTTTGGTTGTTGCAGCAGATGATGGTGTAATGCCACAGACAGTTGAGGCTATTAACCATGCAAAAGCTGCTGGTATCGAAATTATTGTTGCAGTTAATAAAATTGATAAAGAGAGTGCTAATGTTGAGCGTGTTAAACAGGAATTGGTTGAGTATGAATTAATTGCAGAAGATTGGGGCGGATCTACAGTATTTTGTCCGGTTTCTGCACATACTAAGGAAGGTATCGATAATCTTCTTGAGATGATTTTGTTAACAGCAGAAGTGTTAGAATTGAAAGCAAATCCTAACCGTAAAGCTCGTGGTATTGTTATTGAAGGTGAGCTTGATAAGGGTCGTGGTCCGGTTGCAACTATGTTAGTTCAGAAAGGTACTATGAAGGTTGGTGATACTATCGCAGTTGGTAGTGCTTACGGTAGAGTACGTGCGATGTTGAATGACAAAGGACAGAATGTAAAAGAAGCTGGTCCTTCTCAGCCGGTTGAAATTCTTGGTTTGAATGGCGTTCCTGCAGCAGGCGAAATATTCGTTGCAACTAAGAACGAGAAGGAAGCTCGTTCTATGGCTGAAACTTATATTGCTCAGGATAAAGAGAAGTTATTAGCTGAGACAAAGGCTAGAATGTCATTGGATGATTTGTTCTCTCAGATTCAGGCTGGTAACGTGAAAGAGTTGAACTTAGTTGTTAAGGCTGACGTTCAGGGTTCTGTAGAAGCAGTTAAACAGAGTTTACTTAAGTTATCTAATGAAGAGGTTGTTATCAAGGTCATTCATGCCGGCGTTGGTGCAATTAATGAGTCTGACGTTATTCTTGCATCTGCATCAAATGCGATTATTATCGGATTTAATATCCGTCCGGATGCACAAGCTAAGGATGTGGCAGAGAGAGAAAAGGTTGATTTAAGACTTTATAAGGTTATTTATAACGCAATTGAAGATATAGAAGCAGCTATGAAGGGTATGTTGGATCCTGTATTTGAAGAACAGGTGACAGGACATTTGATTGTTCGTCAGACATTTAAGGCATCAGGCGTTGGTACAATTGCAGGTTGTTTCGTATTAGATGGTATTATTCGTAAAAAATCAAGTGTACGAATTACTCGTGCAGAGGAATTGATTTACGAAGGACCTCTTGCTTCATTAAAGCGTTTCAAGGATGACGTTAAAGAAGTTAAGAATGGTTTTGAGTGTGGTATTGTTCTTGAAAACTTCAATGATTTGAGAGAAGACGATATGATTGAAGCTTACGAGATGGTAGAGGTACCAAGATAGAAAGGAATAGAAATGAGACGTACTAGTATTAAAAATACGCGTATCAATGGAGAGGTTCAAAAGGAGCTTTCTAGGATTATTAGTCGCGAGATTAAGGATCCTAGAATTCATCCTATGACATCAGTGACAGATGTATTTGTGACTCCAGATTTGAAGGAGTGTAAAGCGTACATTTCTGTATTGGGCAATGAAGAAGCTCAGGCAGATACGCTTGCAGGTTTGAAAAGTGCAGCTGGTTATATTCGTAGAGAGCTTGCCAGAAGCATTAACCTTAGAAATACACCAGAGATTACTTTTTGTATGGATCAGTCGATTGAGTATGCAATTAATATGTCAAAGAAGATTGATGACGTAATCCGTAGCCAGGGTAGTGCTTCACAAGATGAAAGCACAGATATGGTTGAGGATATGGATACAGATGAGGAATAGGGAGTAATATGAACGATTTTATAAGGGAAATTGAAAATGCTGACTCTATTGTGATTTTAGGGCATATGCGTCCGGATGGAGACTGTGTTGGTTCCTGTCTTGGTGTGTATAATTATGTATTAAACAATTATTCTGATAAAAAAGTAGATATTTATTTGGATGAATTCAAAGAAGAATTCATGTTTTTGAGTGGAGCGGATCAGGTTCTACACGAAAAACAGGATAAAGTGTACGATTTGTGCATTTCCTTAGATAGTGGAGATCTAGACAGACATGGTGAGTTTGAAAGTTATTTTCATGATGCAAAACGAACCATGTGTGTGGATCATCACATAAGCAATGTAGGTTTTGGCGATGTCTGTTTTTTGAAAACGGAGTGTAGTGCAACAGCGGAAGCGATTTTTACTTTGTTAGAAGAAGACAAAATTAGCATGGAATGTGCAGAGTGTCTGTATCTTGGAATTGTTCATGACACAGGTGTGTTTAAGTATACAAATACAACAAGACAGACTATGGAAATCGCTGGTAAGCTGATTGAAAAAGGGGCTAGAAGTTCGTTAGTAATTGATGGGACTTTTTATAAAAAGACTTACAAACAGAACAAAATGCTTGCGAAAGCATTGGATTCAGCATTTTTGATGTTTGATGGAAAGGTAATTGTATCTTGTCTTACAAAAGATGTATTTGATGAGAATGAAGCGACTAACCTTGATACAGATGGTATTGTGGATGCTCTTCGTATTACGGAAGGTGTGGAATGTGCACTCTGGATGTATGAATATCCCTATAAAGGTACTTTTAAATGTTCTCTTCGCTCCAATGATGTTGTAAATGTGAATTTAATTGCTTGCGCGCTTGGTGGTGGTGGTCATGTTAAAGCTGCCGGATGTGAAGTGGAAGGTGACAAGGATACAATTATGCTCAAAGTCACTGAAATGATTAAAGAACAGTTAGATGCTGAACTAGGTGAAGATAAGTATGTATAATGGTGTAATCAATGTATATAAAGAACCGGGATTTACTTCGTTTGATGTAGTTGCAAAGCTCCGAGGTATCTTAAAGCAAAAGAAAATCGGACACACAGGGACATTAGACCCGGATGCAGAAGGTGTGTTAGTGGTTTGCTTGGGAAAGGCGACTAAACTTTGTGATGTGTTGACGGACAAAGATAAAAGCTACGAAGCTACATTATTGCTTGGGAAAACAACTGACACAGAAGATAGTTCGGGTAAGATACTAACCCAATCAGAAGTGACTGCGTCAGAACAAGAGATAAAAGAAGCGATTTTTTCTTTTGTAGGAGAGTATGACCAGATTCCACCGATGTATTCCGCTATTAAGGTGAATGGCAAGAAGCTTTATGAATTAGCAAGAGAAGGGATTGAAATTGAAAGACAACCAAGATCGGTTACAATTCATTCGATTGAAATTCTTTCCATAGAACTTCCTTATGTAAGAATGAAGATTCTTTGCGGAAAAGGAACTTATATCCGAAGCCTATGTCGTGATATTGGAGATAAGCTTGGCTGTGGCGGAATCATGGATAAACTGATTCGCGGAAGTGTGAATGCAACAGAAACAGGTAAGGTGTTTACTGTGGAAGATGCATTACGATTAAATCAAATAGAAGAATTGGTGCATACAAATCGCATTTCAGAATACATATTACCGATTGATGAAATGTTTCCATTGTGTGATAAATGCAGGGTGACAGAGGAAGGTCATAAGAAACTTATGAATGGTAATATTTTGAAAGAAAGAGATTTTGCGGATGGTTGTCCGGTCAAAGAAGATGATAAACTTTGTCTTGTTTATGATATGGAAGATAATTTTACTGCTACCTATCAATATCGAAGTGATATGAGGGCGTGGAAAGCTGATAAGATGTTTTTATAGAGAATTAAGAAGATTCTTCTAATGATTGGAATAGCTGGTTTTATAGAATAGGGGTAACTCTGAAGATACTGAATAGTTACAAATAAGGACAGAATATGATATATTTACAAAATGATGATGCGCGACAATTTCATACAACAGGTACAGCAATTGCTCTTGGTAAGTTTGATGGGATTCACATAGGGCATCAATTGTTGGTTGATGGCTTAATGAAGGAGCGTCATATAGGAAGACAAGCGTTAGTATTTACATTTGGTGACAGTCCTATCTCAGTGCTTTCCGGAGGCTCAAAGAAGAGTATCTATACATCAGAGGAAAAGGCACTTTATTTTGCCGAATTGGGTGTGGATATATTATTAGAGTATCCATTTACAAGAGAGTTTGCATCTTGTTCGCCAGAGGAATTTGTTTCTGAATGCTTAGCAAAACAGTTGGGCGCACGTTCTATCTATGTAGGTGAAGACTTTCATTTTGGAAAGGGTAGAAGTGGAAATGTAGGGTTACTAAAGCTTTTAGGAGAAGAGTATGGATTTGAGGTTCATGCGCTTCCTAAAAAAACGCAACATGGCAAGGTGGTAAGTTCTACTCTGATTCGTGATATGTTGGAAACGCATTTTCATATTGCAAATGAATTGTTGGGGAGTCCGTATTTTGTATATGGAGAAGTTATTCATGGCAATCACCTTGGACGTACAATCGGTTTTCCTACTATGAATCAAAGAATACCAGAGAAAAAATTGACTCCGTCTTTTGGTGTTTATGCAAGTAGAGTTTTGATAGATGGTGAGTACTATGTTGGAATTAGTAATTTAGGCCGAAAGCCAACCATTGAAGGTGAGCATAAGATTGGATTAGAAACATATCTTCTTGATTTTGATGGGGATTTGTATGGTAGAAAGTTAAAAACAGAGTTGTTATATTATATTCGTCCGGAAGAACGATTTAATAGTATAGCTGAACTGACAAAACAGATTCACAATGATATAGAAACGATGAAGCAGCAAATGCTACAATAAAAATAAAAACACTTTGTCAAGAAAAAAAGCTTGACAGAGTGTTTTTTATTGTATATACTAGTCAAGGTTGATGTAAAGAAAAAATACTTTACAGAGGTGAGAGATATGGAAAAGATAGTTCGACAAGCGTTATTATTTGATTTTTACGGTGAGCTATTAACAGAGCATCAAAAGAACATCTATTCCGATATTATACTGGATGATTTATCTTATTCAGAGGTTGCACGTGATGAGGGCATTAGTCGTCAAGGTGTGTATGATCTTGTAAAGAGATGCGATAAGATATTAGAAGAGTATGAGGAAAAGCTTCGATTAGTAGAAAAGTTTTTGGATACGAAAGAACGAGTAAGTCGTATTCATGATTTGGCTACAGATTTGAAGGGTATGACAGATAGAGAAGAATTGCAGGAGAAGCTCAATGAGATTGAAGAGATTTCGAAAGCAATTTATGAGAGTTATTAGTTGGTGTCACTTGATCAACATAGTAATTTAATCAAGTGATTAACGCTGGGAGGCACAGGTATGGCATTTGAAAGTTTATCAGATAAATTACAGAATGCATTTAAGAAGTTAAGAAGCAAGGGTTCTCTTACAGAAGCTGACGTTAAGGAGGCTATGAAAGAGGTTAAGCGAGCTTTGTTAGAGGCTGACGTTAACTTTAAGGTGGTAAAGCAGTTCATCAATACTGTTAGTGAACGAGCAGTTGGTGAGGATGTTTTGAAGGGTCTGAATCCTGGACAGATGGTAATCAAGATTGTTAAGGAAGAGATGGATAAGTTGATGGGCTCTGAGACGACTGAGATTAAGTTACTTCCTTCCAATGAAGTAACAGTTATTATGATGTGTGGTCTTCAGGGTGCTGGTAAGACAACTACCGTTGCTAAGCTTGCCGGTAAGTATAAGGAAAAAGGGAAAAAATGCTTACTTACAGCCTGTGACGTCTATCGTCCCGCTGCTATTAAGCAGTTAGAGATTAACGGTGAGAAACAAGGAGTGCCTGTATTTACAATGGGTGCGAATAATTCACCGGTTGATATTGCAAAAGCCGCTGTAGAACATGCAGCGAAGAATCATATACAGATTGTATTTTTAGATACGGCAGGTCGTCTGCATGTAGATGAGGCCATGATGGAAGAACTGCAGCAGATTAAGGAAAATGTAGCTGTTACGCATACCATTTTAACAGTAGATGCTATGACCGGTCAGGATGCGGTCAATGTGGCAACGAACTTTAACGAGCAGATTGGTATAGATGGTGTTATTCTTACAAAGTTAGACGGTGACACTCGAGGTGGTGCGGCTCTTTCGATTAAAGCAGTAACTGGTAAGCCGATATTTTATGTTGGTATGGGTGAGAAGCTTTCTGAGTTGGAACAATTTCATCCGGACAGAATGGCAAGCCGAATTCTTGGAATGGGCGATGTGGAATCTCTTATTGAGAAAGCACAGAATGCCATTGATGAAGACAAAGCCAAGGAAATGGAACAGAAGATGCGTAAGGCAACTTTTGATTTCAATGACTTTTTAGATAGTATGGATCAGATGGAAAAAATGGGTGGTATGCAGAGCATGTTATCCATGCTTCCGGGAATGGGTAAGTTAAATGATGTTGATATCGACGAGAAACAGATGAATCGTCCGAAATCAATCATTTTGTCCATGACAAAAGAAGAACGTACCAATCCAAAGATTCTGAATGCAAGTCGCAAACGTAGAATTGCGATGGGTGCAGGTGTAGATGTCAGTGAAGTGAATCGTCTGATTAAGCAGTTTGAACAGATGCAAAAGATGATGAAACAGATGTCAGGTATGATGGGTGGCAAACGTGGTAAGCGTTTCCGTATGCCATTCGGTTTCTAACACATTTATTATTGATGTAAAAACCATAATGGTTTGGACATATTGAAGTAGCACATTGTGTGCAAATATTAAAGGAGGTGAAATGACAATGGTAAAGATGAGATTAAAGAGAATGGGATATAAGAGACATCCTTTCTATAGAGTAGTAGTTGCAGATGCACGTTCTCCAAGAGATGGTAGATTCATCGAGGAAATCGGTACTTATGATCCTAATCAGGAGCCAAGCGTAATTAAGATTGACGCTGAGGCAGCTAAGAAGTGGTTAGCTAATGGTGCTCAGCCAACAGAAACAGTTGCTAAGCTTTTGAAGCAGGCAGGAATTGAGAAGTAAGACTTGGGAGGTTCTTCGTAGATGAAAGAATTAGTAGAAGTAATAGCAAAATCCCTAGTTGATCACCCTGAACAGGTTGAAGTATTCGAGACTTCAAAAGATGACGCCATTTATGTTGAGCTTAAGGTTGCCCAGGAAGATATGGGTAAGGTAATCGGTAAGCAGGGTAGAATTGCAAAATCTATCCGTACAGTTGTGAAAGCAGCTGCTTCTAAGGGTGATAAGAAGGTAATTGTAGACATTAAGTAATGATGTCTTCGTGTATAAGCCGATGATGGAATAGTTCCCATTCAGATAAATTAAGTTCTGTTAGGAATCTATTTGGTCATCGGTTTATTTTTTTAAGGTAAATGCGATGAAAGTTAAAATTCAATGGATGCACAGTGTGGATTTAATATGGATTCCTGATATAATAGAAACAGATTTATTGAAATATCAGGAAGATTTTCTTAGGTGGGTAGATGGAGTTTCCTTTGATGTTGTAATGGAAGAAGGAACTTGTTTTGGAACAGAACATTTTGTTAAGTATCTGAATGAATGGGTGTTGACTGACATAGAAGAAACGAATGAAAAAGTTTCTATTATTACAGAAGATTTTAAGCCACAGACAGAAAGAGAAAAAAGAGAATTATCACACATGAAGGTACTGTATTTTTAGTGAGATTTTTATAAGATGTTGTAAATAATGAAAAGAATATCTGAGAATGTGTTGTACAGTTACGAACATGGATTTTAGGAGGAAGAATGGAAGATTTATTACAGGTTGGAGTGATTACATCCACACATGGTATTCGCGGTGAGGTTAAGGTGTTTCCTACCACGGATGATAATAACCGTTTTAAGAAGTTGAAGGATTGTTTTGTAGAGTTTCGGGGCGAAATGCTTCCTATGAAAGCAAATGGATGTAAGTTTTTTAAAAATATAGTAATTCTTAAGTTTGAAGGAATTGACAATATTAATGATGTTGAAAAATATAAGCAGTGTAAGCTTTTTGTAGATAGAGCACATGCGGTAAAATTACAAAAGGATGAGTATTTTGTGACGGACCTAATCGGTATTTCTGTATACAAGGAGGATGGTAATCTTTTAGGTATATTGGAAGAAGTAATCCCTACCGGTGCCAATGATGTTTATGTCGTTATGGATGACAATAACAAGGAATGGTTATTGCCAGCCATTAAAGATTGTATTATAAATGTAGATATGATAGAGAAGAAAATGACAGTACGTCTGTTGAAAGGAATGGAGGACTAACATGCATTTTCATATATTAACGCTATTTCCGGAGATGGTTATGGATGGACTTTCTACCTCGATTACCGGACGTGCAGTGAAGAATGGACATATTTCGATTGAAGCTACTAATATCCGTGATTTTGCAGGAAACAAGCATGGACATGTAGATGATTACCCATATGGTGGTGGTGCGGGAATGGTAATGCAGCCGGGACCGGTGTATCGCGCGTATGAGCATGTAAAGGAAAAAATCGATTCGAGAAAGCTGGATGAGATAAAAGGTAATGCGGATGCTCTAATCGGAAATGCTGAAGATGAGATAGTGACAAAGAAACCTCGAGTGATTTATATGACACCACAGGGAAAAGTATTTAATCAGTCTATTGCAGAAGAATTAGCGCAGGAAGAGGATTTGATTTTGTTGTGTGGTCATTATGAAGGAATCGATGAACGTGTATTGGAAATGATTGTAACGGATAATCTTTCGATTGGCGATTATGTGCTAACAGGCGGTGAATTACCGGCCATGGTAGTGATTGATGCAATATCTCGTTTGGTTCCGGGTGTACTTAACAATGATGTAAGTGCAGAATTCGAGACTTTTCATGATAATCTTTTGGAGTATCCACAGTATACCAGACCGGAAGAATTTATGGGAATGAAAGTTCCGGATGTGTTGCTTAGTGGTCATCATAAGAACATAGAAGCATGGAGAAGAGAGCAATCCATACAAAGAACGAGAGAGAGAAGGCCGGATTTGTTGGATGACAAGGGGGAATAGTATGGAGATTGGTGGTTACGGATTTGAAAAACCAAAGCTTTTAAAAATAGCAGAAGATATATACGCATTAAAAAGCAAAAGACAGGATTTGGAGTTAACATTAAGTAGTGAGAAATTTCATTACCAATATATACCTAAACGTAAGGACGTAGTTCAAAGTGAAGTGTACTCACGCCTGGTATTACTTATTCCGTTAACAATACTTGTTATATCCTCTCTGGGCTGTGTGCTTCTTTCTCTGGCTAAGTCTGGAAGTGTACATGGAATGATTCTCATGGTTGCAATGTTTATATTAGTTTGTGGAGGATATGCAGCGATACGGTTATGGATACGTGAGATTCGAATGTTTTCATTATTGTGGATTAGTTTGAAACCAGAGAAAAGTGTAGCATTCTTTAAGAAATTTGATATTAATACATTTCAAAATGACAAAGAAAATTCCCGTAATCGAATGGAAATGTTAGAGGCTGAAATTGCACATATTAATCAGAGAATAGCTCAATTGGAAACAGAACAGAAGCAGTTAATTGAACAGAAGAAAAAAGAGGAAGATTTACTAAGAGCCAACGGAGTTCTCTTTGACCGTAATCCCAATATAAGTAATACAAGTGGAAAGTTTTCCCTTCGGGAAGAAAGTATTGGTATGGGAGATGCTCATGCACTTCATGAATTTTATTCAAAGGAAGAACAGTATGCCAAAAATTGTTTGCTACAGTTAGAAGGTAAGCTTCAGCGGCTTGATAAGCAAATTGTACAGATTGATGATGATTTTGAACAGGTAAAAAAGATACTTATCTTTTTTGTGATATGCTATATTTTAGTCATATTGATACAGAGTGCATTTTCAGGACTGTTAGGTTCTTTCATGGCGGCTATTTGTTTTGTTGTATCTTTAGTAGTATGTTTTCTTTTGGAAAAAAAATGCTCAATGCCGATTATACTATATTTACTGGAACATGATAGCAGTTTAGTCCAGGAGTATGCATTTCGCAATAACATGGTACCTGTTCATTTGAAAAGAGAAGAATTATTGGAAAAAATGCAATACTTGCAAAAGGAGCTGGATGATCTTAATAAGGCAAAGAAAGAATTGGTTTTTGATTGATTTTTTCAAAATAGTGCTTGCATTTGTTGCTTGATTATGTTATATTAATTAAGTTGTGATTTTCAAAGGGAAATCACGCGTATCAAGGGTGGTCCTCTGCAAGTTTTTGTAAAACGTCTGATAGACATTCTTGCAAGAACATCTTATATTTTAAGGAGGTTCGTGATGAACGATATTATTAAGAACATCGAAGCTGCTCAGTTAAAGGCTGAAGTTGCAGACTTCAACGTTGGTGATACTGTTAAGGTATCTGCAAAGGTAAAAGAAGGAAACAGAGAAAGAATTCAGGTTTTCGAAGGAACTGTAATTAAGCGCCAGGGTGGAAGCAACAGAGAAACATTTACTGTTCGCAAGAGCTCTAATGGTGTAGGTGTTGAGAAGACTTGGCCATTACATTCTCCAATCGTAGAAAAGATTGAAGTTGTAAGACGTGGTAAAGTAAGACGTGCTAAATTATACTACTTACGTGATAGAGTAGGTAAGGCAGCAAGAGTTAAAGAATTAGTAAAATAATTTAATGAAAAAAGGCTGGAGTAATATGACTCTAGCCTTTATTTCTTTTTGCTTTTGTTGTATAATATTTTGGGTAAATAATTCTTATATGATGAAGGAGGCTGTATGAGACGTCGAAGAAGATATCGAAGCAGTTACGATAGAGAAGAATTTGATATGAAAGACTTTATGTCAGAGGTTGGACAATGGATGATTATGATATTAGCGGTTGTGATTTTAGCCTATAGTATTGTGACATTTGGTATGCAATCTGTAACGATGATTGGTCAGAGTATGGATCCGGCATTAACGAATCAGGATGTTGTTTTGATTAATAAGCGGGCTTATACTTTTAAAGATCCACAACGCTATGATATTGTTGCATTTAAGCTTAAAGAGGATACAGAAAGTTACTTTAATATTAAACGAATTGTTGCGCTACCAGGGGAAACCATTCAGATTAAGAATGGACATATATTTATTAATGGCGAAGTATTAAATGACATGCCATTTGACGATTTGATTATGACAGAAGGACTTGCTATTGACGAGATAAAGCTTGATGAAGATGAATATTTTTTGATGGGAGATAATTGCAATAATAGTGAGGATTCCCGCTATGTGAATATCGGTAATATCTCTGAGAAAGAGATTAATGGTAAAGTCGTATTTCGTATTTCTCCAAGAAGTGCGTTTGGATTTATTAAATAGGATAGGAGGATGTATAGTACATTGGTGCTGTGCAGATAAGTTATGAATATACAATGGTATCCTGGTCATATGACCAAAGCTAAGCGTATGATGCAGGAAGATATCAAATTAATAGATATTGTGATTGAATTATTGGATGCAAGAGTTCCGATAAGTAGTAGAAATCCGGATATTGACACTTTGGCAAACAATAAGTTTCGATTGGTATTACTGAACAAATGTGATTTGGCAGATGATAAAATTACTACTAAGTGGGAGTCCTATTTTAAGGAAAAAGGTATTATGGTAGTAACCATTAATGCCAGAAATGGACAGGGAATGAAAGCAATTACTGCAAAGGTTCAAGAAGCTTGTAAGGAAAAGATTGAACGTGATCGCAAACGTGGTATTATGAATCGTCCAATTCGAGCTATGATTGTTGGAATTCCGAATGTCGGAAAGTCGACATTTATTAATTCCTATGCAAAGAAAGCTTGTACTAAGGTTGGGAATAAACCGGGTGTGACAAAAGGAAAGCAGTGGATTAAAATTAATAAAAATGTTGAATTACTAGATACACCGGGAATTTTGTGGCCAAAGTTTGAAGATAATACAGTTGGCAAACATTTAGCATTTATTGGCTCTATTAATGATGAAATTTTACAAAGAACAGAGCTTGCTTGTAACCTGATTACATTTATGAAAGAACATTATTCCGGAATTTTAAGTGAACGTTATCAGATTGACGAAGCAGAAGCAGAGTCTGTCATTTTAGAAGGAATTGCTCGCAACAGAGGGTGTTTATTAAAAGGAAATGAATTGGATTATGAAAAGGCTGCCATTATTTTGTTAGATGAGTTTCGAAATGGGAAATTAGGACGAATTTCTATTGAAGAACCTTCAATATAAAGATACAGGATAGTTACAAAGAATTAGCATAAGGAGAGTTGAACATGTCAAAAAACACAGAGGAAAAAGAAGAAGTTAATATCGTGAAAGAAATTATTAGTATGTTTCTTTATGTCGTATTTGTGATTGCAGCGGTATGGGTTGTGATCACTTTTGTAGGTCAAAGAACAGAGGTTAGCGGTGATTCCATGTATAATACATTAGAAGATGGTGATAATCTTTGGATTGATAAGTTATCGTACCGTTTCACGGATCCGGAACGATATGATATTGTTGTATTTCCATATAATGGAAGTGATGTTTTTTACATAAAGAGAATTATCGGTATGCCGGGTGAGACGATTCGTATTGATGAAGAAGGTAATATATATATTAATGGTGAAGTGTTAGAGGAAGATTATGGATATGAAACGATTGTACCAGGCATGATCGGGCGTGCAGGTGAAGAAATTACTCTTGGTGATGACGAATATTTTGTGATGGGTGATAATCGTAATGACAGTAAAGATTCTCGCTTTGAAGAAGTGGGTAATATCCATCGGGATGAATTTGAAGGTAAAGCAGCGATTCGCATATGGCCATTATCTAAGTTTGGAGGAATTGAATAATTGTAGTAACTGTTCAGTATAGGCAATACACTTGTTGCATAGTTACTGATTACAAATGTAAAGCGGATAGATACATCCGCTTTCTTTATAATAATAACAAGGAGGAAATAATAGCAGGTCAGTAATGATTATGCTACGAAATAATACAGAGTAAATATATGGGAATTCAGGAAATTAAGAATCTATTAAAAGAGGCAACGATTGATGAGTTAAGAGTGTTAATTCCGCAGTTTGAAACAGATGAACGCGCAGGAGTTATAAAATTGGTTGAAAGTGCGAAGAAGCGAATTATAGCATTTGAAGCAGAAGTGGAACGCACTTATGCAATGAAGGAATATGAACGAAAATATGAAAATTGTCGATATATATGTGGAATAGATGAAGTTGGTCGTGGTCCATTGGCCGGACCGGTAGTAGCCGCGGCAGTTATTTTACCAAAAGATGAAGATATCTATTATCTCAATGATTCTAAGCAATTATCAGCAAAAAAACGAGAAGAATTGTATGATATCATTATGGAAAAAGCCATTGCAGTAGGAATTGGATTTTCGGACGAGAAATGTATTGATGAAATTAATATTTTGCAGGCGAATTATGTTGCAATGAGGGAAGCAATTTCCAAGCTTTCTGTAAAACCGGATATATTATTAAATGATGCAGTGCAAATTCCGGAAGTTGATATTCCTCAAGAATCGATTATTAAGGGAGATGCAAAAAGCGTATCCATTGCAGCGGCCAGTATTGTTGCAAAAGTGACAAGAGATCGTTATATGGTTGAGATATCGGAAAAATATCCGGAATATGATTTTTCCAGCAATAAAGGATACGGAAGTGCGAAACATCTTGCAGCATTGAAAGAAATTGGTCCGTGTGAAATACATAGAAGAACATTTATTGGAAACCTAATATAGAATGTAAAGTAAGGAGGATTGTTATGCAAATTGGTAATAGAGTAATACAAAATTATGATGCTAATATCAAAAATGGAAGCAAATTAGAGAATGCTAAGGCTTCAGAACAAACTAGTCAGACACAATCCTCATCTGTAATCTCGGCTTTAAAAGAAGGAGCAGTATTCAAAGGAGAAGTTTTGAATATTATTGGAGATAGAATCACATTGTCCTTGGAAGACAAAGCACAATTATTTGCAAGATTACAAGAAGACATTCAGCTTGGAGTTGGGGATCAGTTATTGTTTTCTGTAAAAGAAAATAATGCCAATCAAGTTTTGATAAAGCCGTTATTTGATTCTTTATATAGTGCCCAGACACAAGTGTTGGAAAAAGCGTTAGACGCAGCAGGTCTTTCTCCGACGGAAAAGAATTTTTCTGCTGCAAAAGAGTTAATGGATGCAGGAATGCCGGTGGATAAAGCCAATATGGTTAAGCTTTTATCCCAGAGTATGAAATTTGAGGGGACCTCCATGCAAACATTAGTAGGTCTCAATAAAATGAATATACCGGTGACAGAAGGCAATATTACACAATATGAAAGATATCAGGGATATCAGCATCAGTTAACAGGTGATATTGCAACAGCAGCTGATGGAATATCATCGTTCACGCAGGCGTTTCCGGAAGGAACAGCAGGAAGTGAGTTGCTTTCTGTAGCAACTCAAATTTTAGATATATTTACATCAGAGCAAAGTATTGATGGTGGAACTGTTCAAAATATTGAGAATCACAATCTGGATGTACAAGAAATGCCGTTGACAAATGGACAGCAAATAACAGATGTAGCATCTATAATAGGAGAGCAAAATGTATCTGGCGAACAAAGTATGGCTACCAATGAGCAGGCAGTATTAATGCATTCGAAAGATATTGTATTGTTGGAACATTCTCAACAGGATATCAAGGTAGATGATACAATGAAACCATTGCAACAGAATATGGTAGAAGCTTTCACTGAGGAAGTAATAAAAGACAACGATACTGAAGCAAAATATAGTGTTTCTTTGTCAAAGATTACAGAGAATACAGGTCTTACAAAAGAAGGAATTCAAAACTTAACCGGTTTACTCAGCAAAACAGGTATAACTGCTGAACAAATGCAAACGTTGTTTCAAAATTCGAATTCGCCAGAAGAGTTATTGAAGAATATGCTACAACAACTTGCAACTACCGGTGGTTCAGACAAAGCGATTCGTGACGTATTGGATTCGAATGAATGGAAAGATATGTTATCAGAAGTAATTAAAAAGAATTGGTCTTTAAATCCTAAAGATATGAAAGAACCGAAAGAGATAGATCAATTGTATGAAAGGATTATAAAGCAAAGCAAATCCATTGAAAACTTGATTTCTTCAAGTGGAGGAGAATCAAAACATTTTGAACAAAACTTCCAGAATATGCGTCAGAACATGCAATTTATGGAACAGATTAATCAGCAAATGATTTATGCACAGATGCCTTTGAAACTGAATAATCAGAATGCGAATTCTGAATTATATGTATATGCGGATAAGCGTAAATTGGCTCAAAAGCAGGATGGTATCAGTGTTATGTTACATTTGGACATGGATCATTTAGGAAAAACAGATGTGCATGTTACTTTAACCGGTACAAATGTTAATGCAAGATTTTATTTGGATGATCAGACGAGTGTTGACATTGTGACAGAGAATATTAATCAATTGGCAAAACAATTATCTGACAGAGGATTCTCTCTTACCAATGAGGTGGTGAAGCGTCAACCTCAAGAATCTATTAACAAAGTAGTGGATGAAATTATTGATGAAAATGCAGAGAGAAGTATTAAGCGTTATACATTTGATGCCAGAACATAATATATGCTTAGTTATGAAAAGGAGGGAACACTGTGGCGTACGACAAATCTGAAAAAAAGAAAAAAGCAGTTGCGTTGACATACGATCCTAATAATTCTGCACCACAGGTTGTTGCATCCGGACAAGGTGTTATTGCAGAACGTATTATTGAAAAGGCGAAAGAAGCAGATGTTGCTACATACAAGGATGAAAGTTTGACGGATACTTTGTTAAAGTTAGAAATCGGTGATATGATACCACCGGAGTTATACGGTGTTGTAGCTGAAATTTTAGTGTATGTAGATCGTATGGATAAGATTAAGAGTAAGCTTCGAAAATAGTATTGCAAGATGTTGTGAGTGAAGAAAGAGTCAGTATACTAGTGTTTATACTAACTAAGTAAGTAAGAAAGAAGGTATTATTTACTTTAATGATTAAAGAAAATAATAAACGCAAATTAGGCGCACAGGTTGAACAATTAGTAAGAGAATATTTAACAGCACATGGATTTGTAATTCTTGAGATGAATTACCGATGCAAACAAGGTGAAGTGGATATTATTGCAAAAGATGGTATATATTATGTTTTTATAGAAGTCAAATATCGCAATAGTATTCGGTATGGAACACCGCAAGAAGCAGTAGGCTATGCCAAACAAAAAAGAATTAGTCAAGCAACGAAGTATTACCTGTATAGTCATAATTTGGATGAATTTACACCGGTGCGTTTTGATGTGGCAGCCGTTTTGGATAATAAGATTGCATATTATAAGAATGCATTTGATTTCGTTGTATAGCGCATATGAATCAATGTTTTTTGGTATGATTCTGATGAAGTTACCTTGTTTTGAATAAATACGGGCCGGTAAAGAGATATTAGGAAATTGGAGAATAGAAAGATGCAATTAACATATATAAATGATACAAAAACTTGTGAGATAAATGAGAAAGATAATGTAACCTATATTACTTTCCAAAAGTTATCGCAATATAGTGAAGATTTAATGCATGGTTTTTCTACCAGATTAGGTGGTATTTCGAAGAATCATTTAGGGTCCATGAATCTCAGTTTTACAAGAGGGGATGAAAGAGAGAATGTTTTGGAGAATCATCGACGATTCGCAAATGCATTAGAATATGATGAAACACAATTAGTCTTTTCGAATCAGGTGCATTTGACAAACTTTCATAAAGTAACCAAAGAGGATTGTGGTAAAGGCATTACAAGGGAAAGTGATATTCTGGAAATAGATGGATTAGTAACTGATGAACCGGGAATACCTTTAATTACATTTTATGCGGATTGTGTCCCATTGTTTTTCTATGATCCAATGAAAAAGGTGATTGCGATGGCACATTCCGGCTGGAAGGGTACAGTAGAACGAATTGGTGCCAAAATGATTTCTTATATGAAAGAGGAATATCATTCAAATCCAAAGGATATTGTGTGTGCAATTGCACCATCTATCTGTCAGAAGTGTTATGAGGTTAGTGAGGATGTTGCACTGCGTTTTCTTGATGTGTTTGGTGATAAATACGGTGACGAGCTTTTGTATAAGAAAGAGAATGGAAAGTATCAATTGAATCTTCATAAAGCATGTGAAATTACTTTGTTAGAAGCAGGTATAACCAAAGAACATTTGGATATTACGGATATTTGTACTTGTTGTAATCCGGAATTTCTATTCTCGCATCGTGCCAGTAACGGTATGCGTGGCAATCTTGCAGGTGTAATGATGTTAAAGGAGTAGTGGTTCAGTGATATTCATGCGACACTACTAAGATATTAGAATCAAAAGGATAAAAGTGCTGTTATATATAGATATATTTTATGTTAATTTAGTAAAAATGTATGTTTACAAAAACATTTTGCTATTGTAAACTATGGAGAGTTGTTGACAAATATTAGTTAAAAGACATTATTCTATAAAGAGTTGTATAAATCGTCTTTGCTTTGATGAAAAGGAGGATGACAATGAGTAAGCCGATTGTTGCGATTGTAGGAAGACCCAATGTAGGTAAATCCACATTATTTAATGTGTTAGCCGGATCAAAAATTTCAATTGTAAAGGATACACCTGGTGTTACAAGAGACCGTATTTATGCGGATGTAAACTGGCTGGATTATAATTTTACAATGATTGATACCGGAGGTATTGAACCGGAAAGTCAGGATATTATTATTAAGAGTATGCGTGCACAGGCACAGATTGCAATTGATACAGCAGATGTTATTATGTTTATTGTTGATGTTCGCCAAGGTTTGGTGGATGCAGATCATAAGGTAGCAGATATGCTTAGACGTTCCCATAAGCCGGTTGTGTTGGTTGTGAATAAGGTTGATAATTTTGATAAGTTTATGCCGGATGTATATGAGTTCTATAATCTCGGATTGGGTGATCCGTTTCCGGTTTCAGCAGCCTCTCAGCTTGGACTTGGAGATATGTTAGATGAGGTAGTTTCTCATTTTGACATGGAAGCACGTGGTGATGAAGAGGATGACAGACCGAAAATTGCAATTATAGGTAAGCCAAATGTTGGAAAGAGTTCCATTATCAATAAGCTTTTGGGAGAGGAACGTGTAATTGTATCTAATATTGCTGGAACTACTCGTGATGCGATTGATACACCGGTTATTCGTAATGACAGAGAGTATGTATTTATTGATACAGCAGGACTTCGCCGCAAGAGCAAGATACATGAGGAAATTGAACGTTTTTCTATTATTCGTACCGTTTCTGCGGTAGAGCGTGCAGATGTCTGTGTGCTTGTAATTGATGCTACAGAAGGCGTAACAGAGCAGGATGCTAAGATTGCAGGTATTGCTCATGAACGTGGTAAAGGTATGATTATTGCTGTGAATAAGTGGGATGCAATCGAAAAGAATGATAAGACAGTCTATAAGTTCGAGGAAGAGGTTCGTAGAATATTATCTTTCATGCCATATGCTGAAGTAATGTTTATTTCAGCCAAGACAGGACAACGTCTTCCAAAACTTTTTGATATGATTGATATGGTTATTGACAATCATGCGTTGCGTATTAGCACCGGTGTTCTGAATGAAATTTTGACAGAAGCAGTTGCTATGCAGGAACCACCATCTGATAAAGGTAAGAAACTTCGTCTTTACTATATGACAGAGGTTGCAGTGAAACCACCTACTTTTGTTATCTTTGTAAATGACAAGAATTTGACACATTTTTCTTATACGAGATATATTGAGAATCGAATGAGAGATGCATTCGGATTTAAGGGAACTCCTCTTAGATTTATTTATCGCGAAAGAAAAGAGAAAGGTTGATATTAAAATATGGAAATCTTAGTAAGAGTACTTTGTATTGTGATTGGATATTGTTTTGGAATGATACAGACAGCATTTATATATGGTAAAATGCATGGAATTGATATCAGAGAACATGGAAGTGGTAATTCAGGAACTACGAATGCATTGCGTGTTCTCGGCAAGAAAGCTGGCTTAATTGTATTGCTTGGTGATTTTTTTAAGGCTGGAATTGTATGTATTCTTGCAAGAGTCATTGGAACAATGTTCTTTCCTGAGATTCTTTATCCTATGATTCTTTGGGGCGGACTTGGTGTTGTATTAGGACACAATTTCCCATTTTATATGAATTTTAAGGGTGGCAAGGGGATTGCGGCAACAGCTGGTGTAATCTTTGGTACTTTAGATTGGAGATTATGGTTAATCTGTTTGTTATCATTTGTTATTTGTGTTGTAATCACACGTTATGTTTCATTAGGCTCATTGATTGTGGTTACATTACTATTTGCAAGCTTTGTTACACTTGGAATGACAGGTAATATTATGAATCCAATTACAGACACAGCTTATAATGGTAATGATTTGATAGAAAGCTATATTATATTGTTTTTGTTTGCGGCATTAGCTTTCGAACGTCACAAAGCCAATATTGTTCGTCTTGTACACGGTGAGGAAAATAAGATTTTTTCGAAGAAACCGGAAGTTGAGCAGGAAAGCAAATAAGTTTTGATAGTTACATTTATAACATAAATATACAATATGGATTGAAGGAGGTTTGTTATGAAGAAAGTTTGTGTGTTAGGTGCAGGCAGTTGGGGGACTGCATTGTCGATTGTTTTAGCAAATAATGGTCATGATGTTATTGTCTGGTCCATTGATCCGGAAGAGGTGTTAATGTTAAAGGATTACAGAGAGCAAAGAGATAAGTTGCCAGGTGTCATTCTTCCAAATACGATTGAATTTACTACTGATTTAGAGCTAGCTTTAGGGGATGCAGAACTTATAGTGTGTGCAGTTCCATCTCCATTTGTTCGTTCAACTATGAAGAGTGCAGCTCCTTTTGTGAAAAACGGAGCGATTGTTGTAGATGTTGCAAAGGGAATTGAAGATCATACATATAAAACAATGACAGAGATTATTAAAGAAGAGTGTCCACAGGCGCAGGTTGCCATTCTTTCGGGTCCGAGTCATGCAGAAGAAGTTGGAAGAAAAATCCCAACAACAGTTGTGGCTGGTTCCAAAAACAAAGAAGTAGCTGAGGTGGTTCAGGATACATTTATGAATGAGGTATTCCGTGTATATACAAGTCCGGATGTAATAGGTATTGAATTGGGTGGTTCATTAAAGAATGTAATTGCTTTGGCTGCAGGTGCAATTGATGGTCTTGGTTTTGGTGACAATACGAAAGCCGCTCTTATGACAAGAGGTATTGCAGAAATAAGTCGTTTGGTAATCGCTATGGGTGGTCATATTGAAACGCTTGCAGGTCTTTCCGGTATTGGTGATTTAATAGTCACTTGTACTTCAAAGCATTCCAGAAATCGTAATGCCGGTTTCTTGTTGGGACAAGGAAAAACTTATCAGGAAGCGATGGATGAAGTTAAGATGGTAGTGGAAGGCGTATATTCTGCGAAGGCTGCATTAGCTCTTGGTAAGAAGTATGGCGTATCTATGCCAATCGTCGAAGCTGTTAATGCTGTGTTATTTGAAGATGCAGATGTCAGAGAAGTTTCCGTGAAATTGTTAATGCGTGATCGCACATCAGAGTCAGAGAAATTGGAATGGTAATGCATTTATTTGTGAAATACTGTAATCATATTAAAAGAATATCGTGTTAAATATGTATAAAGCAGAAGAGGATTTCAAGTAATATTGGAATCCTTTTTTTAGATATATGGGTATATTTAAAGTGTTCGGTGCATATATTCTCTTTAGAATAACTATGATACTAGGTATATTATAAGGAGGATTATATGAAAGAGCAGTTTGATGTCTATCAAGATATAAAAGAACGTACCGGTGGCGATATGTATATTGGTGTGGTGGGACCGGTAAGAACCGGTAAGTCAACCTTTATAAAGCGTTTTATGGAAACATTGGTTTTACCGGAAATGAAGGAAGGTGCGGAAAAAGAGCGAACTATCGATGAGTTACCACAAAGTGGTTCCGGTAGAATGATTACAACAACCGAACCTAAATTTATTCCAAAGCAGGCTGCAAAAATCTCGTTGAATAAAGAAACAGATATAAATGTGAGACTAGTGGATTGTGTTGGTTATATGGTAGATAGTGCAGTAGGACATATGGAAGAGGAAAAAGAGCGATTGGTAAAAACGCCATGGTATGAGTATGAGATTCCATTTACGAAAGCTGCTCATATTGGTACGAAAAAGGTTATGACAGATCATGCAACGATTGGTGTGATTGTAACAGGTGATGGTTCTTATGGAGAGATTGAAAGGGCAGATTTTTATCCGGTAGAAAAGATGTTAGTAGATGAAATGAAAGCACTTGGAAAACCATTTATTGTGATTTTGAACAGTGTAAAGCCATCCAGCAGAGAGGTGCAAGATTTAGCAGAAGAATTAACAATGCAATATGGCGTAAAAGTGTTGCCTGTCAATTGTGATCAGTTACGGGGAAATGACATTATTGATATCTTGAAGAATATTTTATTGGAATTTCCGTTAAATCAGATTAATTTTTACATACCAAAATGGGCAGAAACCTTAGAAATGAATCATCCGATTAAATGCGCTATATTAGAATATGCAAAACAGATTCTTTCAGGATGTGAAGGAATGAAAAATATATATAATTTGCCGATTACAGAAAATGAGTATATAAGTGATGCGAGTGTTGCAAAATTGAATATGAAAGATGGAACTGCAGATATCAATATACAGATTCCGGAAAACTATTATTATGATATGCTCTCCAATTTGTTTGGAGCAAAAGTTGAAAATGAATATGATTTTCTTACTATGCTAAAAGATGTCGCCGAACGAAGAAAGGAATATGAACATGTTGCGGATGCTATGCAGAGCGTTCAGATGAAAGGATATGGTTTGGTCATGCCAAGTAAAGAAAATATTACATTAGAAGAGCCCGAATTGATAAAGCATGGTAATAAATATGGCATTAAGATTAAGGCAAATGCACCATCGCTTCATTTTATTAAGGCAAATGTGTCTACTGAAATTGCGCCAATCGTCGGTACAGAAGAACAGGCCAAGGATTTTCTTGTAAATATGAAAGAACAGATGAAGACATCCCCAGAAACTTTGTGGAAAATCAATATTTTTGGCAAGACAGTAGAACAAATGGTGGAGGATGGGTTGATATCTAAGTCTAATAAAATAAATGACGACTCCCAGATTCGCCTACAGGATACGATGGAAAAGATTATTAATGACAGTAACGGAGGAATGGTGTTTATTATCATATAACACTCCCTGACTTTCAAAATGGACGTGAAAATCCTACTATATGTGTATAACACTCATAAAAATATATTATGAAATTTGTTGAGTTCTTCGGACATAAGATTTATAGAAATTCAGTTTGGCGAAGCTATATACTAAATTAAAGTTATATGTGTTGAAAATGATTTCAGAGATATTTACCTCACCAGAATCGTATAGATTTTGGTGAGGTGTTTTTGTGCCCAAATTTATAATGCATAGATTGACAATATAATATAATCACGATATAGTTGTATAAAATGAACAACGCATTGAAAGTCTATATTAAAGGGAGGTTAGTATGGAAACAATAAGAAAAAGCCTTGAAGGATTAGGTTTTTCTGCACTCGAAGTTAATATATATCTCATACTGTTAGATAATGGTACGATGTCACCTTATCAGATTGCTAAAAAGGTCGATATTTCCAGGTCATCTATATACAATGCTTTAGAACATATGGTGGATAAAGGTATGGTGGAAGTGATTCCGGAAGATACAGTAATGTATATCGCGAAAGAACCGGAAGTGCTTTTGAATAAGGTTGAGTCAGATTATAAGAAAAATATTTCGAATGCCAAAGATGGACTGAAAGGTTATCTCGAAACCAGATATGAGGAGAAAAGTGCAATCATTAAAGGGTATGACAACATTATTGGCAAGATGAAGTATATTATAGATAATGCGGAGAAAGAAGTATTTATCAATACCGATGTTGAGTTGGACGTTTTTGAAGATACATTCAGAAGCGCAATTGAGAGAAATGTACGTATTATTGTTTTTTCTTTTGTTACAAGTTGTTCGGCGATTCCGGAGGTGGAAGTTTATTCTCATGAAAGAGAAAGAAGACCGGAAAATACCGATAGCAGAATTATGATTGTGGCAGATGAAAATTTAGTAATGATAGCGGACGCGGGCAATGCAAGAGGCAATTGGAGCGGAACCATAAGTAACAATAAGCTTATGAAAGATGTCGTAAGAGAGCATATACATAACGATATCTATATGTTAAAGCTTAGAAATATCTTTGGGAAAGAAATCTACGATAAGATTCAACTAAATACGAATCAGGAAACAAAAGGTTGCCAGGAAATTAAAAAATAAGAAAAGAGGTAAAGTATTATGAAAAAAATTCTTGTATCAGGATTAATTAACACAGAAACAACGATTAAGATTAAACAATTTCCTATTGAATATTTTCCGATTGATTATCCATTTTTTGGGGTAAACACAAGAGTGTCAGGTGTTGCATATAATTTGGTAAAAGCCCTCAAAATATTGGGAGATGATGTGAGATTTGTGTCTATGATGGGTGATGATTTTAGCGCTAAATATATTAGGGAAGAATTAGCAAACATAGATATATCAACAGAATATGTGAAAAATAATCTCAAGGCTACACCAAGTTCAGCAGTATTGTATGACGATACCGGAAAGCGACAAATATATTGTGATCTTAAGGATGTTCAAGAAGCGACTTTGGATTATGGAAAAGAATTATATGAAGATTGTGATATTGTTATCGCATGTAATGCAAATTTCAACAGAGATTTATTAAGAAAAGCAAAAGCAGATAATAAGATCATTGTTACAGATGTCCATGTATTAGGGGACATCAATGATGAGTATAACAGAGATTTTATGCAGTATGCGAATATCCTGTTCTTAAGCGATGAAAATATCAAAGGTGATTATAAAGAGTTCATTATGACTTTGGAGAATACATACGGAAATGATATTATTATATTAGGAAGAGGAGATAAAGGGGCACTTATGTATGTAAAATCAGAAGCAAGATTTTACGAATTACCGGCGGTTACGGTTGGTAATGTGGTTAATACCGTGGGTGCAGGTGATGCATTATGCAGTTCTTTTGTACATTATTACGCAAAAGGTTTGAAAGCGGATGAAGCCCTTATGAGAGCACAAATATTTGCGTCCTATAAGATTGGTTTTGACGGAGCTTCTGTTGGATTTGTCACGGAAGAAAAGATGGAAGAATTATGGGAAAACTTTTATTGATTATGGGAGAAAGAGCAATTCGAGAAACAAGCTTGGAACATGAGATGAAATACAGAGAGGTTATATTTTTTTCTGGCAAAGGTTGCATGATCCTGTGCTACGGCAACTTCCAAAAGATACATAAAATGTTTACAGGAGATTAATATGAATAAAATATATAATGTAAGAAGATTTCAAAAGAGTGATGCGGACGAGGTATCAAAATTAATTATTAAGACTTTAAGAACAACCAATATAAAAGATTATTCAGCAGAGCATATAGAAAATCATGCAAAAATGTTTACTCCAAGTGGTGTAATAGAGAGAGCTGGATCGGCACATTTCTATGTCATTTGTGATAATGATTCTATTATAGGCTGTGGATCAATAGCACCATATTGTGAAAAAGAGGATGAAAGTTGTTTGTTTACCATATTTGTCTTACCGGAATACCAAGGGATGGGTGTCGGTAGAAGGATAATTGAAATATTGGAAACGGATGAATACTTTTTAAGAGCAAAGCGTATAGAAGTTCCTGCTTCAATTACAGCGTGCGATTTTTATAAAAAACTGGGATATACATATAAGAATGGTATTGATGTCGTTGATGAACAACAAATATTTCATTTAGAGAAATTTAGATAAATTCAAGTTTGTAGAAATATCCCTGACTTTTAAAATGGACGTGAAAATCCTACTATATGTGTATAACGCTTATAAAAATATATTATGAAATTTGTTGAGCTCTTCGGACATAAGATTTTCTAAACAATTCGTTTATTTTTAGGATGCATTCGGGTCGGCTGAGATACGCCATCCATGGCTTACTCAGCCTTATGCCAACATCCGTGTTGGCATAACCCTACCGTGTTTGTGAATTGTTAAGAAAATCTAATATCCTACGAGATAACAAATTGTCATAATTATTTTTATTTCGTGTAAAGATACATGATATAGTAGGATTTTTCTTGCTATTCGAAAGTCTCGCCACACCCGATGCCGTGTTCTGTATTGAATATAGTTGACGTATTGAATATAGTTGGCTTGTTGAATATAGATGATGTATCGAATGTTTGGATATATTGAATGTGCGTGGTGTTGGATGAAATGGAGTGTTATAGATAGAGATTTTATATGATATGTTTGTCCATTTTAGGTATATTATAGATTGACTTGCAAAGAAAATTCGTTACAATAGAAAAGAGTTTGAAATAAATATTTATTGCTCACGGCAAAGGCGATAGAAGCTTTGTTGAGTGAGTAGTCTTGGAGGTACATATGAAAAAACATATTATTCTTGTTTTCAATTTATTATTATTGGTAATTCTATGTGGATGTTATCGCAGTGAATACACTGTTGAAATGAATGGGAAAAAATATGAAGTAAATCATAATACAAACACCATATATGATGGAAAATATACTTATGAATTTGATTACACAGGCGATGCAACATCTTATGAAATTGATATTACATATCCGAATGGGACTTTTTATTCTGAGGCTTATGGTGATGAAGATAGTGGCTATGTGAGTACCGGTTATAGAAACACCGGTAATGAAGGTGAAGAAATTGCTTCAGTTGATGATAGTAATGAAGATTATGAATCCGGCAGTACGTTGTGTTATTTGATTACATATAATGCTTCTAAGACATCACCTGTGGGTAAAATTCTGCTTGTTATTTTTTTGGTTGCTTTAGGAATTTTCTTCATTGTAGCGCCTGATAAAGCATGGATGTCTCTAGAAGGATACAGGTATAATAATGTGGAGCCTTCTAATACAGGATTAGCAATGATTGTAGTGTCAGGTGTATTCTTTATCATACTGGGAATTGTGGTCTTTGCTTGTATTTTTTTGATAAAATAGGAAAGTTGTTTAAGTTGCTATTTGAGATGAATTCATATATAATTAGAGAGTTGTTTTCAATAGCAAATAGGATGGTAATTGTTCGGTATGGGATAATTACGTAGTATATATATGGGAGATAAACCATGGGAATTGCGTATAAGCTGCAAGTTTTTGAAGGTCCATTGGACTTGTTGTTGCATTTAATAGAAAAGAATAAAGTTGACATTTATGATATTCCAATTGTAACAATTACTGAACAGTATCTGGAGTATGTGGAACAGATGCAGGAACGGGACATGGATGTCATGAGTGAGTTTTTGGTAATGGCAGGTACGCTTTTGCAGATTAAGTCCAAGATGTTACTTCCGAGAGAAGAAGAGGAAGAGGTGGAGGAAGAGGATCCAAGAGCAGAGCTGGTAAGACGTTTGCTTGAGTACAAAATGTACAAATATGCGGCGTTAGAGCTTAAGGATATGGAGTTGGATGCATCCCATAATCTATATAAGAAGCCGACTATTCCAAAGGAGGTTGCTGCATATAAGGAAGAGATAGATCCGGCAACTTTAGTAGATGGAATGACGCTGAATAAGTTAAATGAGATATTCCAGTCTATCATGCGTAAGCAGGTAGATAAGATTGACCCGATTCGTTCTAAGTTTGGTACGATCGAAAAAGAAGAGATTAATATTGAAGACAGAATGGTACAAATCCGAGAAGAGGTTCGAGGTTTGAAAGGTATTAATTTCCGCACACTTTTGGAGTCACAACCAACCAGAATGAATATTATTATTACATTTATGTCGATTTTGGAATTAATGAAGGTTGGTGCAATTACAATTCGTCAAGAAGAGACCTTTGGTGAGATTGTGATCGATTCATTGGATGAGATTGAGGCAGATAATAATGCAACACCTGATAACAAAACGAATGAAGTAGTACATAGTGAAGTGGATGCAAAAGAAGAAAAGAAAGACATGATAGAAGAATAGAAAAGATTAGATTACAAGGAATACTAATCGGTAAGTGATACATACAGGAGTTAAAATATATGGAACAGGATATGAATGTGATTGAAGGAAGAATTGAAGCGGTTTTATTTTCGGTTGGAGAAGCTGTTGAAAGAGAAAGAATAGCACAGGCATTAGAGATGGATGTGGATACAGTAGTAAAGATTATTCATAACATGATGGACAAGTATGACAGCGCAGACAGAGGGATTCGCATCGTGGAGATTGAGGATTCTTTTCAAATGTGTACCAAAGCCGATTATTATGATACGTTAATTAAGGTAGTCAATATTCCCAAAAAACATGTATTAACAGATGTATTATTGGAAACGCTTTCTATTGTAGCTTATAAGCAACCGATAACCAGACAGGAGATTGAGGCTATTCGTGGCGTTTCTTGTGTGCATGCCGTGAACAAATTAGTAGAATATAATTTGATAAAAGAGGTTGGTCGTTTGGATGCTATAGGTAGACCAATTCTTTTTGGAACAACAGATGATTTCTTACGTAGCTTTGGTGTTCAGTCTACAGATGAGTTGCCGATTATTACGCCGGATAAGATTGAGGACTTTAAGCAACAGGCAATGGAAGAAGCACAGCTTACCTTTGCGCCGGTCAAAGATTGATGCTGGTTGTTCGGTGAGTTCATTATTTTACATAGTGATTCATCTATTTAGAAATGAAGGACAGTTTAATTTTGATTAATAAAACAAATGACTATTTCATATACTTGTATCAATGAGATACAGGTTCGGAAATATGTCATTTTTTTATTGTTTTTTTCAAAAACATAGGAATACAAGTCTTACAATGTGCTTATTAATGGTATTTGCTATTTTGACTGGTATTCTTGTTTATAGCAAGGAAAATGTAAGAGGTGTGAAGACACATCAAAAAACGAATATCTATCATCTTGCAAATGAATCATTACCGGTAGATGGCGATGTAACGAAAAAGGATTTGGAGCCATCGGGACTTAATGCAAAATATGCGTTGTTAATGGATGCGTCCAATGGAAGAGTTTTATTTGAAAAAGAAGGTTATCAAAAAGTTCCTATGGCAAGTACTACAAAAATAATGACACTTTTAATTACATTGGAAAATGCAAATCTTCAGGATGTTGTTACAGTATCGGATTATGCTTCTTCTATGCCGGATGTTCAATTGAATATAAAAACAGGAGAACAATACATATTATCGGATTTGTTATATTCACTGATGTTAGAATCTCATAATGATACGGCGGTGGCTATTGCGGAACATGTGGGAGGCAGTGTAGAAGGATTTGCAACAATGATGAATGAAAAAGCAAAAGAAATTGGTGCATATGATACGAATTTTGTTACGCCAAACGGACTGGATGCGGAAGGACATTATACCACTGCATATGATATGGCATTAATATCCAGTTATGCAATTAAAAATCAAGATTTTCTGGATATTATTCAAAAAGCATCTCATACCTTTCATGAACAGACAACAGGAAGAAGTTTTACAGTTAATAATAAAGATAAGTTTTTAACATCTTACGACGGAGCGATAGGAATAAAGACGGGATTTACCAATGATGCCGGATATTGCTTTGTAGGAGCAGCAAGACGCGATGATAAAACATTGGTAAGTGTTGTTTTGGCAAGCGGATGGCCACCCAACAAAAGTTATAAATGGAAGGATACCCACGAACTTATAGACTATGGAATGAATCATTATAATTCAAAAGAAATATTGTCAAAGGGGGTTACTTTTCAAGAAATTCCGGTGGTGGATAGTATAGAAGGTGGAGTGATTAAACCATATGTAAATGATACAGTTTCTCTGTTAGTCAAGGAAGATGAAAAGATATCTTTTGATGTGAAGTTACCGGTACAACTGAATGCTCCGGTGCAAAAAGGAGAAACGATTGGAAAGATAACAATTTATGTGAATGATGAAAAATATAAAGTGTTACCCCTATATTCAAACGAAGAGAAAAATAGAATTACATATAAATATATTTTGAAACAAATATGTTATTACTATTTTTGTGTTCATAGTAGTTGACTTCTCTACTTCAACGTGTTAAACTGTTAAACATAATTAAAAGAATTATATTATGACACGAAGGAGAGTTCGAAAATGGGTTTACATTACATTTCGCAGGTTCCATCAGCAGAGGAGATTAAAGAATTATTTCCTATGAGACCGGAACTTACAAAGATAAAAGAAGAAAGGGATGCAGAAATTGCAAAAGTCTTTACAGGAGAATCGGATAAGTTTTTAGCTATTATTGGTCCATGTTCTGCAGATAATGAGGATGCAGTATTAGATTATATTAGTCGTCTTGCCAAGGTGCAAGAGAGAATTAAAGATAAGATTATTATTATTCCTAGAATCTATACGAATAAGCCAAGAACCAATGGTTCCGGATATAAAGGAATGTTACATCAGCCAAATCCGGAAGAGAAACCTAATTTTATAGAAGGTTTGAAAGCAATTCGTAAGATGCATATTGATTCTATCGCAGAAACCGGTTTGACTGCTGCAGACGAGATGCTTTATTCCGACAATTGGCCTTATATGTCTGACATTTTATCTTATGTGGCAATTGGTGCTCGTTCAGTAGAGAATCAGTCCCATAGATTGACAGCATCTGGTATTGATGTACCTGTTGGTATGAAGAATCCTACATCAGGTGATTATTCTGTAATGATGAATTCTTGTATTGCCGGTCAGTCAAAGCATACATTTATGACTTCTGGTTGGGAGGTAAAATCAGATGGTAATCCGTTGACACACTGTATTTTGAGAGGTTCTTTGGATCGTCATGGCGTATCAATGCCTAACTACCATTACGAAGATTTAATTTTGCTATATGAAGCATATCAGAAATTTGATACCCTTAAGAATCCTGCTTGTATTGTGGATGCAAATCACAATAATTCGGGTAAGAAATGGGATCAGCAGCCACGTATTGTAAAAGAAATTCTTCATAGTATGCGTCATAGCAATGAAGTGAGTAAGATTGTAAAAGGTGTTATGGTGGAGTCTTATATTGAGGATGGTGCGCAACCAATTGGTGCAGGATGTTATGGCAAGTCTATCACTGACCCATGTCTTGGTTGGGAGAAAACGGAGAGATTGTTGCTTGAAATGGCAGATTTGTTATAAATATGAAATTGAATATTTTTGCAAATTTATAGCAAGATATACAGAGGAGATAATAGTAAAAGCTATTATCTCCCTTTTCTTGTTTTAGCATCAATGATGTAGTAAAATAATATTAATATATTTATAAAATTTTAATAGAAATGGGGTGTTTCTATGTTCAAACGTGTCATCTGGATAATATTAGATAGTGTCGGAATTGGAGAACTTCCGGATGCTGACAGGTTTGGTGATGTTGGGGCAGATACATTAGGTAATATCAGGAAGGTTAGAGGTTGTTTACATGTGCCGAATTTAGAAAAATTGGGCTTATTTCAGATTGATGATACAACACTTCCAAAGACTGATGTGATACCGATTGGTGCTTATGGAAAAGCCAAAGAATTGTCCAATGGAAAAGATACTACAATCGGTCATTGGGAAATGATTGGAATTAAGACGGAACAGGCATTTCCGACTTATCCGGAAGGATTCCCTAAGGAATTACTGGATGAATTTGTAAGACGTACCGGATGCAAAGGATATCTTGGTAATTGTGTAGCAAGCGGAACTCATATTATCAATAAACTTGGCGATAGTCATATGAGTACCAAGCATCCGATTATTTATACATCTGCGGATTCAGTTTTCCAGATAGCTGCTCATGAGGATATCATACCAGTTCGGGAATTATATAAAATGTGCGAGATAGCAAGACAATTATTATCAGGTGAACATGCTGTAGCAAGAGTGATTGCGAGACCATTTGTTAAAGAAGATAATCAATATGTCAGAACTGCTAGTCGTCGGGATTTTTCTTTGAAACCTTCCAAGGAAAATCTGTTATGTTATCTGAAAGATGCAGGGTACAGAGTAACAGCAGTTGGTAAGATTGAGGATATTTTTTGTGGAGTAGGCATTGGAGATGCGGTTCATACGAAAAATAATATGGATGGAATAGAGAAGACGCTTGATTTTATGGAAACGCAACATGATGGTTTGATATTTACCAATTTAGTGGAATTCGATTCAACCTGGGGCCATAGGAGAGATGTGGAAGGGTATGCAAAAGGATTGGAAAAATTCGATGCAGAGCTTGGTAAGATATTAGATGATATGCATGAAGACGATTTGTTAATTATTAATGCAGATCATGGCTGTGATCCAACATTTAAAGGAACCGATCATACAAGAGAATATATTCCTGTCTTGATGTATCACAAGGGGATGAAACAAGGTGTGAATCTTGGTGTCTTAGATACATTTGCGGATATCGGTGCAACGATTGCAGATAATTTTGGTGTTCAGAAGTTGTCTGTAGGAACAAGTGTGAAAAGTTTAATTAAATAGTATAAAGGATTAGGGGTGATCATATGAACACATACGATATAATTATGAAAAAACGAGATGGTCATATTCTTAGTAAGGAAGAGATTGTCTATATGGTGAATGGTTACACAAAAGGAGAAATTCCGGATTATCAGATGTCAGCTTTTTTGATGGCGGTATATTTTCAAGGAATGAATCATGAAGAAACGACTATGCTTACTATGGCTATGGCTGATAGTGGTGAACGATTAGATTTATCAGCGATTCAAGGCATTAAAGTGGATAAACATTCTACGGGTGGAGTAGGAGATAAAACCAGCTTGATTGTAGGTCCGATTCTTGCAAGTTTAGGGGTGCCTGTAACAAAAATGAGTGGAAGAGGACTAGGACATACAGGTGGTACAATTGACAAATTAGAAGGTATTCCAGGATTTTGTACGAGTATTTCAGAAGAAGAGTTTGTGAATCAGGTGAATGAAATTGGCTTGTCAATTGTTGGACAGACAGCTAATCTTGCTCCTGCCGATAAGAAAATCTATGCTTTGCGAGATGTTACCGCAACGGTAGATAATATTTCTTTGATTGCAGCCAGTATTATGAGCAAAAAATTGGCTGCCGGAGCAGATGCGATTGTTTTAGATGTTAAAGTCGGTTCCGGTGCATTTATGAAGACGTTAGAAGATGCAAGATTGTTGGCAAAAACTATGGTTGCAATCGGAACTTTAGCTGGTAGAGACACCACAGCAGTTATCACGGATATGAACGAACCATTAGGTAATGCAGTTGGTAATGTATTGGAAGTACAAGAAGCAGTAGAGTGTCTCAAAGGCAATGGAGAGAAACGACTTATGGAAGTTTCTAAGGTACTGGCAGGATATATGATTGTGGCGGCAAAGAAGGCGGATAGTTTCGAAGAAGCTATAAAGTTGGTGGATGAGGTGCTTTCCTCCGGAAAAGCCTACAATAAAATGAAAGACTTTGTTGTAGCACAACATGGTGATGCAAGTTATCTGGATGATATGGAGAAGTTTGAGAAAGCAAAGTATTCAAGAGTAATTACCGGAAAAGATTTGTTTATAGCCAATCAAGAATCTTTGGAATGGACTTCTGCATACTTAATAGCATGTAATAATCAGGAAATAGGAATGACATCCCTTGTTCTTGGAGGAGGAAGAGAGACAAAAGAAAGTGAAATTGATTTGACAGTCGGGATTCGTCTTTGCAAGCATTTAGGAGATGCAATTTGTGCATCCGATGAGATTGCTGTCTTATATGGAAATGATGAAGAAAAACTTGAAATAGCATTCAAAAGATTTGTCAAAGCTTATACTTTATCAAAATCTAATGTGTTTGATAATAAAATCGTGTATGAAATAATCACTCGAAAAGATATTGACACCAGTTTTTCAGATTAATTTGTGAATCTTAACTATGAAGGTACGGAATTGTTATGAAGTTGTTTACAAATATGAGTTTTAAGAGCATAAAACATCCTGTTTTTTAATAAAATATAAGAAAAAGAATAGGTATATGCCAGTGAAAAGAATTATTGTGTTTACCCTTATTCTCATATTTATATTGTCATTAATACCATCCGGTTTATCGGTGGCTGTTGAACAAAAGGATAATGAAAATCAAAATACGCAGACGGTTATAGATATTGAATCACCGTCTGCGTTATTAATGGAAGTAAATAGTGGACAGATTTTGTATGAAAAAGATGGAGATACAGCGAGACGTCCGGCTTCTGTTACTAAGCTTATGACAATGTTGTTGGCATTTGAAGCTTTAGATTCCGGAAAACTAACATTAGAAAGTGTGGTGACGGTGTCCGAACATGCAGCCAGCATGGGAGGAAGTCAGGTGTATTTAGAAACAAATGAACAACAGACGGTAGAAGATATTTTAAAATGTATGATAGTATCTTCTGCAAATGACGCTGCAGTAGCTATGGGAGAGACAATTGCCGGTAGTGAGGAAGCATTTGTTCAAATGATGAATGAGCGTGCCAAAGAGCTTGGCATGAATAATACTCATTTTGAAAATGCCTGTGGACTAGAGGCACAAGGGCATATGATGAGTGCAAAGGATATAGCAATTTTATCTCGTGAATTGCTATTGAGACATCCGAATGTGTTAGATTATACAACCATATGGATGGATTCTATCACACACAAAACGAATAAAGGGGAGTCAGAATTCGGTCTTGCTAACACGAACAAATTTTTGAAAAAGTATGAAGGTGCCAATGGATTAAAAACCGGTTACACATCAGATGCAGGTTTTTCAATGTCCGCTACGGCAACGCGCAATGGAACCACATTAATTGCAGTAGTTATGGGATCTAAGACTAAAGATATACGTTATTCGGATGCAGCAAAACTTTTAGACTATGGTTTTGCAAATTGCGATATCTATGAGGATAATAAGGTATTAGATGGAAATAATCATATTGAAATTGAGGATGGTAACAAAGATTATGTTACGGTGAAAGCGAAAGATAGTTTTCATTATGTTTTTGTTGGAAATGCAAAAGATAAAAGTGTTAAGAAAAAACTTGTGATAGAAAAAACAAAAGCTCCTATTAATAAAGGTGATATTGTTGCCAGAATGGAATATTATCAAGGAAAAGAGTTACTTGGGAGTATAGACATAATTGCTATAAAAACAGTTGAAAAACAAAAATATTGTGATACACTAGAGAAGATATTTTTCAAATTCGTCAATATGTACTAAATCAGTAAGGAGATACCAATGATTTTTTTCTTGAATATATTAGGAATTATTAGTATACTAGGGATTGTTTGTTTGGCGGTTGTATTAATAATTAGTTATTTTGAAAATCGCAAACTGACAGTTACCGAATATCATATAAAAGATATATTGTGTCCGGGTTCGTTTGATGGATTTCGAATTGTTCATTTATCAGACTTGCATAATGCGGAGTTTAGTAGAGACAATGAGAAACTATTAGAAGTAATAAAAAAGCAGAATCCGGATATTATAGTAATAACAGGTGATATGATAATCGGAAAACCGAATAGCGATGTTACGAAGGCTGTTGATTTTGTGAATTCTTTATGTGAAATTGCATCAGTCTATTATAGTATGGGGAATCATGAATTACGTGTTAGTCTTTATGAGGAAACATATGGAGATATGTGGAAGCAATTCATGAATCGTATTTCGAAAGATGTGAATTTACTATTTGATAAGAAAGTAATTCTTTCAAAAGGTGATGAATCAATTTATCTATACGGTTTGAATTTGACATCGGAATTATATAAGAGAATGATTAAAACACCGATGCCGGATGATTATTTGACATCATTATTCGGAACATGTAAACCTGATAAATATCATATATTATTGGCACATAATCCTGACTACTTTGAAGATTATACTGCATGGGGAGCTAACCTGACATTTTCCGGTCATGTACATGGAGGGATGATTCGAATACCATTGATAGGTGGTGCATTATCACCGATGATTCATTTTTTCCCTAAGTACGATAAGGGATTGTTTGAGAATGACAACAAATATATGATTTTAAGTGGGGGATTAGGCAATCATACATTTAAATTTCGTGTGAATAATTTACCTGAGGTGGTAACTGTTACACTACATACAGATTATGATGAAAAATCACCTGATAACAAATAGTTTTATTATAGGAGTGCAGTAATGGACGAAAAGAAAAAATCCGTATCAGAAGAAACAAAAGCTACAAATGAAGAACTGAATGAATTAGTTGGATTTGAAGAGATTAGAAATGCTCTCAAAAAGATTGATGAAAAGAAGGCTATTATAGAAGCAGAAGGAAAAGATACGGAAGAACAAACGAAAGAAAAGGTTTCTGAAGACAAGGTTGAATCGAAGAAAGAAGAGGTTTCTGAGGAGAAGAAAGAAGAGGTTTCTGAGGACAAGAAGGAACCAAAGAAAGAAGAGGTTTCTGAGGAGAAGAAAGAACCAAAGAAGGAAGAGATTTCTGAGGAGAAGAAGGAACCAAAGAAAGAAGAAGTTACTGAGGAGAAGAAGGAACCAAAGAAGGAAGAAGTTTCTGAGGATAAGAAAGAATCGAAGAAGGAAGAAGTTTCAGCAGAAATTAAAAATACAGATAAGAAAGAAAATTCTACCAATGAGAAAGTAATGGTTAAAGAAGAGAAAAAGAGCAAAAAAGGAATTGCAATCTTTTTCGGAACACTTGTTGCTTTACTTGTGATTGCTTATGTGGCAGGTGTGATGTATTTTTCTAATTATTTTTATCCAAGTGTTGCGATTAATGGAACTAATGTGTCCAATATGAATAAAGATGCAGCTAAAACTACTTTAGATGAATTTAATAAGAATTATACATTAACATTGGAAACAATTGATGGTAAGAAGGTAATTATTGCAGGTAGTGAGATTGAAATGAGTATTCAGTTAAAAGATGAACTGGATGATTGCCTGAAAGCACAGAAAACATATTTGTGGTTTGTGAATTGTATGAAACATCATGATTTCACAGTAGGTGCAGATGCAACATGGAATCAAGATAAATTAAATGGCATTTATGAAAAGATGCAAATTCTTGATAAAAAGCTTATGATTGAGCCCAAAGATGCTTATATTGGTGTGGAAGACGGAAAATTCGCAATTGTAAAAGAAGTATTAGGAACAACGATTAATACGGAACAATTCAAAACTACAGTAAACGATAGTTTGTCTAAGGTTGTTGTAAATGTTAAACTTCAGGATGCTGGTTGTTACAACTTACCGGAAGTGTATAGTACAGATGAAACTTTGAATGCTGATTTCGCAGCAAAGAGCGAATTTGTAGATGGGGTAATTACACTTCAGTTGGATGATTTGACATTAGAACCAAGCATGGAATTGTACGATAAGGTATTGGAAAAGAATGGTGATAGTTATACGGTTTCTAAAACACAGGTTCAAAGATATGTTAAGGACTTGGCGGCACAGTATGATACAATCGGAACAGAACGTACATTTACATCAACTTATGGTGGTAATAGAAAAGTTAAGATTAGTGGAAGTGCATTTGGTTACGAGATAGATCAGGAAGCTACTACGAATGCCTTATATAACGCCTTGCAGTCTAAGAAAAATACTACGGTAGAAGTTATTTTCAAGTCTAAAGGGTATACATTGCAGGGAGAAAATGATATTGGTGACACTTATATCGAGTGTAACTTATCCGAGCAAAAAGTAGTTGCATACAAAGATGGAAAGAAAATTGCTGAGGGTGACTGTGTATCCGGATGTGAGGCTATTGGTAATGGTACTTGTCTTGGTTTATACAAGATTCAGGATAAGTTAAGTCCTACCGTTCTTCGTGGTCCGCAGAAGGCGGTTACTAAGACTGTAACCAAAAAGAATAAGAAGGGTAAGAAAGTTAAGGTCAAAGAAACGAAGATGGAATATGAGTACGAATCACCTGTTACCTATTGGATGCAGTTCAATGGTGGATATGGACTTCATGATGCGGCAGGATGGAGAAGCGTATATGGTGGAAGTATCTATTATTATGATGGTTCTCATGGTTGTGTTAATCTTCCGTATGACTTGGCTCAAACTTTATACAAGAATTTTGATATTGGTGATCCGGTAGTTGTATATTTCTATGATAATGAGAATCGTAAGTAATAAGAAACTGGATGTATTTGTTCGCAAAATAATAAAGCGTTCACAATATTGAAACTTCAGAACAGTAATAATAATTCAATCGAAAAGAATAAGACAATAAGCCTGGCATATGCTATAATTATAGTATGTGTCAGGCATTTTTGTGATAGAGGAAATTACTTTGTGAGGAACTCTTTGTTCTGATAAATGTCGTAAATGACATTCTTTGTTTTTATAGGATGGAGGTATAGATATGGGGAAAATATTAGATAAGGTGAATCAATGTTTAGAATGTGTGAGAGAAAAAACGGATTTTGTACCAAGGGTTGCATTAGTGTTAGGTTCCGGATTAGGAGATTTGGCTGAACAAATTGATATAGTTTGCAGTATTGATTATTCCGAAATTAAAGGATTTCCGATGTCTACGGTTGCAGGACATAAGGGGAGATTTGTGTTTGGCTATATTGATAAAACGCCGGTTGTAATCATGCAAGGCAGAGTTCATTATTATGAAGGATATTCTATGGAGGAAGTGGTTCTTCCGATACGACTTATGCATGCAATGGGAGCAGAAATATTATTTTTAACTAATGCGGCAGGTGGACTTGGTGATGGATTTCAATGTGGTGATTTAATGTTGATTACAGATCATATTAGTTGTTTTGTAATGAATCCATTGATTGGGGAAAATGATGATGATTTAGGAACAAGATTTTCGGATATGAGTGAAGTGTATGATAAACATTTACAGGAAATCATTTTAAAGACAAGCGAAGAGTTGGGAATCCATATGAAACAGGGGGTGTATATTCAACTGACCGGTCCAAGCTATGAAACTCCGGCAGAGATTCGTATGTGTAAAATACTTGGAGCATCTTCGGTTGGTATGAGTACTGTAGTTGAAGCGATTACAGCGAATCATATGAATATGCAAATCTGTGGCATATCTTTTATTTCAAACTTGGCGGCAGGAATCAACGAAACACCACTTTGTCATGAAGAGGTGAAGGCAGCGGCGGATGCAGTTGCTCCGAAGTTTCAATCCTTAGTTAAATCGGCAATTGCAAGAATGTAAATATGTTATGCGTATGAGATGAATAATATATAGAATTATCGTACCTATGAAGGTACTGAATAGTTACGAACTATCTAAGAATGTCTTTAAGAAAAAAGGGGGGAGTATATGCGTACACGTCTATATCATGCAAGAGTATTAACAATGGAAGAGAATAGAGAGTGCTTTGATGGTGAAGTTTGGATATCAGACGACAGAATCGAAAAAGTGATTATAGGTGAAGCATCTACTGAAGCAGAGCAATTTGACCAACAAATTGATTGTATGGGGAATTTGTTAATGCCGGGTTTTAAGAATTGTCACGCACATGGTCCGATGACCTTTTTGCGTTCTTTTGCAGATGATTTACCTTTGCATGAATGGTTAAATACAATGATATTTCCTGCGGAAGCAAGACTTAGACCAGAGGATATATATACTTTAATGCAACTTGCTATTTTGGAGTATTTAAGGGGTGGGATTACAACCAGTTTTGAAATGTATTTTCATCCTGAAATGATTGCAAAAGCCTGTATTGATATGAAATATCGGGTTGTGATTTCCGGAACCGTTTTCGGAGATAAAGATAATGCAAATGTTGCTATAGAAACCTTGAAGAAGGATTATAAGAACTTTTATCAATGTCATTCGCTGGTAGATTATCGCTTAGGATTTCATTCGGAATATAGTTGTTGCAAGAATTTATTGGAAAAAATTGCGATGTTAAGCCAAGAGTTAAGAGCTCCGGTTTATATGCATAATAGCGAAACGGAGCATGAAGTGAATGAATGTATTGCGCGTCATGGTATGACACCAATTCAATTAATGAACAAAATTGGTTTATTTGAATATGGTGGAGCTGGACATCATTTGTTGTATACCGATGATAAAGATTGCGAAATTATGAAACAAAAGGGAATATATGTAGTTACCAATCCGTCTTCTAATCTAAAGCTTGCCAGTGGAATTGCACCGATTAAGAAGTATTTGGATTATGGTGTTAAGGTTGCACTTGGAACAGACGGACCTGCAAGCAATAATAGTCTGAATTTCTTTAAGGAGATGTATTTGGCTGCAACGTTACAAAAGGTGAAGTATCAGAATGCAGCAGCAATCAAACCGATAGATGTATTGCGAATGGCTACCTGTAATGGTGCACATTTACTTGGTCTGAAACAATGTGATATTTTGGCAGAAGGTAAACAGGCAGATATTATTTTGATTGACTTGTTAAAACCAAACATGCAGCCGATGAATCATTTGGTGAATAATTTAGTGTATAGCGGAAGTATTGATAATGTGATTATGACAATGATTGCAGGTAATATATTGTATGTCAATGGTCGTTTTTGTGATGGTATTGAACCATTGGAAATATATGAAAAGGCGAATTGTATCATTCGCAGAATTGAATGTGAACTTACAAGTTCTTGATTTTTAACCCTTTCATATACTATATGGGAGGGTTTATGGCATGAAAGTGAAAAATGTATGTATTTGTTTCATTATTCTTCTTGGACAAAGTGTATTACTGAATGGAATGTGTTTCTGGATAGATAAGAAAGTTTCTGTTATTCAAAACAACCAGTTGGAACTTATTGAAAGAAACAAAATGATTGCAAAAGATATTGAAAAATTCCCTGTTCCCATGAGGTATTGGGAGCAAATAACTTTTCAAGATGACTATGGTGCTTATCGAGTTAATGGTAAGCATGAAGGCTGTGATATATTCTATAATGACAATGTTGCAGGTGTTGTTCCCATAATAAGTGCAACCGACGGTGTGATTACGAATTTGGGCTGGCTTTATCTAGGTGGTTATCGTATCGGGATTACTTCAGATAATGGAGTGTATTATTACTATGCACACTTAGATTCCTATGCAAAAGGATTATCGGTAGGAAAAGTGGTAAATTCCGGAGAATTAATTGGGTTTATGGGAAGTACAGGTGAGGGTGAAGAAGGCACAGAAGGAAAATTTCCTGTGCATCTTCATTTTGGAATTTATCTGGAGAATCGAAATGGAAATCAAATAAGTGTCAATCCCTATTACTTTTTGCAGAAATTTAATGAGGAGTAATTCTTTTATTTTTCGGTATTTTATGTTATACTAACTATATCTGTGTATAAGTGGTGGAGAGGTTTTGTAGATTTGTAACTGTTCAGTACAGGACAAAACACTAGTAATGGTAAAATGATTATGATTCTACAAACAATTAGGGAAAGCAAACTAGTCAATATATAACGAATTGAAAAGGATGAGGTGACAACAATATGGAAATTCAGCTTTGGCGAGAAATACTAGATCCATACCGTTTGGCAGTAGATGAATTGGTTGTTAAGTTCAATCATATTATAGAAGAATATAGAAATGCCGGATTATATTCACCAATTGAACAAGTAACCGGACGTGTGAAAAAAATCTCTAGTATTTTAGATAAGATGCAAAAAAAGAACATTGCGATTGAAGAAATTGATGATCGTATAGCGGATATGGCTGGTATTCGTATTATGTGTCAGTTTGTAGAAGATATTGAGAAAGTGGTAGAAATCATACATAAACGAACTGACATGGAGGTAGTTACAGAGAAAGATTATATTAATAATATAAAGGATAGTGGATATCGAAGTTATCACATGATTATTCATTATGATGTATATACTTTAGATGGAACAAAGAGAATTCAGGCAGAGATTCAAATTCGAACACTTGCTATGAATTTCTGGGCAACAATAGAGCATTCTTTACAGTATAAGTATAAGGGCAATATGCCGGCTCATATCAAAGAGAAGTTGTTAAAAGCCGCTGATGCAATTATTGTATTAGATGAAGAAATGGGAGCAGTTCGTGATGAAATTATGGATGCACAGAATATCTTCCAGATTAAAGCAACCATTGTTTCGGATATTTTAATTAATATTCAGAATCTTTACAAGGTTGCGAATAAACGAGAGGTTCTTAAGATTCAGGATGAATTTTATAAGGTATATCAATCTGAAGATTTTGAACAGTTAGAACGTTTTTCTAAGCAGCTTGATATCATTTCTGAAGGCTATAAAGCACAATCCTTATTATGATTTGATTGTGTGTTGGGCATCGTACAATATAATCGTTTTTTTGGGGATAGGTACGATGTAACTGATTTTTTACCGTGGAGGAATTATGGAATTACCAGTTGCATTTGAACAGAAAATGAAAGAAATGTTAGGGCCAGATTATGAAAATTATCTGGCCTCTTTTGAGTGTGAAGCACATCAGGGATTAAGAGTGAATACATCTAAGATTTCAGTAGAGGATTTCTCGAAGATATCTCCTTATGAATTGAAACCGGTTCCTTGGTGTCCGAATGGATTTTATTATGAGAAAACAGAAAAACCAGCGAAACATCCGTTTTATTTTGCAGGTCTTTACTATATTCAGGAACCTTCTGCTATGACAACTGCAAGTCTTTTGCCAATAGAAGAAGGTGATGTTGTATTGGATTTGTGTGCTGCACCAGGCGGAAAGTCTACAGAACTTGCGGCAAAGCTTAATGGAACAGGATTGTTGGTAACGAATGATATCAGCAATTCCAGAGCAAAAGCACTGCTTAAGAATATTGAAGTGTTTGGTGTTGGAAATGCGTTAGTGACGAGTGAACCACCGAACGAATTAGCGAAACGTTTCCCTTCTTTTTTTGATAAAATTTTAATTGATGCACCATGTTCCGGAGAAGGAATGTTTCGCAAACAAGCAAATATGACAAAAGCTTGGGAAAGTAATGGTGTAGATTTATTTGTAGGTTTGCAGCGCTCTATTTTAAAGGAAGCTGTGACTATGCTAAAACCGGGTGGAACTATCATTTATTCTACTTGTACATTTTCAAAGGAGGAAAATGAGCAATCCATTGAATATCTATTATCCTTGGATGATTCGTTGCGAATTGTAGAATTACCGATGATTGATGGTTTTGATACAGGACATCCGGAATGGGGTAATACAGCTAATGAGCAATTGACGAAGTGTAGAAGACTTTGGCCGCATCGCATTGAGGGAGAAGGGCATTTTGTTGCAATGGTTCGCAAGGAAATAGATACTGCGAAACCGATTCATGCACCAGTGATGGAGTATGCTTTTTCAAAGGAAAAGTTGAGCAAAGAAGCGGAAGAATTCATTCGGTCTTTGAATTATCCGTTTGATATGTCAAGATTTGATGTTCAGAAAGAAAGGGTGTTCTATATTCCCAAACAGATGCCATATGTAAAAGGTTTAAGAATTTTACGTTGTGGTCTATACATGGGTGATATGAAGAAAAATCGTTTTGAACCAAGTCAGTCATTGGCTATGTTTTTAAAAGCATCAGAGTATCCTAATGTGGTTAGACTGACAGTAGAGGATGACAGGGTAATCAAGTATCTGAAGGGTGAAACAATCGAATTGTCTGAAGAGGAAGAAAAGCAGACTAAGGATGGAATGTGTTTAATTTGTGTGATGGATTATCCTTTAGGCTTCGGAAAGCTTAACAGAGGAACAGTGAAGAACAAATATCTACCAGGATGGAGATGGATGTAAGAGAGGATTGTATGAACAAAAAGATTGCCATAATTACCGGGGCATCTTCCGGAATGGGTCGGGAGTTTGTTAGACAATTAAATGTGTGTTTGAAAACAATAGACGAAATTTGGGTGATTGCCAGAAGAGAAGAAAGACTATTAGAATTAAAAAAGTCTATAACAAACATCGAAGTAAAAGTACTTTCACTAGATATTTGTGAATCGTCAGATTTGGAACGGTTGTTGAGCCTGTTGAAATCAGAAACACCGGAAGTTTGGCTGCTGGTGAATGCGGCAGGCGTTGGAAGAGCAGGACGGTTTGATGAGATTACAACAAATGAAGCAGTAAATATGGTGGACGTGAACAATAAGGCACTGGTTGCTGTTACGCATATGGTGGTGCCTTATATGGTGAAGAAATCCCATATTATTCAGGTTGCATCTGCGTCCGCATTTATGCCACAGAAAGAATTTGCGATATATGCAGCATCAAAGTCTTTTGTGTTAAGTTTTTCAAGGGCGTTAAGAGCAGAGTTGAAAGAAAAAGGCATTCTTGTAACAATTGTTTGTCCCGGTCCTGTTGATACGGAATTTCTAGAAATTTCCAATGCAGGTAAAGAGCAAAAAGCAATGAAAAAGTTGGTAACGGCAAAAGTAGAACCGGTAGTCGCAAAGGCATTACGTGATGCCAAATTCGGAAAGGAACTATCCATATATGGATTACCAATGAAAGTTGTATATATTGCAAGCAAAATATTGCCACATGGCTTGTTTCTGAAATAAAGCTATGGTGATTTTGAAAGAATATAGGTAACGAGTTATGTCAAAGAAAATGAGAGGAAATATATTGCTGTTTATCACAGCATTTATATGGGGATGTGCTTTTGTGGCACAACGAACAGGCATGGAATATATTGGTCCCCTTACGTTTAATGGGATTAGAAGTTTGATAGGTGGATTTACACTGTTGCTTTTTTTGCTTATCCGCAATAAGTTGCAACAGAAGAATAGGACGGATGAAATCAATGTAGGGAAGAAACAGACAACTAAAAAATATACTCTTTTTTGTGGGTGTGTATGTGGAATCTGTTTGTTTGTAGGAACTACGTTACAACAAATAGGTATGGTATATACAACTGCCGGAAAAGCAGGATTTATTACTGCATTTTATATTATACTAGTTCCGTTGTTTGGAATCTTTCTTGGTAAGAAAATCCGACCGATTGTATGGCTTGGTGTGTTACTTGCGATGGCAGGTTTGTATCTTTTATGTGTTGGTGAGGATTTTGCGGTAAATAAAGGAGATATATTGGTACTTCTTTGTTCTTTTGCATTTACTATACATATTACTTTTGTGGATAAGGTGTCACAGAGGATTGACGGTGTTGTAATATCTTGTATTCAGTTATTTGTCTGTGGTTTGATTTCTCTAATTGGGATTGTGATTTTTGAAGAGGTGAATTGGAAGCTGGTGTTGCAATGTAGCATTCCAATTTTGTATGCTGGTGTATTATCTTGCGGAGTTGCTTATACTTTGCAGATTGTAGCACAAAAGTATACAGAACCCACAGTTGCATCCATGATTATGAGTTTGGAATCGGTGTTTGCCTTATTGTCAGGAATGATTATTTTGAAAGAATCCATTACACCATATGAAGTTCTTGGATGTGTGATTATGTTTGTGGCGATTATATTGGCACAACTGCCGGAGAAGAAAGAGAAATGAGGACTCTATATGCAGGAAATTATTATTAACGAAGCAAATGCAGGTCAACGTCTGAATAAGTTTTTGGGAAAATACCTGGATGATGCTCCACAAAGCTTTATCTACAAAATGCTTCGTAAGAAAAATATCAAAGTGAATAGAGGAAAAGCAACAGGAGATGAGGTTTTACAAATAGGTGATACCGTTCAGGTGTTTATGACAGATGAAACCATTGCAAATTTTCGCAAGGATAAGAAAGTTCCTATGTTCCGGTTGAATGCAAAAGAGTTAACTTGTGAGGCTAAGCAAGTGGGGAATGCTCTAAAGGATGTTCCGATTCTATATGAAGATAGTGATATCATCATTTTGAATAAACCGGTTGGAATGTTGTCTCAAAAAGCTGAACCATCGGATTACTCTTTAAATGAACGGATTGTAGATTATTACCGTAGCAAAGAATATGCAGATTCGTTATTTACTCCATCGGTGTGTAATCGCTTGGATCGTAATACAAGCGGAATCATTTTGGCAGGTATGTCTCTTAAAGGTTCACAGGTGTTGTCAAGAATTTTGAAGGATAGGACGTTAGATAAGTATTATTTGACGATTGTTTCCGGTAAAGTAGAACAGGAAAGTACGATTAAAGGATTCTTGATGAAGAAAGCCAGTCATAACCAGGTGGTTGTGTATGAGACATTAGAACAGGCGCGTAATAATGGGGTGGATAAGCCTGCATTCATTGAAACAAGATATGAACCACTTGATTATGGTAGATTTCAAAATATCGATTTTACATTATTGAAAGTTAAGTTAATTACTGGTAAAACGCACCAGATTCGAGCGCATTTACGTTCGGTGGGGCATCCGATTATTGGAGATGGCAAATATGGACTTAAAAGTGTGAATGCGGTAACAAAGAAGGAATTTGGTTTGAAACATCAACTATTGCATGCGTATGAGATTACGTTTCCTAAAGAGTTGGAAGTAGCAGAGAATATGAAAGGGAAAAAGATATATGCGAATCTGACAGAAGAGTTTATGCATATATTGAATAAGCTTTCGATGTCTGTAAAATAGAATTAGCAGATGTAATGGACTAGTAATATATACGAGGGTATAAAGAATGGGTACTTGGAATTCGAGAGGTCTTCGAGGTTCTACTTTTGAGGAACTCATTAATATGACAAATGATATATACGTGGAAAGAAATCTTGCTCTGGTACAGAAAATTCCTACACCAATTACTCCTGTAGAGATTAATCAGTCAACCAGACAGATTACTCTTGCTTACTTTGAAAAGGATTCTACGGTTGATTATATTGGTGTCGTGCAAGGGATTCCGATTTGTTTTGATGCAAAAGAATGTAATACGGATACTTTTCAGATGCGCAATATTCATGAGCACCAGTTGAATTTTATGGAATGCTTTGAAGCACAGGGTGGAATAAGTTTTTTGTTGATTTATTTTACTGCAAGAAATGAATATTATTATCTACCATTTCGTGTGTTACAGGAATATGTAGAGCGTATTGAAAGAGATGGTCATGCTAAGAATTTTAAGTATGATGAATTAGATCCAAAGTATTTTATTAAGCCGGAAGGTGGAGCTTTGGTGCATTATCTGGAAACATTGAATACGGATTTGGTAGAGCGGAAACAGTCTTAAATGTGCTCTTGTCTACCAAAAACAGAATTGTAATTTATACTATTTTTGTATATAATAAGTTATTATTAAGCGTATTGTTTCGGAAGGAGAGTTTGTTATGCCATTACCAATACAAGACGACTATACGGTTGATTATATATATTCTCTTCCAGAAGGAGAACGTTCAGAGCTGATAGATGGTGTGATCTATAACATGGCACCGCCCAATAGAATGCATCAAAAGATTATTTCGCAATTAACGAAAGTCATTGGGCAGTATATTGATAGGAATAATGGTTCCTGTGAGGTCTATCCGTCCCCTTTTGCTGTTTTTTTGAATAATGATGATAGAAATTATGTGGAGCCGGATATATCTGTAATATGTGATAAGAACAAGCTTGATGATAAAGGTTGTAATGGCGCTCCAGATTGGATTGTTGAAGTTGTATCGCCAAGTACCAAACGTATTGATTATGGAATCAAATTATTCAAGTATCGTACTGCTGGTGTTCGCGAATACTGGATTATTAATCCTATTACGAATTCGATTAATGTGTTTGATTTGGAAAAGAACGAGAAAAGCGATCAGTATACTTTTGATGACGATATTGAAGTATGTATTTATGAGGATTTGATTATTAATGTTTCAGAATTAATAAAGGATTGATAAGTACCGATATACCGAATTGCTTCCGACGGATTGTGAAGTATTTGCTTATGGTACTTGTTAAACTTACATAAGGCAATCACAGTTTTTAGTTTCGCAATTGCCTGATAATACCTAATATAACAAGGAGAAATAACATGAAGAAAATTATTTTAACTGGTGACAGACCGACCGGAAGACTACATGTAGGACATTATGTAGGTTCCTTAAAAAGAAGAGTAGAATTACAAAATTCCGGCGAGTATGACAAGATATATATTATGATTGCAGATGCACAAGCATTAACAGACAATGCAGATAATCCGGACAAGATTCGTGAGAATATTATTGAAGTAGCTTTGGATTATCTTGCTTGTGGAATTGATCCGGCTAAGTCAACTATCTTGATTCAGTCACAGATTCCACAGCTTACAGAGCTTTGTTTCTATTATATGAATTTGGTTACTACTGCAAGATTAGAGCGTAATCCGACGATTAAGTCAGAGATTAAGATGCGTGGATATAGTGAAAATGACGGTGAGGGAAGAGGCATTCCTGTTGGATTTTATACTTACCCAATTAGTCAGGCTGCGGACATTACAGCATTCCAGGCAACTACAGTACCGGCTGGTGAAGATCAGAAACCAATGGTAGAACAGACAAGAGAAATCGTACATAAGTTTAACACTGTATACGGTGAAGCGCTTACAGAACCTAGCATTTTGTTACCGGATAATGAAGCATGCTTAAGACTTCCGGGTATTGATGGTAAAGCGAAGATGAGTAAGTCTCTTGGAAATTGTATTTACTTGTCAGAGGAACCGGATGAGATTCAGAAGAAGGTTATGAGTATGTTTACAGACCCTGACCATATCAAGGTTACAGACCCTGGTAAATTAGAAGGTAATACCGTATTTACCTATTTAGATGCATTTAGTAAGCCGGAGCACTTTGAACGTTATTTACCAGAGTATGCAAATCTTGATGAATTAAAGGCCCATTATACAAGAGGTGGTTTGGGAGATGTGAAGGTGAAACGCTTCCTAAACAGCGTAATCCAAGAGGAATTAGAACCAATTCGTAATCGTAGACATGAATATGAAAAAGATATTGCTTATGTATATGATGTTTTGAAGAAAGGTAGTGAGGAAGCTGAACGTGTGGCACAGGAAACTTTAGATAAAGTAAAATCAGCGATGCGTATTAATTACTTTGATGATAAAGAATTAATTGAAAGTCATATTGCAAAGTATCAAAAATAATATCATTTCAACAAAAGGAGCATTCTCGTGTGATTTGAAGAGATTGCTCCTTTTCATAAACTGTTTTATTCGAATCGAATTTCAGGATTTGCTATTGTTAACATTTCTGTAATTGCATCTAATTGTTTTCCACTATCACAAAGACCATTCATAATAACTTTTTGTTTGTTATTTCGAATATCAAAGAAAAATGCTGCATTAACCGGATTACCTGTAGTGCTTCCTGTTTTGTTTTTGTGGAAAGAATCTATGTCTTGTTTACGAATAAATGAATAACGTAAATCTCCGCTAGATGTCGTTTTCTGTCCAATATAGTTTTGAGTCATAAACATAGTTGTTGTTGCATTGATAGTCACTTCTTGGATTGGTGCACGATTCATCTCGGAATCAAATTGTTCCACATCACTGTCAGACTGGAATAGAGCCATTACTTCATTTCTTGTATAAGTTGTTACGTTTTTCTTTTTACCAATCTTTAGCATTAGCAATGTAAATAACATGATTATAACAAACAATCCAATAAAGATAACCATTCCCATACGTCCTTCAGGTGTATTCATTGCACCTCCTGCTATGGCGGCAATAATTCCCATTCCCATCATGGCGATAATAAGAATTGGAATTAGTTTCTTTTTTTGTTCATTGTTATTGTTTCTTTTTTCGTTTACTTCCTTTTCGTAGTTTTGTAACCAAGTTGATTGCTTCATGGTATTCTCCTTTGTAATGTTTTCTAAAATTTGTATGCATATTATAATTTACTTTATTTTGCAAGTAAAGACAATTTTTGAACCAAAAATACAAATTAAGATGATGTTTAACAGTTGTGCATAGTGATGCTATTAATTGCTTTATGAAAATAAAGCTATACTTGTGATATAAATTAGTTGACATATAAGTTTGAATTACATATAATAACCATGAATTTAGCTTGCTATCGAAGTAGCACTGTACTGTGGTAAAGTGAATGGTTGAAAAGATTCCCATTCTGTGCTAATATAACTTCGATTTTATGCAAATAGAGATAAAGGAGAATATATATGATGGAAAAGCTGTTACATACCCCAGAGGGTGTAAGGGATATTTATGACAACGAGTGCAAGAAAAGACGAAAGATTCTTCATAAGATGCATCATGCCCTTTCTTTATACAGTTACAATGATATAGAAACACCGACATTTGAGTTCTTTGACATATTTAATCAGGACACAGGTTCTGCTTCATCTAACGAGATGTATAAGTTTTTTGACAGAGAGAATAATACATTGGTACTTCGTCCGGATATGACTCCAAGTATCGCAAGATGCGTGGCAAAGTATTATAATGATGAAGAATTACCGATTCGTCTTTGTTATCAGGGTAAGACATTTATGAATACTCATAATCATCAAGGTAAGCTTAATGAAATTACACAACTTGGTGCCGAATTGATTAATGATGATTCTTCAGCAGCGGATGCCGAAGTGATTTCTACAGTTATTGATTGTTTTCTTGCAACAGGATTAAAGGAATTTCAGGTTGAAATCGGAGAGGTAGATTTCTTTAAAGGGATATTGGAAGAAGCAAATCTGAATGAAAATGTAGCTGACCAGATTCGTAATTATATACATAACCGTAATTTTTTTGGTTTGGAATCCTTAATTAAAGAATTAGATGTTTCAGATAATGTAAAGAAAGTATTATTAAGCTTTGATCAATTATTTGGTGGATTAGATATGCTTGAAAATGCGAAGAAGCTTGTTTCCAATCAGACATCGATTGATGCGATTGAGCGTTTGGAAAAGGTATACAAAGCATTATCATATTCCGGATACGAGCAATATATCAGCTTCGATTTCTCATTGCTGAGTCGTTACGAGTATTATACAGGAATTGTATTCAGAGGATATACATATGGAACCGGTGATGCAGTTGTCAAAGGTGGTCGTTATAACAACTTATTAAAGAAGTATGGTAAAGACGCTCCGGCTATTGGTTTTGCATTCTATATTGATGATTTGATGATGGCGATTTCAAGACAAAAGATTAATGTTTCGATTGATAATTCAGATAGTATTATTCTATATAATATTGAACAACAACAGGTAGCAATTCGCTTAGCAAATCATTTGCGTAAGACTGATCGTAAGGTTGAGTTAATTCGCAAGTCAAAGAAGAAAGAAGTGAATGATTACGCAGAATACGGAAAAAAGAATCATTTTTCTGGGATGTTTTATTTGACTTCTGATACAGAAGTGGATATTTATGATTTTGTATCAGATGAGGTTGCGAAGGCTTTAGTAGAAGATATTGAATTGCAGTAATATATAATTAGTAGATATTTGAATGTTTAGTGAGGAATGGATATGAGATATTTGACATTTGCGTTAGCAAAAGGAAGACTTGCAAAGAAAACCTTAGGCTATTTGGAACAGATTGGAATCACTTGTGAGGAGATGAAAGACCCGGATACAAGAAAACTCATTTTTACCAATGAGGAATTAAAGCTTCGTTTCTTTCTTGCGAAGGCTGGTGATGTACCAACTTATGTAGAATATGGTGCTGCAGACATTGGCGTGGTGGGTAAAGATACTATTTTAGAAGAAGAAAGAGATAATATATATGAAGTCTTAGACTTAGGCTTTGGAAAGTGTAGAATGTGTGTCTGTGGACCGGAGTCTGCAAAAGAAACTTTACAAAAGAATGAGATTATTCGTGTTGCGAGTAAGTATCCGAATATTGCAAAGAATTATTTTAAGACAAAGAAAAACCAAACAGTTGAAATCGTAAAGTTAAATGGTTCAGTAGAGCTTGCTCCAATCGTTGATTTATCCGACGTTATTGTAGATATCGTTGAGACTGGTACAACTTTAAAAGAGAACGGATTAGGTGTTTTAGAAGAGATTTGTCCATTATCTTGTCGTATGGTGGTGAATAAGGTTAGTCTTAAGATGGAGCAGGAACGTATCATGAAAATTGTGAAGGATTTGAAGCAATTGCTTTATGAACAATAAAATTAGAAAGGATGAATATACATATGCGTATTGTTAAATTGACATCAGAAACAAAAAAGAATCTGTTAGATGACTTGTTAAAGAGAAGTCCGAATAACTATACTGAGTATGCAGATACTGTACAGGAAATCGTAGATAACGTGAAAGAAAATGGTAATAAAGCGTTATTTGAATATACGAAAAAGTTTGATAAGGCTGATATTACAGAAGAGAATATTAAGGTAACCAAAGAGGAGATTGAGGAAGCTTACAAGCAGGTGGATGAACACTTGTTAGAAGTTATTCGTAAAGCGTTAGTTAACATTCGTACTTATCACGAGAAGCAGAAGCAGTATAGCTGGTTTGACACAACAGAAGATGGAACGATGTTAGGTCAGAAGGTAACTGCAATGAATTCAGTTGGTGTATACGTTCCAGGTGGTAAAGCGGTATATCCATCATCTGTATTAATGAATATTGTTCCTGCGAAGGTTGCAGGGGTTAAGAATATCATCATGACAACACCATGTAACGCCGAGGGTAAAGTATATCCTACAACATTGGTAGCTGCTAATGAAGCCGGTGTAGATGCCATTTACAAAGCTGGTGGCGCACAGGCAATTGCTGCACTTGCATATGGTACAGAATCCATACCGAAGGTAGATAAGATTGTAGGTCCTGGTAACATCTTTGTTGCATTAGCAAAACGTGCAGTATATGGTTATGTTAGTATTGATTCCATTGCAGGTCCTTCTGAAATTTTGGTATTGGCAGATGAAACTGCTAATCCTCGTTTTGTGGCTGCTGATTTGTTATCACAGGCAGAACATGACGAGTTGGCATCTGCAATCTTGGTTACTACTTCTGAGGAGTTGGCCCAAAAGGTTTCTGTAGAAGTAGATAAATTCATTGCGGAGTTAAGCAGAAGTGAGATTATGCAAAAATCCATTGATAATTATGGATATATTTTAGTTGCAGAGAACATGGAAGATGCAATTTCGGCAGCCAATGATATTGCAAGCGAGCACTTGGAAATTGTCACAAAGAATCCGTTTGAAGTAATGATGCGTATTCAAAATGCAGGTGCAATCTTTATTGGAGAATATAGTTCGGAACCACTTGGTGACTATTTTGCAGGTCCAAACCACGTATTACCAACCAATGGTACTGCAAAGTTCTTCTCGCCGCTTAGTGTGGACGATTTTGTGAAAAAATCTAGTATCATTTATTATTCCAAGGAAGCATTAGAGCCTGTACACAAAGATATTATTGATTTTGCAACAAGTGAGCAGTTGACGGCACATGCGAATTCTATTAAAGTAAGATTTGAATAGAAAGATGTTGATATTAGGATAATATGAGTAATAATGAAACGAACTTCTTTTAATAGAGAGGTTCGTTTTTTCGTTGGAAAAATTATATAAAATATGGTATTATAAGTAAGAATGTGTTAAAATACATATTTGTGAAAGATTGCATTTTGACATGCTTAACAGAAAGGAGTTCTTATGGCAGATAGAATAGCGTATATCGAACGAAAAACCAACGAAACCGACATCAAGTTAGAATTACATATTGATGGTACAGGTCAAACCAAAATAGATACAGGAATTGGCTTCTTTGATCATATGTTGAATTCCTTTGCGAGACATGGCTTTTTTGATTTAAAATTGATTGTAAAGGGCGATTTGTATGTGGATTCCCATCACACAATTGAAGATACTGGTATTGTACTTGGACAAGCAATCAAGAAAGCAATCGGAGACAAAAAAGGAATCAAAAGATATGGACAGAGAATTCTCCCAATGGATGAAACATTGATGCTTTGTGCTATTGACTTATCTGGTAGACCATATTTTTCGTATGATATGAATTTAACAGTAGATCAGGTGGGATACTTTGATACAGAGATGGTAAAAGAATTTTTCTATGCAGTGTCTTACGGTGCAGAGATGAATCTTCATTTGAAACAGTTAGATGGAAGTAATAATCATCATCTGATTGAAGCTGCATTTAAAGCGTTTGCAAAAGCTTTAGATGAGGCGACACAGATTGATCCTAGAATGAGAGATGTGGTTCTTTCAACAAAGGGAACATTATAATACTTGAATAAGCTATTGAAGTAACTGAGAAGGTACTGAACAGTTACAAGGAGATGGTATGAAGGAGCATTAAGAGTATGGACAAACAGATTGAATATGTAGCAAAACCTCTTAAGAGTAAGCTTGATTTTGACTCGTTTAAGTTAAATGCAGATGGCATGATTCCTTGTATTACACAGGATCATGAAACCAATGAGGTTTTGATGATGGCATATATGAATAAAGAATCATTTAATATGACGTTAGAGACTGGATATATGGTTTACTATTCCAGAAGCCGCCAAAAATTATGGAAAAAAGGCGAGGAAAGTGGTCATTTACAGTATGTAAAAGAGCTTATCATTGATTGTGATAAGGATACCATATTGGCAAAGGTTGCGCAGATAGGAGCAGCTTGCCATACCGGTAATCCGACATGCTTTTTTACATCTCTGACAAAAGAAGATTAATGGAGGTAGTGATATGGCATTTTTAAGTGAATTATTAACTTATTCATTCAAGTATATTGTTTTATTAGGAATAACGGTTCTTGCGGTAATTTGTGGTGCAAAGTATAAGAAAAATAAGATTGCAAAAGCTGCATTGGAAGCAGAACTAGACAATACAGAAGAAACAGAGAACTAAGAGAGGTATAAGAACGTGAAGAAATATGGTTTAAATGAACTTAGAAGAATGTATTTGGAATTTTTTGAGAGTAAGGATCATCTTAAGATGAACAGCTTTTCGTTGGTTCCTCAGAATGATAATTCATTATTATTGATTAATGCTGGTATGGCTCCACTTAAGCCTTACTTTACCGGACAGGAGATTCCGCCACGTAATCGTGTGACAACCTGTCAGAAGTGTATTCGTACCGGTGATATTGAGAATGTCGGAAAGACAGCTCGTCATGGTACATTCTTTGAGATGTTAGGTAACTTCTCGTTTGGTGATTATTTCAAGGAGGAAGCAATTGAATGGTCTTGGGAGTTTTTAACTAAGGTTATTGAGATGGATCCTGAGCGTCTTTATCCGTCTGTATACGAAGAAGATGATGAAGCATTTGATATCTGGAATAAGAAGATTGGAATTGCACCGGAAAGAATTTATCGTTTTGGTAAGGCTGATAACTTTTGGGAGCATGGTTCAGGTCCTTGTGGTCCTTGTTCTGAGATTTATTATGACCGTGGCGAGAAATATGGTTGTGGTAAGCCAGATTGTGAAGTGGGTTGTGATTGTGACCGTTATATGGAAATCTGGAACAACGTATTTACCCAGTTTGACGGTGATGGAAAGGGTAACTATGAGGAGTTAGAAACAAAGAATATCGATACAGGTATGGGATTGGAGCGTTTGGCTTCTGTTGTTCAGGATGTAGATTCTATTTTTGATGTTGATACTATTTTTGCACTTCGCAGTAAAGTTTGTGAATTGGCTAATGTGGAATACAAGACAGATGAGAATAAGGATATCTCTATTCGTTTGATTACAGACCATATTCGTTCGTCTACATTTATGATTTCAGATGGTGTCATGCCTACTAATGAAGGTAGAGGATACGTACTTCGTCGTTTGATTCGTCGCGCTGCTCGTCATGGACGTTTGTTAGGTATAGATGGAACTTTCCTTGCAAAGCTTTCTGAGACTGTAATTGAAGGTTCGAAAGACGGATATCCGGAATTGGATGAAAAGAGAGAGTTTATTTTCCGTGTATTGACACAGGAAGAGAATCAGTTTAATAAGACGATTGATCAAGGTCTTGTAATTCTAGCAGAAATGGAAGAAGAACTTGCTAAGAGTGGCAACAAGACTTTAGCAGGTGCAGATGTATTCAAGCTTTATGATACATTTGGATTCCCTGTAGATTTGACAAAGGAAATCTTGGAAGAAAAGGGATATAGTATTGACGAGGATGGATTCAAGGTTTGTATGGAAGAGCAAAAGGTGAAAGCTCGTACTGCTCGTAAAGAAACCAACTATATGGGTGCAGATGCAACTGTATATGATGAAATCGATCCTTCTATCACAACAGAGTTTGTTGGATATGATAATGATGTATTTGATTCTACGATTACAGTACTTACAACAGATCAGATTACAGAGGCAATTGTGGCTGGTGATGAAGCTACATTGTTTCTAGAACAGACACCTTTCTATGCAACAATGGGTGGTCAGCAGGGTGATACAGGTGTAATTACCACATCGGATGCTGAATTTGTTGTAAAAGAAACGATCAAGTTAAAGGGTGGAAAGTATGGACACATCGGAACCGTTACTAAGGGTATGTTTAAGGTTGGTGATACTGTAACACTTTCCATTGATACAACCGGTAGAGCGGATACATGTAAGAACCATAGTGCAACACACTTGTTACAGAAAGCATTGAAGATGGTACTTGGTAACCATGTAGAGCAAAAAGGTTCTTTGGTTACTCCAGATAGATTACGTTTTGACTTCTCTCATTTTTCTCCAATGACAGCAGAGGAGATTGCTGAGGTGGAAGCAATTGTAAACCGTGAGATTTTGAATGCATTACCAGTTAATGTTGCAGAAATGTCAATTGAGGATGCAAAGAAAACAGGTGCGATGGCATTGTTCGGTGAGAAGTATGGCGATACTGTAAGAGTTGTTAATATGTCAGATTTCTCTATTGAGCTTTGTGGTGGTACACATGTTAAAAATACAAGTGCAATTACTACATTTAAGATTGTATCAGAGGCTGGTGTAGCAGCTGGTGTAAGACGTATTGAAGCTTTGACTGGCGAGGGTGTATTTAACTACTACAAGGAAATTGAGAAGAAGTGGTTGGAAGCTTCTAAGATTATGAAAGCAAATCCGGATCAGTTATTAGATAAGCTTAACAATACATTAGCACAGATGAAGGAGCTTTCTTCTGAAAACGAATCATTGAAGGCTAAGCTTGCCAATGAATCATTAGGAGATGTGACATCTGATATGATTTCAGTTGGTGATTTCAATGTTATTGCAACAGCTGTTGAAGGCGTGGATATGAACGGTCTTCGTGATTTGGGTGACCAGTTAAAAGCTAAAGTAGGTGAAGGTATTGTTGTCATTGCATCTGCAAATGACGGCAAGGTCAACTTAATTGCTATGGCAACAGATGCGGCAGTGAAGGCTGGTGCGCATGCAGGTAACTTAATTAAAGAAGTTGCTCCACTCGTTGGCGGTGGCGGTGGTGGCCGTCCTAACATGGCACAGGCCGGTGGTAAGAATCCTGCAGGCATCGCAGATGCTGTTGCTAAGGCTAAGGAAGTTGCTACTAGTCAGTTGGGATAGTGGATATAAGCTGATATTATTAATCTAAGTTGAACACAGAATGATAAAGATAATTTAATTAATACAATAACCTCTGGTGGTAATCTGCCAGAGGTATTGTTTTTTGGTGACTAGTGAAATGAATGTAAAACAGGGAATAAAACAATTAAAACAGGATATTACAGATTGGTATAAGGGTATCTTAGCTGTGATTATATATATGATGATTACGAAAGTGGTATTCGGAACCGTATGTACATTTGTAATCGTAACCGGCGTACCATGTCCGGGATGTGGAATGACGAGAGCCGGTATATCCTTTCTTACATTACAATGGGAAGATGCATGGAATTATAATTGTATTATATTTTTAATTGTTCCATTTGCTATTTATTGGTTTGCTTGTAGATACTTCTTTCAATGTAGATGTCGAGGGTTTATGGTTGGATTAACTGTAATAGCAATCTGTCTTTTGGGTTTATATATTTATCGAATGGTTCGTTATTATCCGGAAATTGAACCAATGGTATATAACAAAAACAATATTCTATATTTTTTGCGAAATTGGATTGACAGAATTATAACGCAATGATATAATCACTAACATACTTTAAAGCGTTGAAGTGTTAAAATTTTCTAGATAGAAAATGATGAGGAGTGAATGTGTTATGGCAAGAAAAGGTAATTTGATGGGCGTCCGTAAAGATATTAAAGTTTTGGATGCAACGATTCGTGATGGTGGTTTATGTAACAATTTTGAATTTACAGATGAATTTGTTAGAGAGTTATATAAGACCAATATCAAAAGTGGTGTTGACTATATGGAGTTTGGATATAAAGCAAGTCGCAATCTGTTTAATGAGGCTGATTTTGGAAAGTGGAAATTCTGTAAAGAAGAAGATTTGCGTGCAATTATAGGTGATAACATTTCGGATATGAAGATTGCAGTTATGGCAGATGTTGGAAGATGTGATTTTAAGACAGATTTTTTACCCAAGCATGAAAGTGTGATTGATATGGTACGTGTTGCCTGTTATATTCATCAAATCCCTGCAGCAATTGAAATGATTGAATATTTCCATGAGCTTGGGTACGAAACAACATGTAACATTATGGCGATTTCTCAAGCAAATTTGAATCAGGTAGAAGAAGCGTTAGAAATGCTTGGAACATCTAGTGTAGATGTAATATACCTGGTAGACAGCTATGGCTCGTTATATCCGGAAAATGCCGCTGAACTTGCTAAAGTATACTTAGCAGCAGCAGAGCAGTCAGGTAAGCAGGTAGGATTCCATGCGCATAATAATCAAAATCTCGCATTTGCTAATACAATTGAAACGTTATCCTATGGTGTATCGTACTTAGATGCAACTGCTTTAGGTATGGGTAGAGGTGCCGGAAACTGCGCAATGGAACTTTTGCTTGGTTTCTTGAAAAATCCGAAATACAGCTTATACAGTTTATTAACCTTTATTGAAAAATATATGATTCCTTTGAAACAACAGGGTGTTGTATGGGGATTTGATTTGCAATATATGTTTACCGGACAACTTAATCGTCATCCGCGTGAGGCAATGGCGTTTACAGATGATAAGAGAAATGATTATTGTGAATTTTACAAATCTTTATTAGAAAATTACTAAGATACTATATTACATCAAATTGTATGTGTAACTTTATAATTACAAGCATTCTCGACAAATTAGGTATTGACGTATTGTAAAATTATGTTATAATCTAATTTGTGTTTTAAATAACCCAAGGTTGTGTGGTAACACAATATGCAACTGAAGGGAGGTCGGGTGAGAGAATGTCAAATGTAGTAGTAAAAGAAAACGAGACTTTAGACAGCGCTCTTCGTCGTTTCAAGAGAAATTGTGCGAAGGCTGGTATTCAGCAGGAGATTCGTAAGAGAGAGCATTACGAGAAGCCAAGCGTAAGACGTAAAAAGAAGTCTGAGGCAGCTAGAAAAAGAAAATTCAAATAATTAGAATTTACAGGGGCTGTTGCAAAATGGATGAGGAATTCATGGAGCAACGGCTCTATTTTTTATGTCTAAAATCAGAAACAAAGAATTCGAATTTTAGTTATTTTACGACATTTCTTTTCTTTTGTTTAAAATGCAATGATGATTTCTGGTTAGGATAATCGTTTTGTGCAAAATATACTAAATTGCAAAATAAACTATTGAATCTGTATATAATGTTTGTCGAAAACCAACATTGCCAAACAAGAATCAAAATCGTATAATACTTCTATTATGCGAAGGGAGAATGTTTTATGAGTAACTACAAAAGAAGATTGAAAAGATATTTATCATTCATACTGGTAGTGTCTTTGTTATTAGGATTAATACCTCAGAGTGCCTATGCAACCGGAGTGGTGGATGTACAGGATGAGATGGTGGAAGAACAACAGGAAGATAAGGAT
>JAFQOE010000119.1 GCA_017395635.1 Lachnospiraceae bacterium | reverse complement strand
TGCGGAAAAAGTTGTGTAAATAGTATAAAAACAGACCTCCTTGGTGAAAATTATGGTAGAAATAATTTTTATCAAGGAGGTTTTTCGACATGAAAATACCAAAGGAACTTATTAAAGAATATGTAAAAAGTGAAAATTTCACAAACACAGCCGACATTATGGAAAGTATTAAAACCATGTTTGCAGATGTATTAAATGAGGTGCTTCAATGCGAGCTTGATGAACAGTTAGGTTATGACAAGCATACTCGCACAGAGTCAGATGAAGAAAAGAAAAATTACAGAAACGGCTCCACAAAACGCAAGCTTAAAACGCAGCTTGGAGAGGTTGAAATTTCTGTACCACGTGACAGAAACGGTGAATACGAACCAAAGATTATTGATAAATATCAACGTAATGCAGACGGTTTGGAAGATAAAATTCTTTCACTTTATGCTCACGGTATGTCTACACGTGATATTCAGGAACAGATAAAAGATTTGTATGATATTGATATATCATCTGAACTTGTTTCAAAAATCAGTGAAAAGATTTTACCCGAAGTGAATGAATGGCAAAACCGTCCTCTTGAAGAATACTATCCGTTTATCTTTATGGATGCCATTCATTACAAGATACGTGAAAACCATCAGATTATCAGTAAAGCTGCTTATGTTGTACTCGGTGTAAATGCAGATGGTCACAAGGATATTTTAGGTATATGGGTTGGAGCAAATGAAAGCAGCAAATTTTGGCTTGGAGTTCTGAATGAACTCAAGAGCAGAGGTGTAAAAAATGTAGACTTATTCTGTGTTGACGGACTTTCAGGTTTCAGAGAGGCTATTAATGCAGTATATCCATTTGCAGGAATACAGAGATGTATTATTCATCAAATACGTTCATCATGCAGATATGTTTCATACAAGCATATTAAAGAATTTACAGCAGATTTAAAGCTTGTTTATGGTGCACTGAATGAAGAAGCTGCACTTGAAAAACTTCTTGAGTTTAAAGAGAAATGGCAAAGTCAGTATCCGTCTGCTGTGAAATCATGGGAGGATAATTGGGATATATTATCTACATTCTTTGCATACCCTGTTGAAATTCGGAAGATAATATATACAACAAATATTATTGAAGGATTAAATCGACAATTCAGAAAAGTAACAAAAACAAAATCGATTTTTCCAAATGATGATTCATTAAAAAAGATGTTGTATCTTGCATCACAAAACATCACAAAGAAATGGACACAGAGGTACAAAAACTGGGATATCGTAATACGTCAGTTAGAAATCATGCATGATGAAAGAACAGCATAAACGGGGCTCTGCCCCGAACCCCGAAGTTTAACGCATTGGTTTTCCCTGAAACGTGCAAAACGAGCGATTAAAAATCGCCCGTTTCAGTGTAAAATCCGCAAGACCGCTCCGGTTGCTCTTCAGCATTGCCGTATCCTGTATTGCGGTAAAAGCCAATAGTTATTATTGACACATTATATTAAGCTTATACCTGTAATTTTCGCC
>JAFQOE010000040.1 GCA_017395635.1 Lachnospiraceae bacterium | reverse complement strand
GGATTCGACACCTAAATTTTACCACATTTGGATGCTCTTTTTCTATTCACTTGTTAGGTGAAATGCAATATTCAATTAAAATATAGAAGTTATGTGGCTTTCAGCCACTTTCACGACAAAATCGTGAATAATCTAGGTTTAGGGTGGCATTATGCAACTGTGAACCGATATTTTTAAGATTTTTAAAAGAGAGAATTGTATTTAGAGGAGGAATATCATATGGTGATGCGTATATTGATCTGAATAGAAGTATGTTTTTTGGTGAGGCAATAAATAAGGCATATCAGCTAGAGTCAAAAACTGCACTTCATCCACGTATAGTTGTTGAACCTGAGGTTGCAGAAAAGGTTGAAGAAAGCATTTTAAAAGCAAAGTATAAGACGTTGGCTAAAAACCCGGAATATGTGCGTTTGGTGGGATGCAATTTAATGGTGCCTATGCCAGAAACGGGAGAAGGAATTATTGAACAAGATGAAGATGGACAATACATATTTAATTATCTTCATTTGCCCGAAAATAATATCATTTTTTCTGATATGTATTCATCAGGAACGACATATTTAGAGGAATTGTTGAATTTTTGTTATGATCAAATAAACATAAATACAGATTATAAAGTTATAGACAAATACTATTATCTTTCTAGATATGTAAAAAAGAAATTAAGCAATATTGAATGGAACATAGAAGATAGCAGTGCGGAATGATGTTATCAAAAAACATCTGTATCCATTTGTAGGTGTAGGAGAGAGTGTGGACAGCAATAAAATGTATATTGTATGTTGAAAAGAATGGATTTTTGACACATGGTTTGATATAATTACTATGGTTATTTGTATTCAAAGGGAGCAAAGAGATGTATAAACATGTTGATTACTACAAAACATATGGTAGAATAATGCAATTTAATAAGAACAAAAAGGAGCCTATACATCGTTGGTATCCCTTCGTAGAAGGATATTCCAAGGAATTTATTCAATCTATTTTGGAAGAAATGAATAGAGAGCATTTAGTATGCCTAGAGCCGTTTTCAGGTAGTGGTACAACTGCTTTGGAATTACAAAATAATGGTATTCCTTGTTATTCGTTTGAGGTTAATCCTTTAATGTTTTTAATTGCAAGAGTTAAGCTTGAAAATGGGTATGATTTATCGAGAATAGACTATTGGTTAAATTTTGTAAAAAATAAGAGAAGTACTGTTCAGGTTACTTTGCAAACTGAATTTAATACATTATATGAAGGTGAGAATAAAAAGAAATGGAATTATAATAAAGAAGTAGGAATTGCTGTAGAAAAATTGCGCGTGACTGTAAATATGATAGATGAGGAAATTTACAAGGAATTGTTTATGGTAGCGTTGGCGGCTATTTTACTTGAGGTAAGTAATTTATATAGAAATGGAAAATGCTTATCTTATAAGAAGAAATGGAAGGAAAGAAAGCTTGAAGAAGGCAATGTATATCAGTTGTTTGATAATAAGGTTCTAAATGAAATAAGAAAAGATATCGAGACTGCGAAACAGAAAGTGATTCAAAATAATAAAGTGATGTTACATCATGAAGATTCTAGGGTTGGGATTGAAGAGAAGGTAGAAGATGGCACCATTGACTTAGTTATTACTTCACCGCCATATTTGAATTCTAGAGATTATACGGATACATATATGCTTGAGTTAAAAACACTTGGTTTTACAGGAACAAGCGATGAAATTAGGGAATTACGTGAAAAAACATTGAGGTCACATGTGCAGATTAAGTGGAAGGATGATACAAAAATAAATAATGAATTATTAGCGAAAACAATTTTAAAATTAGAAGAGGCAGCAAAGGGTATAGAACAATGGAATAATTCGATAATTGATATGGTTAGGTTGTATTTTGTAGACATGCAAAAAATTTTCAGCGTTTTATATAAGAAAATGAAGAATAATGGACGTGTTTATTTTAATGTTTCTAATTCTGCATATTTTAATGTATTAATTAATACATTGGAAATTTGTTCATCTATAGCTGAAAATGAGGGATTTAAAGTTATAGAGATAAGGGACGCAAGAGAGTTAAATACTAGTCCCCAACAGCAGAAGCAAGTAGGTAAATTGTTAGAGGGTGTTATCGTTTTAGAAAAGTGAGGTGAGAAAATTGAGAGACAATAAAATATATTTACCAACTTTGAAAAGAGTAAGAATTTCCAATTATTCTTTGTATAATCAAGATATTGATTACGAATTTGTAAAAGGTCTTAATCTTATTATTGGAGGAAATGGTGTTGGAAAGACAACATTTATCAGCATAATCAAATATGCTTTGATAGGATTATATAAAAAAGATTTAGATGTGAAGAATTATAAAGGTGAAAAAAGGTTAGTTCGAGGAAGCTATACCAATGGGAATACTTTTTTTAGAAATAGAACAACTGAATCCGAGAAAGATAAAACTGGTTTCGTGGAACTTTGGTTTGATATTAATGAAACATTGTTTTATGTTAAAAGAAGTCTATATGATATTAAGATTGAAGCTGCAAGTTATATAAAGGGTGGAATAAAACATCAAATAGAAGGACAAGCTATAAAACAGGAATTATATAAATCATATGAAGATACAGAAGGGGTTGTTGATAATGATCATAACCTACAATATAATTATGAGAAAATAGTTGCCAAAGAATCAAATTTAGCGGATTTTGAGGACTTTATATTTTTTGTTAATCAAATATTGCTTTTTGGAGAGAGTAGAGAAACTGTTTTGTGGTCAAAGAAAGTTCAGGAAAGATTGCTAAGTAATTTTCTTAACGATGCGATTTTAGAAAAAAGACGAAAGCAATTTAGTATGGAAGCTAAGTATCAGGATAGTATTGCAAGACATAAGCAAGAGGAAATCAAGGCGATAGTTAGAGTTTTAAAGCAAATAGATGGAGATAAAAATAATCCGAATGATTATTTCAAAAATAATAAATTGGCAATAATGGCAGAAATCGAGCAATTAGATAAAGTTAAAGCTCAAATAGAAATTAGCAGAAGAGAACTACAGAACAAGATAGAAGCACTTTATAAACAGTTAACAGAACTTTCTCACAAAATAAATAAGAGGGAGAAAGAAAAAGAGACGGTTGAAAGTAAAATCAGAAGTGAGTTTTGGCCTGGCATTAATCCCAAGTATGCGATATACAAGAGACAATTTATAGGAAATCATATTTGTCCAATATGTAATGCGGATTTGGAAGGAAAACAATTGGATGATAGCGTAGATAAATGTTTTTTCTGTAATTCGAAGATTGTATATGATGAATCAAAATCTGTTGAATTAGAAGAAGTAAAGAAAGCATTGGAGGAACTGATAAAAGAAAGACAAGAGATTGAAAAAAGGATTATCCGTTATGAACAGGAGCTGAAACGTTATGATTCTGAATTTAGAAACGCAAAAGTAAAATTGTTTAACAAAGAAAATGAAATAAGGACATTAGAAAGCAGTAAAGATGGCGCAACTAAAATGGAGTCATCTTATATGGCGATGATGAATCGAATTGATGAATTGACTATTGAAAAGGAAAATGCATCAAAGTTGAGTGAAGAGAATCAGGTAGAATGTGAAAAAATAATGAGAAATATTGAAGAAAATATGTTGGATATAACAAGAAGTATTTCTAATATCTTTTCGGATTTTGCAGAGGCATTTATGAAAGTGCCATGTTATTTAACTTTGGATGAAATAGACAAGAGCAAAATGAAGTTATTTCTTCCGGTTATTGATGGGAAAGTGAGATACGATCAAGAAGAGTTATCAGAATCACAAAGATTTTTTGTTGATTATTCTTACAGAATGAGCTTGTTATCATTTTTCTATGAATGTCCTTCTTTCTATATATGCGAAACGCCAGACAGTAGTTTGGATATTTCATATGAAGAAAATGCAGCTGATATCTTTATGAAATATTTAGAGAGACCAAATACATTAATACTAACATCCAACTTGAATAATAGTACTTTTATTAAAAGCGTTTTATCTAAAGCAACGAATAAAAAGGTATTAAATCTATTAAAGTTTGGTAAGATATCAGATGTACAGAAGAATCATGAAATGCTAAATGTTTTATCAAAAGAAATAGAGGAGATGTGCAATGAATAGTTATTCTGATAAAATGAAAAAAAGCGAAGATATCTACCAATTGCTGAAGAAACTTAACAGTGTTGGATGGAAATCAATTAGAGAGTCTTCAATAAACCGAATTATGTACTTGGCAGCAGTTTTGTATTCTTTTAGGTATCCTAATGAAGACAATATCTTACAAAGTCAATATAGATTTTCGGTAACATTAAGTGGTCCAGAAGATGCTGAAATTGAAAATGCACTAATAAATTTACAAAGCAATGATGTGATTAAACAGACTGAAGAAGGATATCAAATTTGTCCGGGGGCTGAATTTGCTTTAACAGAACAGTTTAATGATAAGAAGCAACAGTGGTTTGATGATATAGCATATATAATTGCAATATATGGCGAAGATAAAATATATGATTTCATTTTTAGAGATCCAGAGTATAGGGAGACTTTACAGGGAAATTCTGTTTATAATCTAAATATTGGATGTGATAATGCTACTGTAAAATTTTTAAATACTTTTAAGGATGCTTTTGAAGAAAAAATTCAGACAAAGGAAGATGCATTAGATAACAGACAATATTTGGAATTGTATTTCGAATATGTGTTTGGGAAGATCTTGAGAGGAGAAAAATAGGTATGCAATTTACATATGAAGATGTGAGCAAAATTGTAAAAGCCTCAAAAGATACAACAGAAAACAACAGAAATTATCAGTTGTTGTATAAAAGATTTCTCAAACGCATGTGGGAGGAACAACCGAATCATCAAGTGATGTTTTGCTTAGCAATATCACCAGAGGATGTAGATGCTTTAAAGTTTGAGGATTTGGAAGATAAATTAAAAATCGTTGTTAGTAGTCTTGGAGAGGCAAATTATTTAAAAATTGATAATGAAGGAAATATTGTTGAGACAAAGTACATTGAAGGCGATACCTCGGAGGTGAAAAAACGATTATCGGAACTATCCGCAAGAGATTATTTGTTCTTTTTTGGCGAGCAAGATATAACGAAGTTTATTAATGGAGCGGCAGTGGATGAAAATAATATTTTTTATTCACGAAGTGACCGTATGAAATATCGAGAAAAAAAGGATATCTCAAAGATTAATGAGGTTATGGATAATTATACAAGGCAGCATGTCACAAAACAGGTTAACTATATGGTTTTCTTCGCAGATAGTCCAACATTGTATCGAATTGATCCAAATCTGAAGCAGAGAAATATCTTACGAAATAAACCAGAACATTATATGAGAGATCAATTGTGTGACTATTTGACTGATAATATGAAGTATACATTTACGACGGAACCAGAGTTGGGGCAGTCAAAACGAGAATTAGACATTTATTTTGACGTAAGTGGAGAGTTATATTTCATAGAGGTTAAGTGGTTAGGTGTTTCACTTAATGATAGTGGAAACGGTCTATCTACATCATATACTGATGCAAGAGCAAGGGACGGTGTAACTCAGACTTTAGAATACATTGAAGAGCTGATGAATACCTCGGAGAAAAGTTTAAGACATGGATATTTAGCTATTTTTGATGCCAGAGACAATAAGTCAAATATTGATTTCCAAGAATATAGATTTGTTCGTAAAGAATTGGAGACATATCTGCCGTATTTTAGTGTTTTAAAAGTGATTCCTTTGGAGAAAAGACATCCGGCGTAAATATTTTTACATACAGTATAAGAAAGAATTATTATGTTTTGTTATAGGCAAAAAAAGGGATAAGGCACAGAATAAAGAAATCAATTAGTGAATATGCCCCGACCAAGTTTTCGGGGCATATATACTAAAACACCTCCAAACTATCCTCCGCATCCACCCATGCCTGCATCTCGCCATCCAGCGCAAGTCTTGCATATTCCAGCGGATTATCTATTGCCAGTGCATTCAGGCACCGTTGGGAATTAGGAGTGGTCCGTATCCTGGATTCTGCCTGATTACAGTCAATCCGGAGGATGTAGCTGTTATAGTGGTTAATGTCGATGCTGTTGTGCATCGGGTTATATTCTGCGTGTATCAATTTCATTGTTATCAGTCCTTTCATTTGAATTGGAGGTAAAAAGCCCATGGGCTTATTTTGGACTTGAAAAACTCTCGAAATAGATATAATAATCACAAAATGTACTATTTTATGAAATGAAACATCACTAAAAATATTCAAAACAATACATGTTGTGATATTAACAGTTGTGTTGCTACAATCGTAGAGTAATTAGTATTATTCAGTAAATTCAAGGCTTCCCGAGAAATCGGGGAGCCTTTTTTAGGGGAAAATGATTGTACTTTTTGATTTACTTTTGCGTTCGCCCATGCTATATTTGAGCTAGGTGGACGAAGTAAGCGATGTGATTGCAATTCAAAAGAGAACGCAAAAAAACTGTAACAAATAAGTTTCTAAACAAACAAAATCAGACCGTGAAAGTGGTAGAGCAGTAGTCGGACCGAGTTGTTACAGTTATCGAATAATTAAATATTATTCCTAACTATGAACGTAATGAATAGTTAGGAGGAAAGGGAAGATATATAGTAGAAATGTAACTATATAGTATTAGGTGATCATATAATGAAAAAAAACAACTCAAATAAAAGGAGTAATGTATGTTCTAAATGGAGTATTACATTCGTTTGTTTATGCATTCTTATGAGTAGCGTGTTAACAGGTTGCTCAGAAAATGCGACTACATCTACGAAAGATACATCTGTTAGCGAGACGGTAGAAAATGAGAAGGATGCAGGAGAAGAGAATTCTTCAAATACAGATAATTTAACGAATACAACTACCTTGGTGGATGAAAACATTACATATTATGCGGATATCGAAATTGCAGATTACGGAATGATTACGGTTTGCCTTGATCAGAAGTCTGCACCAATTACCGTCGCTAATTTTGTAGGTCTTGCAGAGAGTGGATTTTATGATGGACTTACGTTTCATCGTATTATGGAAGATTTTATGATGCAGGGTGGCGATCCGGAGGGAAATGGTACAGGTGGAAGCGAGAATACCATTGTAGGTGAATTTGCAGTGAATGGTTATGATAATAATTTGTCTCATACAAGGGGTGCAATTTCTATGGCACGTGCTATGGATTATGACAGTGCAAGTTCACAGTTTTTTATTGTACATGAGGACAGTACATTTTTAGACGGTCAGTACGCAGTTTTTGGATATGTAACAGAAGGATTGGAAGTTGTGGATGCAGTTTGTGAGTCTGCAGAACCGGTTGATGATAATGGAACGATAGAAGCAGAAGAACAGCCGGTGATTACTTCTATTACTATTCGTACAGAACAAATCGAAAACATCCAGAGTGAAGATTGAATAAAAAGAAAGATGCGTGTGGAGTGAATTCGTGCGCATCTTTCTTTTTGTGGAAATTTCTTAAGTTCTGGTTTTTCGTTGTAAATGGTGGTTTCTATAACATCCACCTGTACTGTCTGTTTATTCATCTTCGGCTGACTCCTGTATTTTGATATAAGTAACATCTCCTTTAGTACCCATTAATTATTCTGTTAGGGTGACACTGTCCGGTTCACCGGTGAGGATTATAATCTCCTCTGATAATTCAGGTGTATCGTTCGGGTTGCTGTATATTGCGACCACTTCCAAAAATCTGCATTGGTTAAGGGGTGTGAAGTCTTGTAGGTTATTATGTGTAAGACTACAGTATTTCAGATTTGGTAGTGATGTTATAAATGAAATATCTTCAATATCACGATCATCGGCTACTAAATATTCAAGATTAGGATAATGTGTGACAAAGTCTAGAGAGATTACATTATCTGTGTTCTTATCTTGGAATGCACAAGATACAAATTGTAATTGTCGCAATGTATCATTTGTATGAAAGGAATCTTTATCTATGCACAAAATCAAATTATTATCTGAGCTTGACATAAATGATGGTTCCCGCTCATTTATATAGATGCCTTTTAGTTTTGAATTGTTTAAAAGCGATTCTAATCCATAAATGTATAATTTATCCGAAGAGAAATCGGGTTTGGGTTGGATGTGTAAATATTCTAAGTTTGTAAACTTTGCAAGAGAAGATATGTCTAAGGTGGCCTGGCCAGTCCGTGAAGGAACTTCTATACAGACATCTAATGTAGTAAGGTTAGTCAGTTTTTTTAGGTTTCTTAGCATTTCTGTTTTGGAATTTTCGTTATCTATCTCGATGGTAAGTTGTTCAAGGTTGGTTAGATTCTTGATAAAATCGCACTCATGTAAGTATAGAGATGGCAAGGAGAGAGATTTCAAATTTTTTAATTTTTCGATTTTTTCAAGTCCAATAAAATCGGTTGAACGCTCTGTGATAACAAGTTTTTCTAAATTTTGGCATTGTTCAATTTCACTAATATCAAATTCGCTACCAAACCATACGTCAATCTGTAAAGTTTTTAAGTTTGAGAACTCTTTGATGCCTCTATATCTTGTGTTAGCATATATTCTAAAACTTCTACCTTTTCAGGATTTATAACTTCTTGAATGTCACGGGTATCTATTGATTGGGAATGGCAGCTAACATATCGGATATTAGCTGATTTTGAAAATTTGCTTTTGGAATACTGCTACATATGTTCATCCATTGCAATTCTTGTAAGACCGGTAAGCATGGAAAAATCTGGTGCTTGGTCGCAAGGGGCGTTGCTGATGTATTCCTGACAAGTCCATGTTTTTATAGTGGATTGAAACTCTTCTTCATTATAATCTTCAAAGCTATATGTGAAATGATAACAGCTCTTAATTCTCTCGATACGCAAATATTTTATTTTGGCAAAATCTTCATCGTTGATAGCTAATACCGGTTTGTCATAGACCTCTAATAAGAAGTCGCGAAATGCTATCGAGAAACGACTGGCATTCATTACTAAAGAGGCGGTATAGATTTGATAAATGAGCAAAGCAATTGTTATCAATGCTGCTATAGCTATAACCATGCGTATAGCGATTGTTTTCACTGGAACGTGTACTCTGACTTTTCTTACTGTAGTCGTGGAAATATAGTATGTATTATGACAATGTGTGCACCTATATGTATTTTGTCGATTTGTTGTATTTGACCATCACATGCTTCGCATTGCGATGGGACACGTCTTTTATTCTTCACTTTCGTATATCTCTCAAGGTTGAAAAATAATTACTTTTTCCACATTATAGCATTTGAAGAGGAAATTGTCACTTTTAGGGTATGGTTGAGAAAAAGCGAATAAAAGTATCATTATTTGTCAGAGAAAGTGGGTTGACCCCACTTTTTTTGGTGGAAATGTAGAAAATGAAAGAAAAGCTCAGACAAAGTAGACATTAGAAGACAAAGTGTTGTATAATTTGCGTAAGACTATGTTTTGCTATATATTTTTTAGACGTTTTTATTTTAGTCACAATATGCACAGGATTTGTATTACATGAGGAGGAACAATGGAGATTTTCATAATAGTAGTGGTTATAATTCTTATAGTTGCAGTAGGTGAATATGCGATTGCAAGATATTTTTTTAATCGGACGATGATTCGTTCTAATGCAAAGAGAGAGAAGACACAGGAGATGGCAGGGACTGATTGGGATTTATATATTCCGCGAATTAGAGCGTGTAAGGAGAAACTTGCGGAGACGCTTCATGAGGATATGTATATAACATCAGAGGATGGTTTGAAGCTTCATGCAACCTATTTTCCTTGCGAAGGGTCTAAGAAAGTGGTGATTTGTTTTCATGGCTATACGAGTGAAGGTATGAATGACTATTCCACTTTGGCAATATTTTATGCGCAGAATGGATATAATCTTTTGCTTGTGGATGAAAGAGCACATGGTAAAAGTGAAGGAACCTATATAGGCTTTGGATGTCTGGACAGACGGGATGCCAAGTTGTGGATTGAGGAGATGATAAAGAAACATGGGGAAGATTGCAAAATCTTATTACATGGAGACTCCATGGGTGGTGCGACTGTGTTGATGACAACCGGTTTGGAACTGCCACCACAGGTTAAGGCTGCAGTATCAGATTGTGCATTTACATCCGCATGGGAAGTATTTTCCTTTGTGTTAAAGAGTATGTATCATTTACCGGCATTTCCAATTATGCAGATATCGAATTGGATGATAAAAAGAAAAGCAGGTTACGAATTAGATGAATGTAACGCCAGGGTAGAGGTTGCAAAAGCGAAGATACCGATTTTGTTTATCCATGGTGAAGCAGATACATTTGTACCATGTTCTATGGTACATGAGTTATATGCAGCTTGTAAAACAGAGAAAAAGCTCGTGATAGTGGAAGGTGCAGCTCATGTGGAATCTTGTTATAGGGATGAGGCATTGTATCAAGGGGCAATTGAGTCGTTCATTTTTCCGATTATGGAAGCGTGACAACGAAAATGATTTACGTATCAAGAGAAGGGAGTAGCTTATGAAAACAAGAAAAGGGAACAAGGTTTATCCGCTGACTTCAGCACAGAAGTTACATTACTACAGTATGAAATACTGTCCGAAAAAACAGGTATTGAATATTGGAACCAGTCTTACTATTCAGGCGGAGTTGGAGAGAGACCGGTTGGAAAAGTGCATTAAAGAGGCAATTGATCGTTGTGAATCTTTACGTGTACAGTTTACAGAGGATAAAGAGGGGAATGTTTATCAGTATGTAGCAAAGGATCATGTTCCGGAAGTGAAACATTTCGATTTTGGACATTGGCAGGAACAGGATGCACATGACAAGATGACAGAGTGGACAAGTACACCATTTGAATTGTATGACACTCCTATGTATGAGATTTATATGATTCGAATGCCGGAAGAGTTCTACGGGGTGTATATGAAAGTGAATCATTTGGTTATGGATGCACAGGCTCTTATCGCTTTTTTGAAGGATATTATGCAAATATATAGCAGTAAGTTGCTTGAAGATGTACCGGAACCAAAAGATATGGCATCCTATGTGAAGCAGTTGGAGAAGGATTTGGCTTACGAGGAAGGTAATAAAGCAAGCCAGAAAGACAGAGAGTTTTTTGAGAATCTGATTACTTCATCTGAGCCGATCTTTACGGATATTCATGGTAGAGGTAAGTTGGAAGCGGAAAGAGAAAGAACAGGAAATCCGAATCAAAGAGCGGTTATTAATACATCTGATAATGTAGATGCCAATATTGCTAATTTCTATTTGGAGGACGAACCTTCACAGAGATTGATAAAGTTCTGTGAGGAAAATCATGTGTCTTTGACTTGTTTGTTGTTAATGGGACTTAGAACTTACTTGCAGAAGGAAAATAATGAGGATGACATTTCGGTATCTACTACAATTGCAAGACGTGCAACCTTGATGGAAAAACGTTGTGGTGGTACAAGAATCCATAGTTTCCCATTTAGAACAATTGTGTCTAGAGAAGATACGTTTTTAGAAGGTCTTTTCAAAATTAGAGATATGCAGAATCAGTATTTCCGTCATGCGAATTATAGCCCTGCTGAGTTTTATGCATTCCGTAAGCAGCATTATAACCTAGAGAACGGACAGACATATGAAGCGATGGCGTTGACATATCAGCCATTGTTAATGAAATATGATGGACCGACCGTAGATAAGATGGAAGATATTCAATATAATGTTCGTCGCTATACGAATGGTGCATGTGCACATACTTTGTATTTGACAGTAAGTCATAGACCTTTAGGTGGTTTGGACTTCTGTTTTGAACATCAGACAGGTGTGGTTACATATGAGAAATTACAGGAAGTATATTTCTATATTTGCAGAATTATGTTTAAAGGTATTGAAGATAGTTCAAAAACAGTTGGTGAAGTGATTGAGTGGTCATAAATAATTACAATATTATAGGCGTTTGCGAAACTCAAGTTTATTTTGTGATGCTTGTACAAATTTAACAAACCAACGCAGGACGTTTGCACTTGCCACAATGCGTAACGGTACTAAGTTCGACAAAGTCTCACTAAGTACCGACGGATTGTGAAGCACCTGCT
>JAFQOE010000118.1 GCA_017395635.1 Lachnospiraceae bacterium | reverse complement strand
GGTGTCGTTTTCGAGTCCGACTTTTGCCATACAAACTTCAGAACTACAGTTGCTTACGACAAATTTACGAATAATTTTTGAATTGACAAAATCGAAGAGAGATGGCCTCTATTTGTAGCCACCTCTCTTCGGTTTACTGAACATTAGCACTCGCCTTCGCTTTGCTATTACGCTTGTGGGCAATTAGGTTCTGCAACATCTCCTCGCTACTCTTGATTGTGTGAGCACGCAGGCAACGCTTAATTTCGGCAATCTGGTAGTAATACTTATTGCCGATGGTGCTGTAAGTGATTTTACCGGCACTGCGTAGGCGTTGCAAGGTTTTGTCGCAGATGCAGAGATACTCGCATACCGCCTGCCCATCAACCCAATCCTCATCGAGGGAACTTTGCTGCTCTAACTTGGCTTTGCGGATAAACTCATCCATTGCATCAATTTTGCTAATCAGCTGCTGAAAAGCGCTGTGTTCGATAGTTAATACTTCCATAGTTCTTGAATTTATTTGTTAAACATAAATGTAAGTCTGTGCGATTGTGGTCGCTTCATTGTAAGTATAGGGAGCCTTTGTCCGGGAAGGTTTGGAACAAGGGCAAAAATTTTTCATTTATTTTGCGGTTGCCTACGAAAAGCATAGGAATATCCGCCCGAAAGCTCGGACAACGACACAAAAAAGCAGAGGTGTTGCCTCTGCTTGGTATCGGTTATGATGATATTATAGGTATTGTGTGGTTGCCCTCGTTTTATTCCTGAATTTCTGTTCAGAAAAGCAATAAACGGTTTTGTTTGCAAAATCGTTTCACTTTTATTTGTGTATTGTGTTGATGTGTCTAGTGTTACAAATGTTTGTACTGTACTTTTCCCAAAGAGGATAGTCCGATGTGGACGACCCTTATTTTTATATAAAGAAAAATCCGAATTGCTGCGATTTGTCTTGGATTGCAGAATGCTCTAAACATTTCCGATAACAGTTTTATTTACAACTATTATGGAACAAATAGGGTGATAATAGTTTAATTTGCAACTATTATGTAGTAGTAATTTATTCCGGCTTGCAACGCCATAACTTGTCGAATAGAATGACAACAATTAACCAAATTTGGGGTACTTAAAACAAAATGCAATTCGGGATTTACCACATAGACATAGTAAATCCCGAATTTTCATTTATTGAAATAACCCCTATTATTTTTCGTTGCAGATGCTCGCTTACGGGCCTTTTGACCATCCAATTGCTTAGCATATGCAATCGGACTTATTTAAGGCTCTTTCAAAAGCCAGAAAGCATATGCAAAGAGTTCAATGCTCTAAGTATAGGTACAAGCGTTTTAAGAGATATGTTCTCTCCCCGCTCCAAGGCTGCTATGCTACTTATTGCAACACCAACTGAACCAGCAAGTTCCTTTTGACTAATATTATGTTCAAGCCTCATACACTTAATATTCTCTCCAATTTTTTCGAGAATCATATTATCTGTTAGTGCATACAACTCCATAATTGTTGCTTTTTGAGTTATTGTAGTACAATACATAATAACAATCATTGGAATAACGATGATTATGCCAATATAGTTTCTATTATCGTTTGTTATTGGTACGCAATTCTGCTTTTCACTTAATCAAGCACTTAGTTTTTTAATAATATAACGTGAGCTTGGCATAATAATATGCATAGTAATAAACCGTTATGCTGAAATGAGGCGAAATATCAACTTTTAAGGTAGAGAAAGTGTTTGGAAGAATAATAAATTTTAAGAAAATGCAATATATTTGTTATATAAACATTATATTTGCATCTTAAATAAGATGTTTATGAACGAACAAGAATTATATATTCCATATCCTGAACTACCAAATGTTTCAATTGGCAGTTCTCCATACTTATATTATGTAAAAGAAGGAAATGGAAATACCATTAGCTTGCAGTTTAATGATGGCAAGCTTGACGATGCTTCTCTATACTTGAAGCAACAAACAACTCCTGAAGTTCGCCACACGATAGAACTTCTTGAAAAGAAACTGCTTGAAGAAGAAATGACTGGTGTTGAGGATGAGGCTTCTGATGATGAGTCTAAGCAACCTTTCGACCCTTCATCCATTTCTATAGAAAAGCGCGTTATTACAATGGATGCTATTATCCGGCGTTTAGAACAGAAAACAATAAAGCTGAACCCAGGTTTTCAAAGAAAAGAAGTTTGGGACGAGACGAGGAAATGTCAGTTGATAGAATCTCTGTTATTGTGTATCCCTATCCCTATGTTTTATGTTTCGGCAGACGCACAGGGCGGTTGGACGGTAGTGGATGGGCTTCAGAGACTCAGTACAATACGAGATTTTGTATTAGGACAGGACTTCCTTTTAAGTGGGGATGTCTCAAAGAAAGGGCATGGATTCAGGCTTTGGGGTTTGGAGTTTTGTGGTTCTCTTTTAAATGGGCGTAATATGGCAGAATTGCCGACACTTTATGCTAACAGAATCATGGAGACAGAATTTACATTCACAGTTATCAATCCAGGTACTCCAGAAGATGTTAAAAGAAACATTTTTAAGAGAATCAATACTGGTGGCATGGTACTTAGCCAGCAAGAAATACGTAATGCTCTTTATGGGGGTGAATGCTCTGCACTATTGAATGATCTGGCTGAGATGCGTTGTTTCAAGAACGCGACAGGATGGTCAGTCAAAAGCTTGCGTATGGAAGATAAGGAACTGGTGCTTAGATTCGTGGCTTTCTTGATTCGTGATTATCGTCGTTACAATAAGTCGGTGAATCCTGATACATGGCTTGGTGATACGATGATGATTTACAATGCAATGCCAAGTTTGGATAACCGTGATATAAAGAAATTGGTAAAGGAAGGGAATGTTGCCATTGAGGATATTACTGTTATGGCTAAAGATGCGATTATCGAATCTTTTGAAAAGGCAATGACTCGTGGACAAGAGCTATTTGGCCCCCATGCATTTAGGAAAAGTATCCCAGGTAACAGACGTGCGCCAATCAACAAATCTTTGTTTGAGACATGGGGAGTTTTGCTTTCAAGATTGTCGGATGATGAATTCAAAAAACTGTGTAGTAATAAACAGTTGTTATTGAACGAATACGCAGATTATTTATATACGAATAATTTTGTGATTGCTATTTCGAGAGATAGCATGAACAAGTGGAGTGTAAATCATAGATATACTATAGTTTCAGACTTAATTAATAAATACAAATGATAGAATTACTTACAATAGACGGATATAAATCCATACGCCATCAGTTGGTGCCGCTGAAAAAACTGAATGTCCTTGCTGGTTTGAACAGCAGTGGTAAGAGTTCAGTGATTCAGGCCCTGCGCATACTTGGTCGTGTAGCTGAGCGTAAAGAGGATGTGCTTCCTGAAAACTGTGGTGACGAAGGTACGCTTCGAAACAAACATGAAGTAAAGATGGAAATGACGGCACACTATGGTGAGGATGTAATTCAATATTCAGATCGTAGCATTACTCATCCAGACTTTCCTAAGGTGATATATGTCGGTGCAGATCGTATTGGTCCGCAGACAATATATCCAAGCAAGAAAAATGCAGGGTTGGATGCTAGAGGCATAAATGTGTTACGTTGTATTGAGGAAAGCACAGATGCTGGTGTTATTCTGCCAGAGATAATGCTTACACCTGATTGTGAGGGTGAAGCATTTAAGTTCGTTGTACAAGGTTGGTTGAAAGAAATCAGCCCGGGGGTGCGTTTTAATATGGATAAAGTGCCTGGACAAGAAGCACATACAGCAACATATAATGAGAATTTGCCAACAAATGTAGGTTTTGGTTTGAGCTATACATTGCCAATAATAGTTGCTATTTTATTAGGCGTGACAGAAAAGAACAGTATTGTTTTGCTTGAAAACCCTGAGGCACATATCCACGCAAAGGGGCAGACGGCTTTGGCCGATTTAATATGTAGGGCAGCTGATGCTGGTGCTCAAATTGTTGTGGAAACCCATAGCGATCATGTCTTTGATGGTGTGCGCATATATGCCAAGGAACACAAAGGTTTCTCGAAAGAGGTGAACATGGCGTGGTTTAGATTAAATGATGAAGAAACAACCGAGATAGAATATCCGATGTTACAGGATGACGGAAGCTTGGACCGTTGGCCTGACGACATGTTTACTCAATTTATGAATAATGCGGAGCGGCTGCTCTGATAAAGATATAGGAGTATGCCAAAAAGATTCTATCTGAACGACTGTTTGCCAGACCATCCAGAAGAAGGTAAAAATGTAGGGGAACTATTTCGCGAGATGGTTTTGAACTATAAGGAACTTCATAAGAATGAACTTCTTGATTTGGCTCAGCACTGGGTGACGCGTGATTATGCAGATAATGTAACTCTGTGTAGTATTACGCTCAGAAG
>JAFQOE010000071.1 GCA_017395635.1 Lachnospiraceae bacterium | reverse complement strand
AGATGCCATAATAAGTACCCAAATGAGCATTACTGCAAAAAAACTTTTGAACTTCTTCATAACTGTTCCTCCTTTTATATTATAATAGATTCTCGAAATCTCTAAGTCTTGATTTATCTGACCTCTGAGATTCCATTTTTTTCACCTTTTTTCAAAAAGTATTTCACATAAGCCCCTAAAAATGCGGCGCCTCGCGCCTCTTGATTAATAAGGCATATCGTCTCGGCGCTTCCGGGACAGACTTTTTGATTTGGAGGTGTGTTTCATTGAAACCTGTTAACATTGGCGGGCATTCCGCCTATCAGAACCGTATTCTGACTCAACTTCGTAAAATATCGCTGCCCTAAAATCACTTACAAAGGCGGTACTCCGCAATGCACTTGCGAAGATCCTTGTTCCGATGCTAAGTATGGCAGGAATGTTCACCTTGTTTTTAAAGACAATCCAAGGCTGTTTAATAATCCAACTCGTGACAGTGCTGAATGGAAGCTGGGTTTAGGTAAAAATTTTAACGAAAGGGCAATTCCTCACACAAGAAATCGCCCTTTTCAGATTTGATTTACTCGATTGTGTTACCGGATACTGAGTCGTCAGATACTGTTTTTTCTACCATTTCATATCTGGCAATCGGTGCAACCCACATAAGTTCTGCTGTACCATTGGTTACAGTTCCACTTGTGTGAGTTGGTGCCTCTGTACCTGATGTGCCGGCAACTGTAACATAATACAAATTATCTGCAGTATAAATAAATGCTCCTACTGCATATTCCTTTTCTGCTGTAAAATATGCATCTGCATCTGCATTCAGGAATTCTCCATTAAGTGGGAATACACCCTCTTTTGTACAAACAATATTCATATCTTTCTTTATAGACCCATTGTCATTTTTCATCTGCGGAAACAGAGTTGTAAAATAATATGGATTATATAATCTTGTTATCTTATCAAGAGAATCTGCCACTAGATCTCCCTCTTTGTAATATAATCCTCCCGGTACCGGATTATCTACCGACCGACTGACTACCGTCGATGCATACTTAGATCCTCTTGCAGCCCATGCCATATCAGAAGTAGTAAGCTGATCCGGTGTAAAGTAAAAATCTTTAATACCAATGGCATTTACATTAAACTTTGCAAATCTATTATCCTTGAATGTAAGGGTGATATTTTTCCGATAATCATCCGTTGGATCGGTTACTATAATATTTCCAACCACTCCGCCCGTACTATTTCCTTCAAATAAAATATTTGCTTTTCTATCTTCCGGCGCAATATAAAACTCGCTTGTTTCATCCTCAATCCAAGGAAGATTCTTACTTGTATTCAAGCTATATGACTGATTTCTTACACCAGTACTGGTGTTATTTCTTATTATTACTTCACCTAATGGTCTTGTTATAGCAAAGGACGCTCCACCTAGATCATTGTTTTCAATACGAAGATTGTAGGCTGAATTACCAAATCCAACACTTCCGCTTCCGATTTTGTTATTAGTTACCTGCATATCTTTTGGATATACAGAATAGAAAGTAAATACATATGGGTAAATACCTCTCCAACCATAGCCTTCATAGGATGCTCTTTCTAGTACATTTGCGTTAATTGTAATATTTTCAGAAATCTTACCATTACCGTTAAATGCCCAACCATTTGCTCCGTATACATAGTTCTCAGAAACATCCAGATTCGTAAAGCACTTTCTCGCCTCGAAGTCAATCCATCCTAGTCCTCTTAAACTTTTGGTTCTAGCAAGACTTCCACCTTCAAACGGATAGTTGTTTAACGGAGAAGCACATACATTTGTCTCATCCTGAATACAAATATTTTGTTTAAATGTATAATTGTAGAAACGTTCTCCATTTCCACCAAGATCGACTGCAAACACCCATCTACCCCAGTTGTACATCTTATTGTTGTGAATGTTTACATTTTCTGATGCATCAGGATTAATTATAAGAATATCGTCACCACCAGCATCATTTATGGACTGAGAAGTACCATTAGCCAAAAATGTATTTCCGTAAATTTCCACGTTATGAAATGTAGTTTTCGTTTCACCTGTATAATTTTTCAGATCCGCAAATGTCGTATCTTCTAATACAACTTCTCCATTACCATCTGTTAAAACTTTATCCGTCTCTACATTGAGCCCGGATGAGAAGTAGGATATCGTATGATTGGTTGTTCTCATCAAGGTTGCTTCACCATCTGCATTCACATAAGAGTACTGGTTTAGTCCATTGTTATCAAATGTGAAACCGTGAATCTTCAATCCATCCACATATCCGCCCATTTCAATCATGCCAAAATCTGCTGTATTTCCTTTACAGAATTCACCATCCGGAATATGTATTGTGGCACCATTACCACAAAGTTCTACATTCTTGGCGTCTCCCAAAACCGGTTTCGAAGTGGCTCTGGAATGTAAATTCAACGCATACTCATTACCATTATTTCCTATCGATCCAAGTGGTAACCACCATGGAACCTCCTTCACAGTACCTAACTGATTCTGGTATGCCTGATTCTTTGTATCATAATACAGTTCGTAAGTTGCGTCTTTTGCAAATAAAATTTTGCTATTTGTATGATTATTTGCAAATATATGTATTAAAGCTCTGTTGTTATCATTTCTATCCGGGAATAATCCCCACTGTTCTACTCTTATGTAACCATCGTCATTTGGAAGTATTTTTGCTACCATTCCATTATTCAGTCTATGGTTACCATAGTTATCCGCCGGATTCTTATATAAAACTTGTCCTGCACCAATTCTGTTCACATGATATGTAACCATCTTAAGCTCCAATGGAAGCTGGTTCCACCAGTCATCATATGTCATGATTTCATAAACTGCCTGTCCACCATCGTTTTCTGCATAGTAACCGTTTGTCTTAACGATGGTTCCCGCTTCTACATCAAGAGAAAGAAGATCCTCTTTTAATGCAACTTCCATTGTGTAATTATCTTGCAGGTCTAATGCCGGATATTCCGGTTCCGTTGGAAATTTTGCTTCTAATTCTTCAAGTGTTACCGGATCTCTGTATGCAATATCTGACCCTGCATCTGGGTCTGCCGGATTTTCCGGCTGGTCCGGATTCACTGGCTGATCCGGATTTACTGGCTGGTCTGGATTTACTGGCCGATCTGGATTTTCCGGCTGATCTGGATTTACCGGCTGGTCTGGATTGACCGGCTGGTCCGGATTTTCCGGCTGGTCTGGATTTACCGGCTGGTCCGGATTTTCCGGCTGATTCGGATTTACCGGCTGGTCCGGATTTTCCGGCTGGTCTGGATTGACCGGCTGGTCCGGATTTACCGGCTGGTCTGGATTGACCGGCTGATCTGGATTGACCGGCTGATCCGGATTCTGTCCCTTATCTTCACTTGAACCATTATCATTTACAGTCACTGTACAGGTTGCTTTTTTGTTTCCATCTACTGTAATTGCTGTAATCGTT
>JAFQOE010000039.1 GCA_017395635.1 Lachnospiraceae bacterium | reverse complement strand
TGCAATCATAACAATCTGTTATATTTATAATTCTAATCTGCTTTTTATTATGCAAAATTTCTCTAGAAGTTACAAGATAATTAGAAATAATTTGTATTATTAGTGATGTTAAGAGTATAAGAAAAAATGTTGTTCTACAATTTACACTTCCGATTAATGCGAAGATGATGGACAACCAATTTGAACAAGGGGATTACATATTAGGAGTTGATTATGAATGTCAAAATGATCAAATTATAGTATCAGGTGAAGCACAAGAAAGACCGGATTATAAACCGGATTGCAGACCGGAAGTATCAGGCGAGGCACAAGAAAGACCGGATTATAAACCGGATTGCAGACCGGAAGTATCAGGCGAGGCACAAGAAAGACCAGAGTTCAAACCAGATTGCAGACCGGAAGTATCAGGCGAGGCACAAGAAAGACCAGAGTGCAAACCAGATTGCAGACCGGAAGTATCAGGCGAGGCGCAAGAAAGACCAGAGTGCAAACCAGATTGCAGACCGGAAGTATCAGGCGAGGCACAAGAAAGACCAGAGTGCAAACCAGATTGCAGACCGGAAGTATCAGGCGAAGCGCAAGAAAGACCAGAGTGTAAACCGGAGGCATCAGGTGAAGCATTTGAACAGCCGGAGTTTGAACAGGAAAATACATTTGAAGACGTAGATGATGCTTTGGAAGAAGATGTGGAAGATGAAACAGATGAGATTGAAAAGTATACAGAAATCAAGAAGGTTAAATGCACAACGTCGGGTAAGATAACTCTTACATTTGCCAATAAAGTAAAATATACAGAAGGTTTATGTGTCTTTGTTACGAATGAAAATGGTACGGAAATTGAGTGCACAATTGTAAAGAAAAATAAAAAATCAATTGATATAGTTACAAAAGGATTGGTTAATGGTCAGAATTATACAATCACAGTGGATGGTTTGCTTGTTGAAGATAGTACTAATGTTACTTCGGTTTCTAAAACATTTTGTGTGAAGGGAATCAAGACTTCTTGCAAGATAAAAAAAGTAAATGTAAGCAAGAAATATGTTACTTTGAGTTTGAAATGTTCTGCATATTATAAGAATGCAAGTGTTGAAGTGACGGATAGTGAAGGCAATGTAATGAAGTCTGCAATTGTTAAAAAAACAAAAGGAAAAATTAAAATTAAGGTTAAAGGAATGGTTTCGAATAAAACATATACTGTAAAGATAAATGGTGTAAAAACCAAGAAAGAGAAAAACTATTCTTCTATCCAAAAAACATTTGCGGTAAAATAACACATCAATACATTTTGTGTATATAATCAAATGTAGATAAGGAGAACCTACATGCAGGTTATTAATAAAAGGCAAAAAATCAATATTGATGAAGAGTTGTTTGAAAGAATTCAACAAGGGGATAAAGATGCATTTCAAGACCTATACGAAATTTCGTATAGGTCGGTATATGCATTTTTACTTTCTCTTACGCAGAATTCGGAGGATGCACATGATTTGATGCAGGATACGTATGTGCAGATATACAAGAACAGTCATATGTATAAAAAGCAAGGAAATCCAATGGGTTGGATTATAAAAATTGCACAGAATCTGTTTTATATGAAGTGTCGAAAAGATAATGCAAGACAGTTTGTTAATTATGAGGATATAGAGAATGAAATAGGTGTTTCACAGATAGAAGATGTGGATAGTCGCATGTTGATTGAATATATGTTTTCTGAATTATCAAGAGAAGACAGAATGATTGTAGTTATGCATAATGTGAATGGATTTAAGTTTCAGGAAATTGCTAATGTTTTAGATAAGCCACTTGGAACAGTATTAGCAAGATATAATAGGAGTATTCGAAAGCTACAAACAACATTTAAGGAGATGAGACGATGAACAAGAATGAATTAACGAATAAAATACAGGAAGGTTTTTTTAATCTTGCTCCAGATATGTTTGATGAGATTTTAGAGGTGATTGAACAGTCGGATGACGATTCGACATATGCATTGGATAAGAAAAATAGATTATTTTTTCATGACATGATAGGATATGGTGTGTTAAAACGTGTTGCGGTTTGGTTTTTGGTGGTTGGAATTGGTTTTGGTTTCTTTAACCTGCAATGTAATCGAACACAATATGTTGTTACATTGGATGTGAATCCAAGTATTCGAATGGAATTGAATAAGGAATATAGTGTGCGTAGTTTAGAAGGTCTGAATGAGGATGGAAAACAATTCATAAAAGAATTGGAATGGGAGAAGAATATTTCGGTAGAACAAATGCTGGATATACTTACCAATAACTTGGTTTTAGATGGTTACTTGAAAGAAGATGGCGGCATTTTGGTTACGGTGTATCATCATAATAAAGTGACAGATTCTCAAGAATTAAAGGATAGAATTAATCTGGAACTGGAGCGTGACACAAATCGATATGGCGTGAATGATGTAGTGGTGGCATTTCAGACGGCACAAGGAAAAGAAAAACAAACAGGCAGAGAAATGTTAAAACAGAAAATATTGGAGAATTCTAATCTGAATGATAAAGATGTAGAAGAAATGAATATTAGAGTAATGATAGAGTGTTTTGGAAAAGCTAATGAAATAGATATGATTGAGGGGAACTCGAGTGATCCAAGTAAGAAAAAAGACAATGAAAATGCTGATAATAAAATAAATAATAAAGATGACAAAACAGATGAGATTGAAAATAAAGAGAATAAAAAAGAGCCTGTAGAAAAAGATGATATAAATAAGAAGCAAAATAAAACGGATAAGGCAAATGATTCGACTCTTGATAATAATCGTAAAGTGGTAAAAGATGAATCGAATAAACCAGAAAAGAAGGATAATGAACCTGTGAATGATGGAGAAAATGAAAGAGAACGACCTATAGAAGAAAATAATAAAAATGAGGAAAAACCCAATACCAATATACCGGATGAAAGTAATCCAGATACTCATGAACAGGATACTAAGAATAAAAATCCAAACGAACAGGATCCTAATTACGATAGTCGTAGAAACGAATCGAAAGAAGATTTTCAAAATGGAAAGCAGCATATGCCTAATGACAGGCAAGAAAATAATTAATATATAATTGCATGTGTAATATAGATTCAATTATCTGCAAGCAACTTCTTAATCGAATTAAAAGATAAGTTAAGGCAACTTCGTTATTTGTAATAGCGAGGTTGTTTTTTTGTGTAAGATGATGGAAAAATCAGGAAAATATAATCAATATTAGTCAAAATAGTCAAAATAGGTGGAAAATATTATCGAAATATGGTATTCTATTCGCAGAGTATTTTTATTATGGAAAGAGAAGAAGTATAGCCTTTTTCTTTCTTCAGCGTGAATAAGGCGAACAGATAATGAATCGCATAGTAAGATAATGGAGGTACACATAGCATGAAAAGAAAAATATTAAGCCTGTTGATGTCAGGAGTTATCCTGTCTGGCTTGTTGACAGGATGTAATCAGGGGCAAGACACAAAGAATAATACAGAGGTAAGTGAGGAAGTAACAGAAGATGTTGCTACAGATGAAAATCAGGAATTAGAATCTGGAAAGGTTGAACTGACTGTCTGGGCTGAAGAAGATACATTTGAATTGATGAATACAATGATAGAAAGCTTTAAGAGGGAGTATGCAGGGCAAGCTGATTTTGAAATTACTTTAGCAGCACAGTCGGATGGAGAAACTAAGAATGCTTTATTAGGTGATATTCATAACGGCGCAGATGTTTTTTCGTTGCCGGATGATCAGTTGCTTTCAATGGTAGCAGGAGGGGCTTTGTCACCGGTGGAAGATGCAGAAGCAGTTAAGGCGGCAAATTTAACGGAATCCGTTGCGGCAGCTACATACAATGATGTTTTGTATGCATATCCATACACTGCAGATAATGGTTATTTTTTGTATTATGATAAAAATTATTTTTCAGAGGAAGATGTACAGACATTAGATGGCATTTTAGCAGTGGCAGCGCGTTCGGGGAAAAAGTTTTATATGGAATTTGATTCGGGTTGGTATTTGTATTCCTTCTTTGGTAATACAGGTATGGAAGTAGGATTGAATGAAGATGGTGTAACAAACTATTGTAATTGGAATAGCACCGATGGAGCAATTAAAGGTGTAGATGTAACAGAATCATTATTGAAATTAACATCTAGTCCGGCATTTGTTTACAAAGAATATGATTCTTTTGTTTCCGGGATTCAATCAGGCAAAGTAATTGCCGGTATTAGTGGTGTATGGAATGCGGTGGCAGTTCGTGATGCATGGGGTGAAGATTATGGTGCGTGTAAGTTGCCAACCTATACATGTGCTGAACAACAAGTGCAAATGGCCTCTTTTACCGGTTATAAGATGATGGGAGTCAATCCTTATTCAGAACATATAGGCTGGGCGCACAAACTTGCGAATTGGTTTACAAATGAGCAGAATCAGAAATTACGGCTTGAAGTAAGAAATCAGGGTCCGTCAAATACAAATGTAGCGGCATCTGAATTTGCTAATCAGATTCCGGCAATTCAGGCGGTTATTGAACAATCACAGTATGGAAGTTTGCAAAGAATTGGTAATTCTTACTGGGGGGCGTGCACGACCTATGCACAAGAGATTTTAGATGGTAATCCAAAAAGGAAAGAAGAACAAGAGTTGATAGATATTCTTGTGGAAGGAATTACAGCATCTACCGTACAATAGGAGGAAGTATGTATGAGAAATAAAACAAGAGGCTTTAGTATTAAAACCATTATTCTGATTCCGGTTTTTGTATTGGGGATTGTCTCAATACTTTCTAATACACAGGCAATTACAAATATCAAAAAAGTTAATTCAAATGCAAGTGTTATTGCTGATGAATATATGACGAGTATCTCTAAATTAGGTGAAATTCAAAATGAGACACAGAATGTTCATAGAAAAGGCTTGTCCCATATTATAGCTACTGATTTGGACACTATGATTGATATGGTGGCGTCTATCAGAGAAGAACAAGATATATTAGAACAATATTTACAAGATTATGAAGAAAATCATCTCATGGAAGAAGATCGAGAAGATTTTGATAAAATTGTAGCTAATTATGAAGGGATGAAACTTGAGATTGCCAGCATGATGGCTTTAAGTGCTAACAACAAAAAAGAGGAAGCATATGCTCTTGCCAATGGTTCGATTGCTAATTATAGTGCTGCAATACAACAAGAAATTTCAACCTTAATTACTAATGCGAATTTGAGAGCAGCAGATGCCAGAACCCAATTAGCAAGTGTATATAAAAACTCTCTTTTAAGCAATGGTTTTACGATTGTGTTAAGTATTGTAGTATTAGCAGGTGCTTTGGTTTGTGTATTATTCTTCTTGATTCGTCCGATTTCGGCAACAAGTAAACAGATTCAAAGTATTATTGCTGACATTGATAGAAATGAGGGTGATTTAACAAAACGTGTTAAGATTGTACCAATTAAAGAAATTGCTGAATTAGGTAATGGTTTCAATACGTTTATGGATAAGTTACAAGAAATTTTGAAACTTATCATTGAGAATTCCAATAAGATTGAGTTGGTAGTAAATGAAGTACAGGAAAGTGTTCATACGTCTAATGATAGTGCGACGGATCTTTCAGCGGTAACCGAGGAATTAACAGCAACCATGATAGAAGTAGGTAATTCTGCAAATGCAATTAACAGAAATGTTGGTTCTGTTCGTAATGAAGTAGACAATATTGCAGAAAAATCGAATGAAATCAATGATTATACTAAGGAAATGAAAGAAAGTGCGGAGAAGATGGAAAATGATGCCAAGAATAATATGGAGGATACACAAATAAAGGTGCATGAAATTCTTGGAATACTGAATAAAGCGATTGAAGATAGTAAGAGTGTTGACCAGGTTAATGGACTTACTAACGAAATTCTTGATATTTCCAGCAAGACCAATCTTCTTGCGTTGAATGCTTCGATTGAGGCGGCAAGAGCTGGTGAAGCAGGTAAAGGTTTTGCGGTTGTTGCGGATGAGATTCGCCAATTGGCAGACTCTAGCCGCGATACAGCAAGTAGAATTCAGACAATTAACGCAATTGTAACGGATGCGGTTTATAATTTAGCAGATAATGCCAATAATGTTGTTGAGTATTTGAATACATCTATTTTACCTGAATTCGAAAACTTTGTGGAAAGTGGTGTAGAGTATAAAGAAAAAGCTACTTATATTGAAGAAACAATGAATGATTTTACGGAGAAAACAGATGCACTTAAGCAAGAGATGAATGAAATTGCTGATTCTATTAGAACGATTACAAACGCGATAGAAGAAGGTGCCAATGGCGTAAATGGTGCAGCTGAAAGTACACAGATGTTAGTAGAAGATATTAACAAGATTAGTATCCGCATGGATGAAAATGAAGAGATTGCAAGAGCTCTTCAACAGGGAACAGCAATTTTTACAGAGTTCTAAACATAACATATAAAAAGCGTATTCAAGAGTGCTTGCACCTTTGGATACGTTTTGTTTTTGTATGGTTACTAATTTTTATTTATGTGGTACAATAGTTAATAGTAAAATTAGAGAGTATACGGAGAATTAAAGATAATGAGACTTAAAAATATTCTAATTGCTGTAAAAGATATAGAAAAATCAAAACAATTTTATCATGACCTGTTTGGTTTAAATGTAGTGCTTGACAATGATGGCAATGTGATTTTAACGGAAGGCTTGGTACTTCAGGATGAAACAATTTGGAAAAAGTTTTTAGGGAAAGATGTTGTTTCAGAAAATAATTCCTGTGAACTATATTTTGAAGAAAAGAATATTGAGGAGTTTGTTGAAAAATTAGAAAGATTATATCCTTCGATTCAATATGTTAACAGGCTGATGGAACATAGTTGGGGACAAAAAGTAATTCGCTTTTATGATTTGGATGGCAATTTGATTGAGGTGGGAACTCCCATATGATTTGGCGGATATTAGTGAGGTGTTGAAGGAGTAGTGGTATGTGTGTGCTCGCAAAGTAAGAATACACAAATCACAAGTATTCAATCATCGGGTCATAACATTAAATTAAAATGGAACAAAGTAAAAGTAAAAAACTATCTTCCGGTACAATATGAGGTGCAGTGTTCGACAAAAAAGAATTTTTCAAATGCTGTTGGTAAAATGACAAATGCTACAGATGATACGTATAGCGTTCAAGATAATGTGACAGAGAAGACGAGCACTACAATTAAAGGACTTACCAAGGGGAAGACATATTATGTACGTGTCCGCGTATATACATATGGAAAAACATTGTCAAAGTGGAGTAAGGTAAAGAAAATCAAAGTGAAATAGAGAAAAACATATAAGATGGAGCGTGGATAGTAGGAGGAATACCATGAGAAAGGCTAAGGATAAAAGAATTCGAAAATTAAAAAAATTGAGAATTTGGCCATCTGTATTAGGTTTGTTTTTGATTACAATTATATTTATAGCATTAGCGGAAGCTATTATTGTAATGAGTGTTGCAGATGTTATTCAAAATAAGTTAGTGAATGGTCATGAAATGTCAACACAATTAGTGCAAAGACATATAACCTCGGATTTATCACAATTACCAAAAGCTTATGGTGGCATTTTAGATGATATAGAATTGTTAGAAGAAATAGAAGCAGTCTGTGTTTTGAGAAGCGGAAAGCAAGTATGGTCGAGTGGTGGACAGTATCCGAATACAGATAATCGGTTTGAATATGTGGAGATGTTTTCGTCAGAAACGACAGAGCCTGGTTATTCTATGATCATGGAAATGGATAAGCAGAATGTGTTTATTGAAGAGGACGGAGTATACAATTTCAATGATGATTTGTTGAAAATAATTGATTTTAATAAGATGATTTCTCAGTTAGATAAAGGAAATGCAGATGAGTCGATACTTTCTCTCAAATTATGGTATGTTATACCGATGGGTGAGTTCGAAGTTTTGGTGTTGAATGATGTTTGTGTTTATGTATACGACGTGCTGTTTTTGTTTGTGATCACAGTGTTGTTTGCGTTTGTTTTAATTGTGTTTATTATTTATTATATCTTGACGTTTTTTGGAATGATTATCAATCAACGAAAAGTTGTCAGGGTTCTCTATACGGATGTTGTTACGGGTGGAGATAATTGGTTGTCGTTTATACGAAAAAGTAATCGAGTGTTAAAAAGTAATCGATACAATAAGCGCAATTATGCTATGGTGCATCTACGAATGGAAAAGTATCGAAGCTTCTGTACTTGTTTTGGTGTGAAAGAAGGAGAGGAACTGTTAGAGAGGTTTTATCAAATTCTTAAGAAGCGAATGAATCGTAAAGAAGTGATGGCGCATTATGAACGAGCAGACTTTGCGTTGTTGATTAGGTATGCGAATGAGGAAGCGTTGATTACGCGAATTGAGTCAATCAAACAAGCGCTTAATGCGGTTACACCGAATATCAAATTGTATTTTAATGTAGGAGTAAATTTGATTGAAAAAGGAAATTGTGATGCAGAAGAGCTATATAATAACGCAATGTCGGCTTCAAGTATGATGGGGAAGGATATAGAGAATCGTATTGCTTTTTTCAATATAGAAATGAAAAAGCAACAACTTTGGGAGCGTAAGGTAGAAGATGAGATGGAGCGTGCCTTGAAAAACAAGGAATATAAGGTTTATCTACAACCAAAGTATAGTGCAAAAGAAGAGGAAATTGCGGGAGCAGAGGCTTTGGTTCGTTGGATTCATCCTACAGAAGGCTTTGTACCACCGAACAAGTTTATTCCGATTTTTGAAAAAAATGGATTTATATTGCAATTGGATGATTATATGCTGGAGGAGGTTGCCAAGCAACAGGCTAAATGGATGAGTGAAGGAAAAAAGGTTGTTCCTGTTTCTGTAAATATTTCCAGAGCACATTTTACTAGGGCAGATTTAGCAGAGCATATCTGTGAAATTGTTGATAAGTATCATGTACCTCATCATGTTATTGAATTAGAGTTGACAGAAAGTGCATTTTTTGATGATAAAGAGGTGTTATTAGATACGGTTAGAAAACTAAGAGAGTATGATTTTATTTTATCAATGGATGATTTTGGAGCAGGTTATTCTTCTCTTAATTCGCTGAAGGAATTGCAATTGGATGTACTTAAGATTGATGCGGATTTCTTTAGAGGTGTGGATTCCGTAGATCGAGGAATGTTGATTGTATCGGAAGTGATCGATCTTGCAAAAAAACTGAATATGAAAATTGTTGCAGAAGGTATTGAAAGTAGAGATCAAGTTGATTTTCTTGCGGCACAGGAATGTGATTTGATCCAGGGTTACTATTTTGCAAAACCTATGCCGATTGAAGAGTTCGAGGAAAAATATAAAGAAAAATAAGAAAAACCTTGCGTTTCGTGGTGGAACGCAAGGTTTTTTGTATACAATGAGTTAAGTTGACAATGATTTAATATTTTAGTAAAGAGTCAACCTCCACCTTGAATGGTAGAAGCTTAAGAATATCATTTTCAATATCTACGCCTGGGTACACCTCGATTAGTCGTAGACCGTTGTTTCCTAATTCGAATACGCAACGTTCTGTTACGTATAGAATTTTTTGCTTGTTGGCACGGGCACGTTTTGCTGAAAAACTGATGCTGGTAACTTCTTCTACGAACTTAGGAATGGCACCATTGTTTTTGATAGTGATTTTGCCATTTTGTTCGTCGACACCGAGACCTTTGGTGTTAAAAGTTAAACAGAATACCACTGTTTTGGTCTTGGCAGTAATATTGGCAAATCCACCAACACCTGCAAATGCACCAGGACCACGGTGTGCGTTAACGTTTCCGTGTTTATCAACTTCAATACCTCCCATAAAACAGATATCAAGACCACCATTATTGTATAAGTCAAACTGATTTGCCATATCATACATGGAATTGGCACCGATTACGGCACCGAACACCTTACCGGAAGCAGGGAAACCACCGACTCCTCCGGATTCAACAGTTAAGGTTACTTTGTCTAAAATACCGTTTTCTCTTGCGTATTTGGTAACGGTTTCCGGAATACCAACACCAATATTAACAATGTCATCTTCTTTCAATTCCATAGCAGCTCGCTTACCGATAATATTTCCGGCTACATTGATGATGCTTTTTGTGGAAGTTCTTGTTTCCAACATATCGCTCCAGTCCTGCCACTGAGAATATGGAATCTCAAAGCTACCGGTTAAGGATTCGTATGCAGCGTGGCGTGGTTCCGGTTCGACCATTACAATAGCATCCACAAGACATCCCGGAATAATAGTATTTCGAGGTCTAGATGGCGTACTTTCGATTCGATCCACTTGTACAATTACCTTTCCTCCATTTGCTTTAGTAGCTTGGCAGATAGATAACGCGTCTCCGGACATATACATATCATCAAAGGAAATATTGCCTTTTCGGTCCGCAGTAGTTCCTTTGATTAATGCAACATTAATTTGGGGTAATTTATAGTATAAAAATTCTTCACCATCCACTTCAACATGCTTTACTAAAGAATCGTCATGAGAAATATTATTGATACCTGGTCCATCGACTAATGGATCAACGAATATGTCAAGTCCAACTTTGGATAGTGCACCTGGTATACCACCAGCCTGTGCCCTGATTGCGTGAGAAATACATCCGAGTGGAAGATTGTACGCCTCGAATTTATCGTCTAAAACAAGTCGCTTGGTGCTAAGCATAGCACCGAAATGACCGCAGATGATTTTGTCAACAGCACCTTCTTTTATATACTGTTCCGCATTTCTAGTTTCATCCCAAATGCCGAATCCGGCGCTGGAAACTATGGTCAAATGTTTAGGAGAACTAGTAGCTTTGTATTTACGGTAAATTGCTTCGTGCAATTCTACAGGGTTTTCGATTCCGAGAAAGGAATTTAAACAAATGACGTCACCATCTTTTATAATATCAATTGCTTCGTCGGAAGTCATTATTTTGTACATTGTATTGCCTCTTTTCTTTATAGTGTTCTTTTGTTAGATACACCATAACATCACGAACCATTTTTGGCAATAAAATTCGACAGAAAAGAGTAATCTTTGTGTAGTGAAAATATTATTGTTGTATTATGCAAGGCAATTAAGTAAAAATACTGATTGATGTTGCTATATAATTGCTTAATAATAAAAAAACTGGTATAATATATGTGTGTATTGCTAACTATTGGAGGGGTGTGGATGGAGCAAAAGATTACGAAGGCAAAACATTTACCAAATGAGCAACGAAAAGAGTTTTATCAATCCCAGTATGATTATTACAAATCGTTTAATTGTAGACTTTTAATTGTATCTACTATTGCATATTTGACATTTTTCTTTACGGATTGTGGAATATTTGGAAGATTCGCATATGAAACATTGCTGTCACGTTTGATTGTAGTATTACCGTTGTTGTGTTTTTTGTATTTGTACAAACAAGCCAAGAGCTATAGAATAATGGTGATAGCATCATATCTTATGGTACATATTATTATATGGTGCACAGACTGGGCTACATATTTGTTGCCGGACAGGGAGTATGCCGGTGAAGGTATGATGATTATGAATTTGATATTTGTATGTGCAGGTTTTTGTGCACCTTTCAAGTATTGTCTGATTGCACATTGTGGTTTGATAGTAGATATATTGATTGCAAATGTTTTTATTCGATATGATGATGTGGTGATGATGCTAATGTTTAATATTCCGTGTGTTGTTGCAGTTTGTATAATGCATTATACGATGGAAAAGGTATATCTTGACCATTATTTGGTGACACAGCAATTAGAGACATTAGTAGTTAAGGACCATTTGACGGGTGCATATAACCGCAATAAATTAAAAAAGATGAGTAATCAGGATACCGAAGAATTGAATATAGATAAAGACGTACCGGTGACATTTATGGTTCTTGACTTAGATTTCTTCAAAAAGGTCAATGATCAATATGGCCATGAGTCTGGTGATCGCGTTCTAAAACATACGGTTAAAGTAATAGGCGAGTCAATTCGTTCATCGGATTATATTATTCGTTGGGGTGGCGAAGAATTTGTGATTCTTCTTTTGGAGACTGATATAGAAAATGGCGTAACAATTGCCGAGAAGATTCGTACAAATGTGGAGTTAAGTGACAATTCAGTATGCCCAATTACAGCATCTATCGGTGTTGCGGCTTATAGAGGTGGTAATTATCACGAAACAATTGAATTTGCAGATAGAGCTTTGTATAAGGCAAAGACGGAAGGGCGTAATCGAGTTGTTGTGTATCAGGAAGATGAAGACTAGAATTATGTATCTCGCTTTTGGAACTGGAGAATGAAAATTTAGTAAATTATTGATGGCATTGATATAAAATGCTTGCAAAAGATTTTATATCATATAAAATACTAATTACATGAATATAACAATGTCAGCAATTGAAGTAACAGATTGTTGGCATGTAATGTACAGAAAGGAATAGAGTATGAAAGTTGCAATTATTATGGGTTCAACAAGTGATTTGCCTAAGGTTGAACCGGCAGTAGATGTATTGAAGAAATATGGAGTGGAAGTGAATGTAAGATGCTTATCAGCGCATAGAGCCCATGCGGGTCTGTCTGCATTTATTGATGAGTGTAATAATGATGGAACAGAAGCTATTATTGCCGCAGCAGGAATGGCGGCGGCTTTACCAGGTGTAGTTGCTTCGCAAACGGTTCTTCCTGTTATTGGTGTACCGATTGCAGGTTCTAATTTGGATGGAATGGATGCATTAATGTCAATCGTTCAGATGCCACCTGGAATTCCGGTTGCTACGGTTGCAATTAACGGAAGTAAGAATGCAGCATATCTTGCACTTCAGATTATGGCAGGAAAACATGATGCTATTAAGGAACAGTTATGGGATGAAAGAAAAGAGATGGAAGAAACGGCTATGAAGGCCAACGAAGAAGTGATTGCAAAGTTTGCATAACTTATTTTAGATATTGAATAATACGAAAATGCAGATTGTAAATGTATCATTTATTATCTGCTTTTTTGCTTTATTAGGAAATTGTTCCCCTATTGATAATGAATAATAGAAGTGTGGAATCGTTATGATAAAAGGAGAAAATGCGAATGATTTGGAAGATATTAGAGATACAAGAGACAAAAAATGAGGAGATAATTAAAGATGCATACAGAGAAAAACTACATAGTGTGAATCCAGAAGACGATCAAGAGGGGTTTATGGAATTACGTCGTGCATATGAGGAAGCAATGCAGTACGCACAGGCTGATGAAAATGACAAAATGCAAAATCCAGACGAAAACGCATCGCCGTTTGTTGGCAAGAAAAATGAAGTGGATTTGTGGATTGATAAGGTAGATATGGTATACCAAAATGTAAAAACAAGAATAGATGAATCCAGATGGAATGCCTTACTTAAAGATTCTGTTTGTGATGATTTGGATACTGAACTAGAAGCTGCTGAGAAGTTGTTAGCGTATTTTATGGGTCATTCATATATGCCACAGAATATTTGGCAGTTATTGGATAAAAGGTTTCAATATATGCAAAATATGGATCAGCTAAAAGAAAAATTTCCTGAAAACTACTTGGAATATGTGAGATGGCAGATTAGTCGACCGGGATTTATCGATTATGAATTGTTTGAAGGAGAAACAGATAAGGACGTAGATGCATATATTAACAAGTTGTATGAGGTAAAGTCTGTTTCGGAAGAACGCGACTTGGATAAACTTAAGAAACTTATAAAAGAGTTGAAGCGCTTTGATGTGACACATCCATTTACCGAAACGGAGGAAGCAAGATGTCTTGTTTTAGAAGCAGAGTTGATGGGTGAAGAAGATGGAACCAATTCAAAGGTAAAGGAATGTCTGGAAAAAGCACTTTCGATTATGGAAGATTTGGAATTTGAATATTCGGATAACCCATATATTGTACGAATTTATGCTGAAGTATTAATTAAGAACGAGAAGATAGATAAGGCCAAAACAATCTATGAGGAATTGTTGGAAAAAGATGCTTCCAATTATGGAGCTATGTTAGGAATGGCAGAATGCATATTTTTGGAGGGAAATCCGGAAGAGGCAAAAGAACAGATTGAAGATGTGTTAGAAGAGCGTGTTCAAGATGCAGACGCTTTATCTTTGTTAGACAGAGTAAATGCGGTATTGGTTGAAAAATATGAGGCGAAGATTAAAGAGGAAATGTTACCGGAAGTTTGTTACAAGCTTGGTTGGTGTTACTATCAGCAAAAACGTTTTGAAGAGGGAGTTCATTTGTTGGACCAGCTTGATTACGTGGAAGAGTATGATTATGTGAATTTGCGTTGTCGCTTATATTTGGCGAGTGATAATTATGAGATGGCAAGACCATGGGCGGATAAATGGTTGCATTTAATTGAGAAATCTGAAGATGATGGCTCGAAGGAAATGACAAAGAGAAAGAATCGGTTGTCCTTGGCTCATTTTTCGATTGGTGTTTGTATATGGGAGAATGAATACAAACAAGTGGAGACAGAAAAGAAAGATGAGGTTATTTCACAGGTTGTCTGTTATTTAGAGAAAGCAATTGAGGAAGAAAACAACATTATGGTAAAGTTTTCTTATATGGAACAATTAGCTCGTTTTTATCTGGAGGCAAAACGTTATATAGAATGTATTGAAAAATGCAATGAGATTATTAAAGAGGATCGAGGATTTTTTCCGGCATATGTGCATAGACAAAAAGCAAATTACGAGTTGAAGAATGCAAAAGAAGTAATTGATGACTATTTTATGTGTATTGATATCTATCCGGCGTATGCACCACCATATGTATTAGCTGCAGAAGTGTTTTATGCATACGATCAATATGATGATGTGGAACAGGTGCTTGCATCCGCAAAAGAGGCTGGGCTGGAAAGTGATTCACTGGAATTATATCAGGTTCGTTGTTTGCATTATAAGCAGTTTTCAAAGGAAAATACACAACAGGCGTTGAAGATTTTGGAAAAACTTCGTGAAAAAGTGAAACTTTGTGAATCGGAAGAAACAGATATAGAAGATATGGCGGAATTAGAAAAGGAATATGCCATTTTACATTGGGATTTGGATGATACGATTACAGCATTGTCGGTTATTGAGGAATATTTGAAGGGTGATCCGGATAACACAAGTATGTTGCATTTGAAAGCAGATGTATTGGTGCGGGAAAAACGCCCTGCAGAAGCGATAGATATATGCAAACATTTGGTTGAATTGGAACCGATGAATTTACATACTAAAACAAGACTAGGTAATTGTTATGAACGAGTAGATGATATTGATAAAGCAATTCAGTGTTATAAAGAAATTTTAGCTGAAAATCCGGATTTTGTACCGGCATTACGTAGAATGATGTTTGTATATAGTTATACAAGCAATGAGAAAAATGATTTGGATTTGTGTGCAAAGGCAATTGAATATGCAACAAGATTTATTGATATTACAGATTCAGCGGAAGGTTATGTAGAACGTGGAAATCTGTATATTGATTTGTATGAGTTGGAAAAGTCAGTCGAGGATTGCAAAAAAGCAATTGAGCTGGATGCAGATTCTTACTACGCATATAACAATCTTGGATGTGCATTGTTAAAACTACGCCGTGTGGATGAGGCGATTGTGCCATTAGAACAAGTGATAGAGATGGACCCTGATAGAGATCATTTGCCGTATTTGAATCTTGCTGAGTGTTATGTGTTAAAAGGTGAATACGAAAAAGCAGTGCAGATGTATCGTGAAGTAATGCGACTTCGTCCACGTGCTACTTATTTGCGAAAAGAAATTGCAATTATTTATACAAATGCAAAGCAATATAACAGGGCGTTGGAAATATACCACAAAATGTTGAAGGAGGAACAATCTTCAAAACAAAAACCATCTTTATTTGCCAAGGTAAAGAAAGCAATGGAACGGCAGTTGACGGAAGAGGATCAGAAAGTGCAACGCATTTATTGTGATATTGCAGATGTATATCAGCAAATGGGTAACAATAAGATGGCAGAAGAAATCTATGCTAAGATATGGCCAAAGCGATTTAGTGGAAAGCTATCTGCAGAGGCGGCAGGAAAGATTGCAGAATACTATCGCGATCAAGGTGATTTGAAGAAAGCACAAGATATTCTTCAGTATATGTTGACGAATATTACAGACGATGAATTGGGGACGCAGGATGGTGAACATTTGGATTTTGTTCGGACGACAGTATTCTTTGAATTAGGAGATGAGCAGAATGCCAGAATATGTGCAGATAGATTTCTAAAGAAATTTTTGAAACGACACCAGGGAGAAAAAGAATTACTTCGAGATGAAAGATATCGTCGTATGCATTTGTATGTTTTTGTTGTAATGTATGCATGTACAGGACGCATAGAGTTGGCGAAACAATATTTGGATGCTATGGCCCCATGCAAGCTTTGTGTAACTTGTACTACATGTGATTGCTATGAATTTTATTTTGCACATGGTTTAATTGCAGAGTTAGAGAAGCGTGTAGAAGACGCAATTTCATTTTATAAACGAGCGATAGAAGTGAAAGGTGATTATCCGTGTGCAAAGAGACATTTGGATATGATGAACAACAATAAAGGGAAGGCTTAGATATCAATATGTAATATGGGTAAATGACAAAACTAACACAATAAAGAATAATTTCGGTGGAATTTCTAGAAAAATATGTTATAGTTAAGGGTAGACCATTTGATGATGAGTGACGATATAGTTAATTGGTAACTATGTTGGTTTAGAATAGTTACTTGATTTAAAACAGACGAGGAAACAAATATGATTATAGGTATTGATTTAGGAACAACGAATAGCCTTGTGGCTTATTATACAGACGAAGGACCGAAGATTATTCCCAATCGATTAGGGAAGAATCTTACACCTTCTGTTGTTAGTGTAGATGAGGACGGACAGGTTTTTATTGGAGAAACAGCAAAGGAAAGAATGCAGCTATATCCTGATAGTTCGGCCGCAGTTTTTAAACGCAGCATGGGAAGCGAGAAAGTGTATGAATTATCCGGAAAGAAATTCTTATCTGAAGAATTATCAGCTTTAGTTTTGCGGGCACTAAAAGAAGATGCAGAGTGTTATCTACAAGAAGAAGTGACGGAAGCCGTTATTAGTGTACCGGCATATTTTAATGATGAAAGAAGAAAAGCCACGAAACGAGCAGGTGAATTGGCCGGTCTTAAGGTGGAACGTATTATTAGTGAACCGACTGCAGCTGCGATTGCTTATGGATTATATGAAAATCGTCAAAATGGAAAATTTTTGGTATTTGATTTAGGTGGTGGAACTTTTGATGTATCCATATTAGAGTTATATGATTCGATTATTGAAGTTCGTGCAGTAGCAGGGGATAATTTTTTAGGTGGCGAAGATTTTACAAAAGTGATTGAGGATATTTTCTTTGATAAGAACCCTGATATTGAGAGGGAGTCTTTGACGGAGAAAGAAAACAGACATGTTAAAAAGCAGGCAGAGAATTGTAAGATGGGATTTTCCGGTGAACGATATTCTAATATGACATGTAAAATTGGAGAACAGACATATGAGATGCGTTTGTCTTTAGATGAGTATGAAGCCAAATGCGATGAACTGTTAGATAAGATTCGACAACCTATTAAGCGTAGTTTGTCAGATGCTAATGTTAGATTGAAAGATATTGATAGAATTGTTATGGTAGGAGGTGCAACGAAACTTTCCTTTATTCGTAAGTTTGTAGGTAAGTTGTTTCATAATCTTCCGGACACATCTATTAATCCGGATGAGGCTGTTGCTCTTGGTGCGGCAGTACAGGGTGCTATGAAGGAACGCAGGGACAGTATTAAGGAAGTTATACTTACAGATGTGTGTCCGTTTACATTAGGAACAGAGGTTGTGGTCGAGAAGGATAATGGACGCTTTGAAGACGGACATTTTTGTCCGATTATTGAACGTAACACTACCATTCCAGCAAGTAGAACAGAACGCTTATATACGGTACATGATAATCAGACACAAATTCGTTGCAAAGTACTACAAGGAGAAAGTCGTTTTGCTTCGAACAATGTAACCTTAGGAGAGATACGTATTAAGGTTCCGAAAGCAGAAGCAGGAAAAGAGTCTGTTGATGTGACTTATACGTATGATGTGAATTCTATATTAGAAGTTGAAATCAAGGTAACTTCTACCGGAGAAATCGTGAAAGAAATTATTAAAACCAATGCAACGGATATGAGTGACGAGGAGATTAAGGAGCGTATGGAAGCACTCTCCTATTTGAAAATTCATCCACGGGAAAAGGAAGAGAATAAGTTACTGTTGCTTCGGGGTGAACGCTTGTATGAAGAAAGTATTGGTAATGAGAGAATGTATATCGAATATGCATTGAGAGAGTTTGAAAGAGCGTTAGATACAAGGGATGACGGTGTGATACAAGGGGCAAGAAACGATTTTAAAGAGTTTTTGGAAGATTTTGCAGAATAAGTGTATGGAGAGAGGAGTTGTAATAAATAGCAAATTTTGCATAAGTTCTGAAAGGAAAAGAATTGTAGATTTATGTAGGACTACTCTTTACAAAAAATGGGATATTTATTATAATGGCGTTGTGTATGCAGTTTGACGGATACACAACGTTGTTTTGTAATTATTCAGATTACGATATGTGTATATGTTTCTGAGTAGTTAGATTATTTTCAAATTTCAGGAGGATAAGAATAATGGATTACAAGAAGGCCGGAGTAGATATTGAAGCGGGATATAAGTCAGTGGAGCTTATGAAAGAGCATATTAAGAAGACTATGAGAGAAGAGGTACTGACAAATATTGGTGGTTTCTCTGGAGCATTTTCTCTTGATAAGTTTAAAAATATGGAGCATCCTACATTAGTATCAGGTACAGATGGTGTTGGTACTAAGTTAAAGTTGGCATTTATTATGGATAAGCATGACACAATCGGTATCGACTGTGTTGCGATGTGTGTCAATGATATTGCATGTGCAGGTGGAGAGCCATTATTCTTTTTAGATTATATTGCATGTGGCAAGAACTTCCCTGAGAAGATTGCTACAATCGTTAGTGGTGTTGCTGATGGTTGTGCACAGTCTGATGCAGCATTGATTGGTGGAGAAACAGCGGAGATGCCAGGTTTCTATCCGGAGGATGAATATGATTTGGCTGGTTTTGCAGTGGGTATTGTAGATCAGAAGGATTTGATTACTGGTCAGAATATCAAGGCTGGTGATGTTTTGGTAGGTATTGCATCAAGTGGTGTTCATAGTAATGGTTTCTCTTTAGTGCGTAAGGTGTTTGATATGACAAAAGAGTCTTTGGATACTTACTATGATGAATTAGGAAAGACGCTTGGTGAGGCTTTGCTTGCACCTACTAAAATCTATGTAAAAGCGCTTAGAAGCGTGAAGGAAGCAGGAGTTACAATTAAGGGTTGTTCACATATTACTGGTGGTGGTTTCTATGAGAATATTCCAAGAATGTTACCAGATGGTGTGCGTGCGGTTGTGAAAAAGGATTCTTATGAGGTACCTGCAATCTTTAAGTTGATGGCAGCCAAGGGCAACATTGAGGAAGAAATGATGTATAATACATACAACATGGGTATTGGTATGATGTTAGCAGTTGATGCAGCAGATGTAGATAAGACTGTTGCTGCTTTGAAAGCAGTAGGTGAGGATGCATTTGTAGTAGGTTCAGTAGAAGATGGTGAAAAGGGTGTTACTCTTTGTTAATATTGTATTGAAATAATATGTTTCAATAAGTCTGAAATGAATAGATGTTGTGATGATTTCCTTTTGTAATATAAAGGATAATAGATAAGGAGTGTAATATGCTTAGAGTTGCGGTGATGGTATCCGGTGGTGGTACCAATTTGCAAGCGATTATAGATGCAGTGCAAGCAGGAATAATTACGAATACAGAGTTAGTAGCAGTGATTAGTAATAACAAAAGTGCATATGCATTAGAAAGAGCAAAACAAGCAGGAATCGAAGACGTTGTGGTTTCACCGAAAGATTATGAGAATAGAGAACAGTTTAATCAGGCCTTAGTAGAAAAAGTGGATTCCTTGAATGTTGATTTGATTGTTTTAGCTGGTTATTTGGTTGTGATTCCCCCGGCTATGATTGACAAATATGTGAATCGTATTATCAATATTCATCCTTCTCTTATTCCTTCATTTTGTGGAACAGGTTTCTATGGTTTGAAGGTTCATGAGGCAGCATTGGAACGTGGTGTAAAAGTAGTGGGCGCAACTGTTCATTTTGTGGATAAGGGAACGGATACCGGTCCGATTATTTTGCAGAAAGCAGTGTGTGTTGAGAATGGTGATACTCCGGAAGTTTTACAACGTCGTGTTATGGAACAAGCGGAGTGGATATTATTACCACAGGCAATTGACATGATTGCGAATGGCAGAGTCAAGGTTGTAGATGGTAAGGCTGTGATTGCATAATAACGGAAGAGTTATGTATTTTTGTGCTTTATAATTGGCAATTTAGTGGTGATAAATGGAAGTGACGAGATATAGGAGGAAAACATGAAAGTTTTAATTATCGGTAGTGGTGGTAGAGAACATGCAATAGCAACCTGTGTTGCAAAGAGCAAACGAGTTTCTAAGATATATGCGGCACCTGGTAATGCGGGAATTGCGTCTCTAGCAGAATGTGTAGATATTTCTGTGATGGATTTTGATAAATTGGTTGCATTTGCAAAGGAAAAAGAAATTGATTTTACAATTGTCGGACCGGATGATCCATTAGTAGCCGGTTGTGTTGATGCGTTTGAAAAAGAGGGTATGAAGGTGTTTGGGCCTCGTAAAAATGCAGCGATTATTGAAGGTTCTAAGGCATTTTCTAAGGACTTGATGAAGAAATATGGCATTCCGACTGCGGCATATGAGAATTTTGACAATGCTGACGATGCACTTGCATATCTTGAAAAGGCAGAGTTTCCGATTGTTTTGAAGGCGGATGGACTTGCTCTTGGTAAAGGTGTATTGATTTGTAATGATTTGGAAGAAGCCAAAGCCGGTGTGAAGGAAATTATGTTAGATAAGCATTTTGGTGATGCTGGTAACAGAATGGTAATTGAAGAATTTATGACTGGTCGAGAAGTGTCTGTATTAGCATTTTGTGATGGTACTACCATTAAGACTATGACTTCTGCACAGGATCACAAGAGAGCAAAAGATGGTGATCAAGGATTGAATACCGGTGGCATGGGAACATTTTCTCCGAGTCCGTTCTATACAGATGAAATTGACGCTTTCTGCCAGGAAGAGATTTATAGAAAGACAATGGCAGCTATGAAGGCAGAAGGAAGAGATTTCGTGGGCGTATTATTTACGGGTCTTATGATTACAGAGAAGGGAACCAAGGTATTAGAATTTAATGCAAGATTTGGTGATCCGGAAGCACAGGTTGTATTACCTCGTATGAAGAATGATATTATTGATGTTATGGAAGCTTGTGTAGATGGAAAGCTTGATACCATTGATTTAGAATTTGAAGATAATGCGGCAGTTTGTGTTGTGTTAGCTTCTGATGGTTATCCGGTCTCTTATGAGAAGGGATTCCCGATTAAGGGATTGGATGCATTTAACGATAAGGAAGGTTACTATGTATTCCATGCAGGAACCATTATGAAAGATGGACAGGTTGTAACGAATGGTGGTCGTGTTCTTGGTGTAACAGCTAAGGGAGATGACTTGGTGACAGCCAGAGCTAATGCGTATGAAGCAACGAAGTGGATTGATTTTGATAACAAGTACATGCGTAATGATATCGGAAAAGCAATTGACGAACAGTAAGGAATACAAATGAGAGGGCTGTCACACAATAGGAGTATGTTGGTGTGACAGCTTCTTTACTTTATAGGAAATTTCGTTGAAATTGTCCTATAAAATAAAAAATGCTCCGCGAGGATGCGCAGCTCGCGGAAAAGAAATATGTCCTTTGGACACCACTCGCGCGCGAAGAGTTTGCAAGCAAACTCTGTGTTATATTAAAGTAAGATTGGAGAATGTAATGAAACTAAATTATACAAAGAGCGCAAACAATGCTTTGCGTTATGCCAGGAAAATTGCATTACAATTGACCCAGGAATATGTAGGTAGTGAGCATTTGCTATTAGGTCTTATAAAAGAAAAGAATGGCATTGCTTATGCCGTGTTGGCAAGAAATGGTGTGGAAGAAGAACGATTGGAAAGTTTAACAAGTCAATTGATGATGGAACAGTCAAACGTAGTTTTAGCAAATAAGGCGGAATTTTCGAAACGATGTCAAGATATATTAGATTTGGCAGATAAAGAAGCAGCAAGATTGAAAGCACAACAGGTGGGAACAGAGCATTTGTTGATTGCCATTATTAAGCATCCGGATAGTGTAGCATTTCGTTTGTTGACTGCAATGAACATTCCGGTTACCAAATTGTATTCGGATATATTGGTTGCAATGGGTGTAGAACCTGGTGTGGCAAAAACGGAAATTAACAGTTTGAAGGCAAAGGAGAAAAAAGGGAAATCCGCTACTCCTACATTGGATCAGTATTCTAGAGATTTTACCAAATTAGCAAAGGAAGGAAAACTGGATCCGGTAGTTGGAAGAGATGCGGAGATGCAACGAGTAGTGCAGATTCTTAGCCGTCGAATGAAGAATAACCCGTGCTTGGTAGGTGAACCGGGAGTAGGAAAGACCGCTATTGTAGAAGGTTTAGCACAGTTGATTGTGGCCGGTGAAGTTCCGGAGACAGTTCTCGGAAAAAGAGTACTTTCTTTAGATATTTCCGGAATGGTGGCAGGTTCTAAGTATCGAGGCGAGTTTGAAGAACGTATTAAAAAATTGATTTCAGAAGTGATTAACGCAGGTAACGTAATTTTGTTTTTGGATGAGTTGCATACAATTATTGGTGCAGGTGGAGCGGAAGGCGCAATTGATGCATCGAATATATTAAAACCAGCATTATCTAGAGGTGAGATTCAGATGATTGGTGCTACGACTACTGCTGAATATCGTAAACACATTGAAAAAGATGCCGCATTGGAAAGAAGATTTCAACCGGTTACAGTGACAGAACCAACAAAAGAAGAAGCAATTGCGATTTTAATGGGATTGCGTTCTTGTTATGAGTATCACCATGGATTAAGTGTTAGCGATGAGGCGATACATGCTTGTGTTGAACTTGCTACGCGTTATTTGAATGACAGATTTCTTCCAGATAAGGCAATCGACTTGATGGATGAAGCAGCTGCAAAGAAAAAGTTGGCTTCCATTAAGACTATTCCGCAGATAAAAGAAATAGAGAAAGAATTATTTAATTTAAATATGGAACTTGATCAATCCTTTATGGATAATGATTTGGAGTCTGCGCATGAAACCAAATTAGCAATCAAAGTACTGGAAGATAAATTAGAAAAATTAAAGAAAAAACAGGATTCTAACCGTAAATCACAAGATTTGATTTTAGATGAAGAGGATATTGCGATTGTTGTTTCGGAATGGACTAAAATTCCGGTTAGCCGATTGCAGGAAGAAGAATCAAAACGTTTGTTAAAACTAGAGGATGAGCTTCATAAACGTGTTATCGGACAGAATGAAGCAGTAGAGGCGGTTGCGAAAGCAATTAAACGAGGCAGGGTTGGGTTGAAAGATCCTAAACGCCCAATCGGTTCCTTTTTGTTTTTGGGGCCAACTGGTGTTGGTAAGACAGAGTTATCTAAAGCATTAGCAGAAACTGTATTTGGTGATGAGAAAAATATGATTCGTGTAGATATGTCAGAATATATGGAGAAACACAGTGTTTCTAAGATTATTGGATCGCCTCCTGGATATGTGGGATTCGAAGAAGGGGGACAATTAAGTGAGCAGGTTCGAAAAAATCCATATTCAGTCATCTTGTTTGATGAAATTGAGAAAGCTCATATAGATATTTTTAATCTTTTATTGCAAATATTAGATGATGGTCATGTAACAGATTCGCAAGGACGTAAGGTTGACTTCAAGAATACCATTATTATTATGACGAGTAATGCAGGTGCTGCTAGAATTATGGAACCTAAAAAGTTGGGTTTTGCAGGTGAAACTTCTGAGGAGAAAGATCATGAATTTATGAAGAGTGGTGTGATGGAAGAAGTGAAACGTTTATTTAAACCTGAATTCTTAAATCGTATTGACGATATGATAGTATTCCATGCGTTAAATAAAGAAGAAGTAAAAGAAATAGCAGAATTGTTATTGCGTAATTTTGCTATGAGAGTAAAGAAACAAATGGACATTGATTTACGATATGGAGAAGCTGTAAAAAATTATATATTTGAAAAAGGATATGATAAGAAATACGGAGCAAGACCACTTCGTCGTGCAATTCAAAATGAAATTGAAGACAAAATGGCAGAAGAGTTGTTGGCTGGCAATATTAGGTCGGGTCAAATTGTGCGTGTTTCGATAGTGAAAATGGGTGTTAAGTTCAAGGTTCTATAATTGATGGGAAAAGCGAAGGGGATTACATAAAAATAGTAATCCTTTTTGCTCATTTTTTCTGAAAATGGACTGGAAAAAACACGATATATATTGTATACTAATAACATGTTGGATAACTTTTTTGTATGGAGAAAAGTTATGCGAAAGATGAGTGATTGATGCTAGTGGTATCAGATAGAGCATACAGGAGGATAGTATAATGTCAGTGGTTAGTGAACTAATTAAGGAAGAGAATGGAGCGTTATGTTTTGGTAATTATGAACTGGACTCAAAGACAAAGTTAGATGGCTTTGAATTTCAGGGAGACAAATATAAAATAAAAACATTTAATGAAATTACTAAGTTGGAAAGAAATGGTTCTTTTGTATATGAATCTGTTCCGGGAACAACAGTGCATGAATTTAAAGCAGTAGCAGATTCGGTAGAATTTATTGTGGAAGGTACTGAAGATTCACAAGTTACTTTGGAATTGGAAGCAGGTCAAGAATATGTTGCTATAGTGAATGGCAAGGAAACCGGAACGGTTAAGACTAATTTAGGTGGCAAGTTGAGTTTAAATGTTGAGTTGAATCCAGGCGAGAGTTCTTCTGTCAAAATTACAAAGCTCTAATATACATATATGATATTTTGGAGATACTGTATATTATACAATTATAATCTTTGATATGAATATAGTATATTGAAGAAGAAAGGAACATGAATGGCGAAAACAAAACAGATATATTTTTGCCAAGAGTGTGGTAATGAGTCGACGAAATGGCTGGGACAGTGTCCCACATGTAAGTGTTGGAATACTTTTGTAGAAGAGAAGATAGTGGTAGGCGCCAATAAGCATTCTGAGAAAGCAGGAGCTGTGGCGCCTACTAGTATTTTAGATATAACGACTTCTGAAGACGCACGAATTGGCACGGGAATGAAGGAATTAGACAGGGTATTAGGCGGTGGAATCGTAAAAGGTTCCTTGACATTAGTTGGTGGCGATCCGGGAATTGGAAAATCTACATTGTTGTTACAAGTTTGTAGGAATTTGACAATGGCAGAAAATAAAGTGTTATACGCTTCGGGAGAAGAATCCCTACAACAAATTAAATTACGGGCAGAACGTCTAGGTGGTTTTACAAAAGACATGTTGCTTTTGTGTGAAACTAATTTAGATGTTGTAGAGAATGCAATTACGAAAACGAAACCGGAAGTAGTAGTGATTGATTCGATTCAGACGATGTATTTAGAAGAAATAGGAAGTGGAGCGGGAAGTGTATCTCAAGTCCGTGAGGTTACCAGTCGTTTGATGCGCATTGCAAAACAATTAGAAGTGGCAATTTTTATTGTAGGACATGTCACAAAGGAAGGAACGGTAGCAGGCCCCCGCACTTTAGAACATATGGTAGATACAGTTCTGTATTTTGAAGGGGAGAAAAATGCAATCTACAGAGTGCTGCGTGGTGTAAAAAATCGTTTTGGTTCCACCAATGAAATTGGTGTTTTTGAAATGAAAGATACCGGATTATACGAGGTGGAAAATCCGTCGCAGGTTATGTTGAACGGAAGACCGTTAGATGCTGCAGGTTCTGTGGTTGTATGTTCTATGGAAGGAACAAGACCGATTTTAATTGAAATTCAGGCGTTGGTGTGTCAGTCCAATTTCAATTTACCAAGAAGAACTTCTGTTGGTATTGATTACAATAGAGTTAATTTGTTAATGGCAGTGTTAGAGAAAAGAGCGGGGATGATGCTTGCAGGAAATGATGCATATGTTAATTTGGCTGGTGGAATGAAATTAAATGAACCTGCAATTGATTTGGGTGTTGTTGTTGCATTAGTGTCCAGTTTTAAGAATAATCCTATTGATTCACATACAATTATATTTGGAGAGGTAGGATTAGCTGGGGAGATAAGGGGTGTATCTATGGCAGCACAAAGAGTAAAAGAAGCTAGTAAGATGGGATTTACCACTTGCATTTTGCCACAAATTAATTGTGATAGCATAGAAGAAATATCAGGTATGAAGCTGATTGGCGTAAAGAATATAACCGAAGTATTATCTTATATATAATGTAACTGTTCAGAACCGAGCAGTTACGTTACAAAAAAATTAAAAAAGTTGTTGACTTTGGGTTATAAGAGTGGTATATTTAACAAGCTGTCACGAAACGACAAAAGAAAAAATAAAAAAACAAAAAAAGTTGTTGACAAGACAAAATGAGTATGTTAATATTTAGAAGTTGTCGCCGAAAACGGCAGAAACAAAGAACAATGAAAACTGAATGATGATTAAACAACAAAACAACCCTGAAAATTCTAAAAGATTT
>JAFQOE010000038.1 GCA_017395635.1 Lachnospiraceae bacterium | reverse complement strand
TGACTATAAGTCAATAAGACCCCTTGAAGACGACGAGGTAGATAGGCTTGAGGTGGAAGTGCAGTAATGCATGTAGCTGACAAGTACTAATAGGTCGAAGGCTTAACTAGGTAGTTATTGCGAGAAGATAAGTTTCAGATGGAAAGATAAGAGATGGAAGTTCATCTTTGTATGAAGTTCTGAAGGTACATAAAAGTATCGAAAGATTACCTGAAACATGGTAGTCTATAATTGTATATAGGGGATTGGTCAAATGGTATGATAGGGGTCTCCAAAACCTTTGGTGGGAGTTCGATTCTCTCATCCCCTGCTAGGAAGAAAAGTGTTAAGAACCTTGAAATGTGAAGGGTATTAGCACTTTTTTTGCTTTGAGATAATCTTGAATTATGTGTATTATCGCGAACGAAATAATTAAACAACATTAAACAACAATAAGTTTATGTAGTCAAAATAATTACAAATGTGATATAATAATCTGGAGATATTTATGTGGTTCGGAGGGGTGTAATTTGCAAAGTTATGATCAGAAATATTTTGATGCAAAGGCAAATAGGCGTGCAGGCACAACTTGGTTAATGCTAATGTTTATTGTAACCATATACTATGGCGTGAAAATGACGGAAGGTGCTATAGGTACTGGTTATTTTATAATGTTTTCAGCTATTGGATGGGTAGAGTATGTATGCGGCATTTTGCTATTGAAAATCAAAGGAACGGATAATCCTTATTATAAGTGGGTGTTGGGATTAGGTTATCTGACATTTTTTGGCTTTATTGCATGGACAGTTTTGGATGAAATATCTTATGTATTTGTTTTACCATTGATTTCTATATTGATTCTCTATAAGAATCCCAAATTGATTAAAGTTATGATGTGGGCAACAGTGTTTATCCTTATTACCAGTAATATGTATAAAGGTCGGGTAAAAGGTATGATGGAATTTGTTTCCAGCATAGATTGTGCACTTCAATTTGCAATCGTCTTGTGTTGTTATGCTTGTACGATTATGGCTATTAAGCATTTGGTAGAATCGGATGGTGCATTGACAGAATCCATTTCGAATAATCTTGAACGAGTTGTTGAAACGGTTGAAAAAGTTAAAGTGGCAAGTAATCGGGTAGTAGATGGAGTAACTGTTGTTAGAGAGCTTGCAGACGAGAATAGAATGGGTGCCGGAAATGTTGTAACAGATATGAAAGAGCTTGCCAATAATAATGGAGTCTTGAGTGACAAAACGATGTCTTCTATGGAGATGACAGGAATTATTGACAATCAGGTTACCAATGTGGCAGAGTCCATGGAACTGGTAGTAGACTTAATTGAGGCATCTGTAAAACATGCCAATATCAGTTCAGTGGAACTTGCTGAAGTGGTAGAAACAACTAATAAAATGGCTTTTCTTTCTTCTCAGGTAGAAAATGTTCTTGGTGAATTCAGACAGGAGTTTCAAAATGCTAAGGAAGAGATCGGTACGATTGAAGGTATTACAGCAAAGACGAATCTGTTGGCATTAAATGCTTCAATTGAAGCAGCAAGAGCTGGTGAGGCTGGTAGGGGTTTTGCAGTAGTTGCTGATGAAATTCGTGAACTTAGTAGTGGAACCCAGAATTCTTCTGGTAGAATTATGAATGCTCTTGCACATTTGGAAGAAACTTCTGAAAAGATGTTGGAAGCTATAGGCGAGACAATTGATTTAATTCAATTAAATATGAAGAAGGTTTCCAATGCAGAGCGAAGCGTAGCTGATATTACCAATGATGCCACTACTTTGGGTGTTAATATTAAAATCGTGGACGATGCAGTTAAAGAAGTGGAAATTTCAAATAAAACACTGGTTGATAATATGCATCAGGTATGTAATCTTATGGAGATTATGACAGAGCGAATTAATAGGGCCGAATTTACAACAAATGAGATACTTAATAAGTATGATGAGAGTGCAAAAAATACTGCTAATATTGAAACAGTAGTAGGACATCTTATGGAAGAACTTGGTCTTGGTGGATTTATGGGTGTTCAGGATATACGAGCCGGAATGAAGATAGCGGTTACATATACAGATGTTAAAAATGAAACACATGAATATATCGGTGAAGTAGTAGGTTGTGTAGATAACGAAGTATATGTAATGTTGGCAGATGATGGAAAGGATATTATTGATAAAAAAGATAGGTATACAGTATGTGGTTTGCGCGTTGTGGTTGATAATGTATTATATATATGGGAAGAAGTCAATCTATACCTAAATAAAAATCAAGAAGAGGGTAAATATAAACTTATAGTTGAAACGAATCCAAAAGTTTTTAACCGAAGAAAGTATCCTAGAATGCCACTTAACAATTCCTGCTCTGTTAAGATAAAAGGTGAAGAACAGTTATATGCTGGAAGAATGTTGAATATAAGTGCTAATGGATTTGCATTTGCAAGTAAAGAGGATTTGTTTGCAGATATAAAGGGAACAGATGTGGTTGTAGATATTAACAACTTTGATGTTTTAAAAGGTGCAACATTAGATGGTTGTATTATTAGAGCTTCCAACAATGATGGTGAGTATGTTATTGGATGCAGAATGCCACAAGACAGTGAGATTATTAAAGAATATATATCACAGAATTATTGTGAGTGAAAAGGGTATTGATTATATGAGTTTTAGGTAGGAGGAATAAGGTATGAATATGAATCCAATGATGTTAATGCAAATCAAAGGAATGTTAGATGAATTTAAGAGGAATCATCCTAAGGTGCCTATGTTTTTTTCGGCAGCAGCACAAAGTATAGGAGAGGGAAGTATTATTGAAATAACGGTTACATCACCTGATGGTAAGAAGATTTGTACGAATATGAAAGTTACGGAATCTGATTTGAGACTTGTTGAACAGATGAAATCAATGAGTGGTATGTAATAATATTTTCACAAAGTATTGGTATTGAATGGTTATGAGTATAATAACAGAAAGCCCATATGAGTTAAAGTTCATATGGGCTTTCTGCTATTATTTCATTGAATTAAATTCTTCTTCATCTAATAGTTCTTCAAACTTGTCTTCTACGGCTTCTAATTCGGCTTCAGATTCCAAATCAGATAGTTCAATGTTTTCTCCGTCTGATTGGTAACGGTATAAGAAGTATTCACCTGGTTCATAGCCTTCAATTTCTTTTTGTGGCATTAGAGCAATGTAAAATTGTTGTTTGATTGGAAAAATAGCTAAGATATCACATTCTACCTCTACGTTATTGTCTAGATATAAGGTAATGGTATCTTCTGTATAAATGACTTCAGTGTTTGGGTTCATAATATAGGCCTCCTAATTATATTATTAATCGTAACCTGCAGGTTATGAATTAATTTTTAGTAGTTCGATAAAATCATCTTCGGATATTGCACGGCTAAAGAAATAACCTTGTAAAATATCACATGTTTGATTTTGTAAGATACGTAACTGCTCGATTGTTTCTACCCCTTCTGCAATAACGGTAATATCAAGCTGATGAGCCAGATTAATAATGGTTCCGGCAATGTATGCATCATTTTTGTTGTTGCAGATACCAGCAATAAATGATTTGTCAATTTTTAATGTGTTAATAGGAATCCGTGTTAAATAGCTAAAGGATGAATAACCTGTTCCGAAATCATCTAAAGCAATTTTGACACCGAGTTCTTTCATTCGATTAATCAATGCCAAGTTGTGATTAAAGTTTGTCATCAACACACTTTCTGTCAACTCGATTTCTAAATATTTTAAAGACATAGAGGTTTTTTGTGGGAGCGATTCAATAGTTTTAAGCAATCGATCGCTTCTAAGCTGGGAAGTGGAAACGTTGACGGAAATACATATTGGTTTAAATCCGGCTTCTATTAATCGTTGGTTAAAGCTACAAGCTTCTAATAGCGCCCATTCGCCTAACTCGTCTATTAAGCCACATTCTTCAGCCACGGGAATGAATTCATCTGGTGAAACAAAACCTACAATTGGAGAATTCAAACGCATTAATGCTTCACATCCAATAATTTCACCGGTTTTAATATCAGCTTGTGGTTGATATAAAAGATAGACATCTTTATTACTGATGGCATCCCTTAAAATGTCAATCAAGTCATTTTTTCGATTTACTTCATCTTCCATTGTAGAACTAAAGAAGGTGTAACTATTCTTTCCTGTGTTTTTAGAAGCATACATCGCGATATCGGCATTTTTCATAAGTTCGCTTAATGATAGGCCGTTCTGTGGAAAGAGAGCAACGCCTGCACTTAATGAAATGTGTACAGTTTCATCTTCTAACATAAATGGATGAGAAGAAATTGAAATTAATTTTTTTAGGAAAAGTTCCAAATCTTCTATGGAGCCAAATTGATTACGTAAAATTACAAATTCATCACCACCATTACGAGCAAGAATATCATCTTCACTAATGAATGAAGAAAATTTTGCAGAAACAGCTTTGAGAAGTAAGTCGCCGTAATCATGACCTAATGTATCGTTAATGGATTTGAAACCGTCTAAGTCAATAAAGATAATTGCATGATTTTTTAATCCCATTTTGTTATTTGATAGAATAGCGTTAGCAAATTTAAAGAAAGCGGCACGATTGTATAAACCGGTAAGCGTATCTGTATACGCAAGTCTTTCCATACTGTCATAGTGAAGTTGGAGTTCTTGTTTGTTTACTTCTGCCTCCATTTTTGACTGGATTGCTTCGTTGTAGTTTGTAGAAATGATATCCATCATTTGGTTAAAGCTATTAGAGAGAATTCCAAATTCGTCGTCACTGTTAATGTTACAGTGAACATTTAATTCGCCGGAAGCTGCAGTCTTCATATTCTCACTTAGTTCGACAATTGGTTGTGTGTATTTTTCGGCTAATCCGTGACTGATTTGAATAGATAAAATAATAACGATAATTAGCAAAATCATAAAAATGATTGGAAGAGATGACACGATATTTGTGAAGTTATCCATTCCGTGCTTAATTACATATGTCAAATGGTGTTCATCAATATGTGCAAAACCGTAATTATATTCATTGTTTATGGCTATTACGGAATTTGTGATATTTGAATTATTATTGATTTTCAAAAGCTCGGCCAAAAAAGCCTGATCATTGTCGCTTGAGGCATCATATCCAAATAAAGGTTTGCCTGTGTTATCGACCACAAAACCGATATTAGAATTGTCTGTAGAAAGATAGTTTTCAAAATATTCTGCGGAAATATTCGTTCTGATTAATCCAATTGTTTCATTTTGAACAATAATAGGTGAAACAATATCAATGGTATTGTCTGTAAAAAGAGAATGGTTTATTATACTGGCATCTTTGTAAGAAGATATGGCTTGTGTCATGATTTCTGTCCAATCAGAAATGTTATCATCAGACGAAGAAATAACTAAATAACCATCAATATCATAGATATAGTAATTGACATTGTTATTGTAATTGTTAGAGATTTGAGTAATTGTATTTTTGATATTGGAATAATAATTAGAAGATGTGTTTAGTAAAACATCAGGTGTATTGATTTTTTCTAAAAAATAGCTTTTGGTATCATTAAGATTTGCCAGCGCTGATGTTTCAATTAACTGTGTTTTTAACTGAGCATTTAGACCGTAGCTATAGTCTTGCGCAATTAGTTTTGTGTTTTCTATATTGATTTGTGCGTATTTTGTTGTTGATACAACATATGCCAGAATTGCCATAAGGATAACAGGTATAACTGACATGAATATAATAGAATTTTGTAGTGATTTTTTAATCGACATATATGTAAAATCCTTTCTAAATGCAAAATCTCTTCTTAATTATATTAAATCATATATCAATATTCAACGAATAAATAAAAAATATTGTAATATTATACAAAAATGCTGAAAATAAATTGCTATTTATGGTAAATGTGTGTTATAATTACAACAGTGTAAGAGATGATTTCTTGATGATTTTCAAGGAATACCTTATGGGTTATGCATATTGATTTTTACAAAAAGAATAAGTGATACAAGGGGGATAATATGTTCGGAGTATATTTTGGAAAGTACCTTGAAGATAAGGGAATATTAACGAGTGAACAGTATAACACTATCATTTCTGATAGTAAGAATGCGAGAGTAAAGTTAGGATTACTTGCAGTAGAATCAGGCTTTATGACAGTAGATCAAGCCGATGAAGTGAATATGCTTCAGCAGATGCAGGATCGCCGTTTTGGAGATATTGCGGTTGAGAAAGGATATTTAACAGACGATCAGGTAGGTATGCTTCTTAAAAAGCAGGGAGATGAATATTTACTGTTTGTACAAGCATTAGTTGAGAATAATATCTTAACATTAGAAGATATTCAGCGTGAATTGAATTGTTACAAGAAGTCAGAACGTTTTACGGCACTAGATGTAGAGGCAATTAAGAGTGGAGATATTGATAAGATTGTTCCTGTGTTTACTAAGAATAGTGATGTATCACCAATGGTTAAGGACTATATTGCTTTGGTTGCCCGTAATCACGTGAGATTTATTAATACTCATTTTCGTATAGAGAAAGTTGAAAAGATGAATGAGTATACAGCTCCTTTTGTGGCTGCACAAGAGTTGGAGGGTGATTATCATCTTTTTACAGGATTTTGTGGTGATGGAGATGGTCTTAAAGAGATTGCAGAAGCGTATGCAAAAGAAGAGTTTGATACAGTAGATTTGGATGTATTGGATGCAGCTTGTGAGTTCTTGAACTGTAATAATGGTTTATATGCTACGAAGCTTAGTAATGAAGATATAGAAGTAGATATGCTTCCGCCAATTATGAAGGATTCCATGACAACAATTCATACAGAAGGTAATATGTATCGGGTTCCTTTTTATATTAAAGACAAGAAAGTTGATTTGATTGTATGTATTGAATCAAAATGGAGCTTAAGCTAGAGAATATATGTAAAAGAGGTAGGATGAAATGGCAAGAATTTTGATTGTTGATGATTCTAGAACATCAAGAAAAATTTTAAAAGGTATTTTAGAAAGTGCTGGCTGTGAAGTGGTTGGCGAAGCAACGAATGGTCAGGAAGGATATGAACAGTATGTTGCGTTGAAGCCTGATATTGTAACAATGGATATTACAATGCCAGTGTTAGACGGTATTGAAGCGTTGAAGAAGATTAAGGGCGAGTATCCAGATGCGAAAGTAATTATGGTTACCGCTGCTGGTCAGAAAACAAAAATGGTAGAAGCAGTTCAGAATGGTGCAAGTGAATTTGTGTCAAAACCATTCGAACCAGACCAGTTGAAGTCTATCATTGAAAAGGTAATGAATTAAAGCGAAAGCGGTTTTCTTAGGAAGGCCGCTTTCAATTTTTGTGAAAAATCCGTGACTACTTGATTGACTTCATACACAAGATATTATATAGTAAAAGGCGTGAAAGTATTTCTCTATAGTACAATTCGAATATATGATTGTATGAGAATAGAGAGTTATAATAATATATACTTTAGGAGGACATTATGAGCAAGGTTAAGAGAGTATACGTTGAAAAGAAGCCTGAGTATGCTGTAAAGGCAAAGGAGTTGTTCGACGAAATGACAGAGTATCTCGATTTAGAGATCGAAAAGGTAAGGGTATTAATTCGTTACGATGTGGAAAATGTATCGGATGCGACCTATGAGAAGGCATTGAAAACGGTATTTTCTGAGCCACCTGTTGATTATGTATACGAAACAGCATTTCCATATGAGAATAATAATAAAGTATTTTCAGTTGAAGCTTTACCAGGACAGTTTGACCAAAGAGCTGACTCCGCTGAGCAGTGTATTAAGTTGTTGAACGAAAAAGAAGAACCAGTTATTCGCACGGCTACAACTTATGTAATTACAGGTAAGGTAAGCGATGAAGAATTTAATAAAGTTAAGGCGTATTGTATTAATCCGGTTGATTCAAGAGAAACGGATGACAAGAGTATTCCGGAAACTTTAATCCAGCAGTTTGATGAACCTGCAGATGTGGATACATTTGAGGGATTTAAGGATATGGCAGAAGCTACATTAAAAGAATTATATGATTCTTTAGGCTTGGCTATGACATTTAAGGATTTTCTTCATATTCAGAATTATTTTAAAAATGAAGAAAATAGAAATCCATCTGTAACAGAAATAAGAGTGTTGGATACATATTGGTCAGATCATTGCCGCCATACTACATTTGCGACAGAACTTACAAATGTTACTTTCGAAGATGGATATTACAAGAAGCCAATTGAAGAGTCATATAATCAGTATTTAGCAGATAGAGAAGTATTATATAAGGATAGAGATGACAAGTTTGTATGTTTGATGGATATTGCTTTGATGGCAATGAAAAAGTTGCGCTCGGAAGGAAAACTTCAGGAGATGGAAGTGTCAGATGAAATTAATGCTTGTTCAATTGAAGTTCCGGTAACAATTGATGGACAAGAGGTTATGTATTTAATCCAGTTTAAGAATGAGACACATAATCATCCAACGGAGATTGAGCCGTTTGGTGGTGCGGCAACTTGTTTAGGTGGATGTATTCGTGATCCATTGTCAGGTCGTTCATACGTATATCAGGCAATGCGTGTAACCGGTGCGGCAGATCCTACCAAACCACTTTCAGAGACGATGGAAGGTAAGCTTCCACAGAGAAAATTGGTAACAACGGCTGCACATGGTTATAGTTCTTATGGTAATCAGATAGGTCTCGCAACGGGTCATGTAAATGAAGTATATCATCCTAATTATGTTGCAAAGCGTATGGAGATTGGTGCAGTAGTAGCAGCAGCTCCTAAGAAGAATGTTAAGAGATTAACTTCAGATCCGGGTAATGTGATTGTTTTGATTGGTGGTAGAACCGGTCGTGATGGTATTGGTGGTGCTACAGGTAGTTCAAAGAAACATACTACTAAGTCGATTGATACATGTGGTTCAGAAGTACAGAAGGGTAATCCTCCAACAGAGAGAAAAATTCAGAGATTATTCCGCAGAGAAGAAGTTGCAAGCATTATTCGTAAGTGTAACGATTTTGGTGCAGGTGGTGTCAGCGTGGCAATCGGCGAGTTGGCAGATGGTCTTATGATTGATTTGGATAAGGTACCAAAGAAATATGCAGGTTTGAATGGTACAGAAATTGCTATATCAGAATCACAAGAGAGAATGGCAGTTGTTGTAGATAAGGCAGATGTAGATAAGATGTTAGGTTACTGTGAAGAGGAAAACTTAGAAGCAGTAGTGGTAGCAGAAGTAACAGAGAGTCCTCGTCTTGTTATGACATGGAGAGGAAAAGAAATTGTAAATATCGCAAGAAGCTTCATTGATACAAATGGAGCACATCAGGAAAGCGATGTAACGGTTACTATGCCTGAAAAGGATAAAGATTATTTTGCACAAAATGCTGATTTCACTGATGTGAAGAAAACTTGGCTTGAAACATTAAGCGATTTGAATGTTTGTTCACAAAAGGGTCTTGTAGAGATGTTTGATAGCTCTATTGGTGCCGGCACAGTTGTAATGCCATATGGTGGTAAGTATCAGTTGACACCAACTCAAACTATGATTGCTAAGGTTCCTATGGATAAGGGACAGTGTGACGATGTGACCATGATGTCTTACGGTTTGGATCCGTTTATGCTTAGCTGGTCTCCATATCATGGAGCAATCTATGCAGTAGTGCATTCTGTTGCTAAGATTGTGGCAGCCGGTGGTGATTGGAAGAAGATTTATTTTACATTCCAGGAGTATTTCAAGCGATTAGGAACAGATTCTAAGCGTTGGGGCGAGCCAATGGCAGCATTACTTGGTGCATATTCTGCGCAGATGGGATTTGGTCTCGCATCTATTGGTGGTAAGGATTCTATGTCAGGTTCCTTTAATGAGATTGATGTACCTCCAACACTTTGTTCGTTTGCAATTGATGTAGCAAAGGCTTCAGATGTTGTAACTCCGGAGTTTAAGGCTTCTGATAATACAATTGTAAAGATTAATGTGAAGAGAGACGAGTATGGTTTGCCGGATTACGAGGATATGAAGGCAACATATACAGCATTGTATAATGATATGCAGGCAAGTAAGATTGTATCTGCGTATGCAGTTTCGTTTGGTGGTATTGTGGAAGCAGTATCTAAGATGGGATTTGGTAATGGAATTGGTGCTGTAATTGCAGATTCTGTATCAGAGGCAGATATGCTTAAGAAGGATTATGGTGCAATCATTTGTGAAGTGAAGCCGGAAGATGTAGATAGTCTGACTGCAAATGCTACGGTTATCGGTACAACAACAGCAGATGGTAACTTTAGTTACAAAGGTAGTGTTGTTACTATGGATGAAGCAGTGGCTGCTTGGTCTGGTAAGCTTGAAAAGGTATTCCCAACTTCATCTAATGTGAAGCAGGAAGAAGTAAGAAGCGATATTTACAATACAAGTGATATCTATGTATGTAAGAATAAAGTTGCAAAGCCTAAGGTATTTATTCCGGTGTTCCCGGGAACAAACTGTGAGTATGATTCTACAAGGGCATTTGAGCGTGCAGGTGCAGAGGTTGAGACTGTTGTATTTAAGAATATGACAGAGGCTAATATTTTGGATTCTGTTGATGCATTTGCTAAAGCGATTTCACAGGCACAGATTATTATGTTCCCTGGTGGATTCTCGGCAGGTGATGAGCCGGAAGGTTCTGCTAAGTTCTTTGCAACTGCATTTAGAAATGCAAAGTTAAAAGATGAAATTATGAAGTTATTAAATGAGAGAGATGGTTTAGCTCTCGGTATTTGTAATGGATTCCAGGCACTTATTAAGTTAGGTCTTGTACCTTATGGTGAGATTAGAGATCAGAAAGAAGATTCTCCAACTCTTACAATGAATAGCATTGGTCGTCATCAGTCTAAGATGGTATATACCAAAGTTGTTACCAACAAGAGTCCATGGTTACAAAAAGCTACCCTTGGTGGTGTATATACTGTTCCTATTTCACATGGTGAGGGACGTTTTGTTGCCAGCAAGGAATGGATTGATAAGTTGTTTGCAAACGGACAGGTTGCAACGCAGTATGTAGATATTGATGGTAACCCTACTATGAATGAGGACTACAATGTGAATGGTTCTTACGCAGCAATCGAGGGTATTACAAGTCCGGATGGACGTATTCTGGGTAAGATGGCTCATTCAGAGCGTAGAGATAATTCGGTTGCTATTAATATATATGGCGATCAGAATCAATTAATCTTTGAGTCTGGTGTAGAATATTTCAAGTAATATAATGATATTAGTTTGAAAAGTAATTTTGTTTGCTTTACTTTTCGAACGTATCGCATATAATAGAGGTTAACGATGACAGAAAGAAAGTGGCAATAAAGCGACTTTCTTTCTGTTCTGTTATGTATGGAGTAACTGTGAAGATATAAAATGGCGATATAACAGGAGAACGATATGGAATATATTGTTACAAAAAAAGAAATGCAGGAAATTGATTCCTATACAATCAATCAAATTGGCATTCCGGCGACAGTATTAATGGAACGTGCAGCATTGCAGGTTGTAGAAGAAGTTGAACGCTTGAATATTACTAGAGGAAGAATATTAGTAGTAGTAGAAGGTGGCAATAATGGTGGCGATGGTTTGGCAGTAGCAAGAATTTTGTTACAAAAAGGTTATGTAGTAGATGTTTACTATATTGCTGGATTTAGCAAGGTTTCAGAGCAATTCCGGATACAAAGAGATATTCTGTCTAACATAGGTGTTTCATTTTGTGAGAATATTCCGGATAAGGATTATAGTGTGATTGTGGATGGCGTATTTGGTGTTGGTTTATCCAGAAATGTAGAAGGTTTGCAAAAAATGGCAATTGATACAATGAATCACATGGCGGGTATTAAGATTGCAATTGACATTCCATCAGGAATTGATGCTACAACAGGTGATATTTGGGGAACTGCATTTAAGGCAGATTATACAGTTACTTTTGGATTGAAAAAGTTAGGAATGTTTTTTTCGGATGGAATTGATTACTGTGGAGAAATAATTTGCAAGGATATTGGTTTTCCAGAGTATGCAGTTAAGGCTGTTGAACCGAAAATTTATACTTATGATATGACAGATTGGAGTAAGCTTCCGAAACGAATCAATAATTCGAATAAAGGAACTTATGGAAGAGTTGCGGTGATTGCGGGTAGCAAGAATATGTCTGGTGCTGCTTTCCTATGTGGAAAGGCGGCATATTCGACTGGTGTGGGTTTGGTAAAAATATATACACACGAGAGTAATCGTACCATTTTGCAGTCTCAGTTACCGGAAGCAATTATGATGACATATAATGATTATGAGGGTGCATTATCTTGTATTGAAGATGCGATGAAATGGGCGACAGTTATTGTTGTGGGTCCGGGTTTGGGAGTGGATTCCACCTCGGAGCGTATGCTTTATGAGTTGCTCATAAATACAGAGGTACCGTTGGTGATTGATGCAGATGCACTTAATATTTTATCTAATAATATGGAATTATTAGAGATATCTTCGGCTTCGATTATTATGACTCCACATATGAAAGAAATGAGCCGTTTGATTCAGAAAGAAGTTGCTACAATTGCGAAGGATCGTTTTGCTATTGCTAAGCAATTTGCAAAGAAGATAGGTGTGACCTTGGTGTTGAAGGATGCAAAGTCCATTGTATCCGATGGTGGAGAACAGATGTTTATGAGTCTGGAGGGCAATAATGGTATGTCAACTGGTGGTTCAGGAGATGTACTTGCCGGGATTATAGCAGGAATGCTTGCGGGAGGTCTTGCTCTTACAGAGGCGGCAATGATGGGTACTTATATCCATTGTTTAGCTGGGGATGTTGCAGCAGAAAAAAAGGGCAAGTATGCGATGCTTGCATCAGATATTATTGCAGGCTTAGGGGAGGTCATGCGCAATGAGTAAATATTATCGAATGAAAGCAGACATTAATTTGGATGCGATTAGAAAAAATATAATGACAATGAAAAATTGTATTCCTGAAGGTAAAAAATTATTGGCTGTGATTAAGGCAAATGCCTATGGTCATGGTGCTATTCAGGTAGCAGAAGCATTGGATGATATGGCAGATTATTTTGGTGTTGCGTTTGTAGACGAAGCAGTGGAACTTCGTAAGGCTGGTGTTGATAAGCCGATTTTAATATTGGGTCATACCGATGAGAGTTTGTTTGATACCCTGATTGATTATGATATTACACAAACAATTTATTCTGTAGAACAAGCCCAAGTTTTGTCTGATATGGCTGTAAAGAAAAGTAAGAGAGCAAAGATTCATATTAAAATCGATACAGGTATGAATCGTATTGGTTTTCCATGTGAAAAAGAAAGTGTTACTGCAATTACAGAGATTACTAAGCTTCCAGGGATTGATGCAGAAGGCATTTATACCCATTATTATTTAGCAGATGTTGTAGATAAGAAGTGTGCGTATATACAGCTTTCAAGATATACAGATATGATACAATGGTTAGAAACAGCGGGTGTTACTTTTGCAATTCGTCATATTTCTAATAGTGCAGGAATTATGGAGATGCCTAATGACACTTATGATATGGTTCGTTCGGGTATTGCAACTTATGGTTTGTATCCGTCTGAGGAAATGGATAAAAAAGCATGTGTTTTGTATCCGGCAATGGAACTAAAGAGTCATATTACCCATGTAAAGATGGTAAAGAAAGGCGAAACAATTGGATATGGAGCAACCTATACTCTTCCTGAGGATAAAATGATAGCAACTGTGGAGGTAGGATATGCTGATGGATATCCTAGAGCACTTTCAAATCAAGGAAGAATGCTTGTACATGGTCAATTTGTTCCGATTGTTGGTCGTGTTTGTATGGATCAGACTATGATAGACGTAAGTTCTTTGTCAGATGTTAAAGTGGGTGATGAAGTTGTGTTAGTTGGATGCCAAGGAAAGAATAGTATTTCGGTGGAAGAACTTGCAGATATGTCAGCAAGTTTTAATTATGAGTTTGTTTGTGATGTGAATCGCAGAGTGCCGAGGGTCTTTTATAAAGATGGAGTTGTTGTAGGTGAAATGAATTATCTTATGTAAATTATTTTGGCACATACGGAATAACCTCAGAATACAATGGTAATACTTAGAATACCTGATAATGCTATTAGTTAGTAAATAGTACATTACATAAATGGATTTGTACATTATCAGGAATTCATTAACTGGAGTGTGATATCATTGTTAGTATCAAGAGGGGATATATATTATGCAGACTTGAGACCGGTAGTTGGTTCAGAACAGGGTGGAGTTAGACCGGTTCTTATTATTCAAAATGAAGCAGGTAATCGGCACAGTTCCACAGTAATTTGTGCTGCAATTACTAGTAGACAAAACAAGTCACCGATTCCGACACATGTAGAATTGGCGGCCAGTAGATGTAACATATCAAAAGATTCAGTTATTTTGTTGGAACAGGTTCGTACGATTGACAAACAGAGATTAAGAGAAAAGGTGTGTCATTTGGACGATGAAATTATGGGGAGTGTGAATCGAGCATTAAGGATAAGTCTATCATTATAAAAATTTTTCTGTAGGGTATGATGCTGGCAAAATTGGCTTATTGATTAGAACATTTATGGATTAGATTGACTGAAATAAGAAATAGTGATATATTTCATAACAATATAACAAAAGTTAAGAAAAGAGGGAGTATAATTATGGCAGGTAGTGGGCCCAGTAGCTTAAAATTATTATTTGGAAAGAAAAATAATGAGGATCAGGCAGAGGCAGTGGAAGAAGAAATTCTTTCTATTATTGAGGAGGGGCACGAACAAGGTGCTATTATGTCTGATGAGGCTGAGCTTATTTCGAATGTGTTTGAGTTTGGTGATAAAGAAGCAAGAGATGTAATGACACCAAGACAGAAAGTTATTGGCATTGAAGCTACAGTAGATGTTGCAGAAGCTTTGAATATTATGTTAGAGAATAACTATTCCAGATATCCGATTTATGAAGAAGATTTGGATAATATTATAGGTGTTTTACATATTAAAGAGGCAGTAACGGCATATCTTTTAGATGATAAGCAACTTGTGGGTACCATAGGCAGTGAACCGTATTATATTCATCCGACACAGAAGATTAGCAAGTTATTTAACCAAATGCAGGATAACAAAAGTCATATTGCCATTGTAGTAGACGAATATGGTCAGACAGAGGGTATTGTAGCAATGGAAGATGTGATTGAAGTAATTGTGGGTGATATATTAGATGAGCATGATGAAGAAGAAATAGACATCATGAAACTTGCAGAAGGTGAAGGCTATATTGTGAAAGGCAGAACCGAGTTGGATGAGTTAGAGGAACGATTCGGTATTACTTTTCCTGATGAGGATATTGATACAGTAAATGGCTTTATATTATATAAATTAGGACGTTTGCCAGAGGAGAAGGAAGATGTGAAGATTGAATATCAAGGCTTTTCTTTTGTTGCAGTAGAATGTGAAGATCGAATGATTAAAAAGGTTCGTATTCGAAAAGTACCAGAGTTGTCAGATAAAGTAGAAGATAAGAAAATATGATATAGAATAATTAGAAACTGTTATAGTTTGCATGACATATAGTGATGTGAACTATGGCAGTTTTTTTGCTTTATAGGAATGTCCTATATCAAAAATGTTTCGAATTTATCTCATTTGCTTCTCACCAAATGATTTCTTAATAATTTGTGAAGTTATAGATACAGATTGACGAAATGAGCATAATGTATTATTGTATTAATCGGATGATACAGAGAAGGAGGGGAAAATGATGCCATGGGATTTGAAATCAGATCGACCGATTTATACACAAATATTGGAAGAGATGAAAAAACGTATTATATCAGGGTATTATCAGCCGGGTGACAAATTGTTAGCGGTGAGAGAACTGGCCCAGGAAGCAAAAGTGAATCCTAACACAATGCAGAAAGCTATGATGGAATTAGAACGTGAGAATCTAGTTTTTACGGTTCGGACAACTGGAAGATATATCACAGAAGATACAGAATTAATTGCAGAAACCAAGAAAGAATTTGCAGCGTCTCATGTAGAGAATTACTATATGCAGATGAAGGATTTAGGGTTTGCTAAGAATGAGATGATAGAATTGTTATCAAGTTATGAGGAGGAAAAGGAATGAGTTTAGTGGAATGTAGAGCTCTTACTAAGTATTATAGTAAGAAACTGGCTCTTAATCAGGTGAATCTGAATTTGGAGCCTGGTAAAATTATTGGTCTTTTAGGTCCGAATGGAAGTGGAAAAACTACTTTTATTAAAATATGTGCAGGTCTTTTGACACCATCTTCAGGTGAAATTTTGATTAAGGGTAATTCGATTGGTCCGGAAACAAAGGCATCGGTTGCTTTTTTACCGGAAAGAACGTATTTAAGTAAATGGACCAAAGTGAAGCACATTTTAGATTTTTTTGAGGAGATGTATGATAATTTTCAGAAGGATATTGCCTATAAAATGCTTGAAGATTTGGGGATTAATCCGGAGGACAAATTGAGAAGCATGTCCAAGGGTACACAGGAAAAAGTGCAGCTTATTTTGGTTATGAGTAGAAAGGCGGATTTGTATTTGTTAGATGAGCCGATGGGAGGAGTGGATCCTGCGGCCAGGGATTACATATTGAATACGATTATATCTAATTATAATCCGGAAGGAAGCATATTAATCTCTACCCATTTGATTGCAGATGTAGAGAATATATTGGATGATGTGATTATGATTAAGCAGGGGAATATAGTATGCCATGATTCGGTGGATAATATTCGTATGAGCTACGCTAAATCATTGGATCAGGTGTTTAGGGAGGTATTCAGATGTTAGGGAAGTTATTCAAACATGAGATGAAGTCATATCGTTTTACAATGGGAATAACATTTTTGGTTGCACTTGTATTTACTGTGTGCAGTAAAGTGATGTGTATGCTTCCGTATCAAGGGGAAGCTAAAAATATAATTCAAATGATTTGTTTCTTTTCCGTTTATTATGGAATTATGTTTGTTACTGTGGTTGCGCAAATTCTTATTGTAATACGGTTTTACTCGACTACAGTGGGGGATAGAGGATACCTGACTTGGACATTGCCGGCTAAGACCTCGGAGATATTATGGTCAAAGGCTCTTGCAGGTGGAATATGGTATGGAATCTCATTATTAGTGGTTATTTTTTGCTATGCATTCTTTTTAGTAGGAGACTATTGGACGGAAGAGTTGGATGTGTATGGAGAAATGCTGGGCATGTTTTCTGAACTATTTCGGATGATTGATTCAGAGTTAGCAGGAGGAGTGATTCTTGCAGTCTGTCTTTATGTCATAACATGTATTGTTTGGTCCTTTGCATCTTTTATGGTCATTTATATGTGTATTGCGATAGGGCAATTATTTGGTAAATGGAGAATAATAGCATCAATTGGCGCATATTTGTTGTTCATGTTTTTGGTTCAAATTATGGCAATTGTAGCAGTTTTTGTATTTACTGTTATAGGTGTAGGAGTGATGGAACAAATTGAAATTGATAATCCGATAGTGATTTTGAATATTGTATTAGTTATAGTTGATTTAATAGGAATTGTAGGATATGTAGGATTATTTGCAATTACTAATTCTATATTTAAGAAACATTTGAATTTGGAATAAATGAAATGTTAATAGATGAAGAAAAGAGCAATTAACAAAAGAAATAGTTAATTGCTCTTTTTATGAGTATATGTACATGATGATAAAAATAATTGCCAATCCAAGTAATATGTGGAATGGTTGTTTCAGAACAATACTGATAATCCATGTTACAAGAATAAGCAGGATTAATAGCAACATGATAATGCGAAAAACAATCAGCATTTTGTGTTTTTTGGTAATGGCGGCAATGAAATATGTGAGAATCATCAGTGTAGCCAGAATCATAATTAATATAAGTAAGATTTTCAAGTTATCACCCCATTAAAATCAAGTATTTGTGTAGGATACACTTTTCATGTATATATATAGTGTACCATAAAACGTGTGTTCCCACTAGTACTTTCTGCATATTTTTGGAAATAATATGAAAAAGATTGAAAATAAGATAGATATTTGCCATATTGGATGATATTTTGGACTTAGTAAGTGATACTTGAAAAAGGAAGGTCAGAGTGATACAATAAAAATCGTGTAAAATTTACAAAAAAGATAGGAGTATAGATTATGTCAGGACATTCAAAGTTTGCCAATATTAAGCATAAAAAGGAAAAAAACGATGCTGCAAAGGGTAAGATTTTTACAATTATAGGTAGAGAAATTGCCGTAGCAGTAAAAGAGGGTGGAGCAGACCCTAACAATAATTCGAAGCTTCGCGATGTGATTGCGAAGGCAAAAGCTAACAATATGCCGAATGATACGATTGAAAGAGGTATTAAGAAGGCAGCGGGAGATGCCAATTCGGTTAATTATGTTGGTATTACATATGAAGGATATGGTCCAAACGGAACCGCGATTATTGTAGATGCACTTACAGATAATAAGAATCGTACTGCATCAAATGTGCGTAATGCATTTACAAAAGGTGGAGGTAATGTAGGTACAACGGGTTGTGTATCTTTCATGTTTGATAAGAAGGGTCAGATTATTATCGATAAGGAAGAGTGCGATATGGAAGCCGATGACCTTATGATGATTGCATTAGATGCCGGTGCAGAAGATTTTGCAGAGGAAGAGGATAGCTTTGAGATTCTTACGAATCCTGATGATTTTTCAGCGGTTCGTGAAGCCTTAGAAAAAGAAGGTATTGCAATGGTATCTGCAGAAGTAACTATGGTACCACAGAACTATGTAGAGTTAACTTCGGAAGAAGACATTAAGAAAATGAATAAGATTTTAGATTTGCTTGATGAGGATGACGATGTTCAAGCGGTGTACCACAACTGGGATGAATAATGGTTTGCTTCTGCAAATCATCGGAAAGCATTGATTATATAGGTTTTCTGGATGTTTGTAAAATTTTAAAATGAGAAAAATAGGTTAAAAAAGTTGTCAGTAATGATGTACGAATACATTTTCACGTAATCAGTTACGGATAAACGAATGGTGTACCTCTTTTTCGTAGGAATATCAATGGATAGAACAGAGATATTCTTATGAAAAGGAGGTATTTTTTATAATTGATATTGACGGCTAATTATAATTAGCTTATAATAAGGCTAATTTTAATTAGCTAAGAGGTGCATATGGACACAAAGAAAAAAATATTAGAGGTTGCATTAACATTATTTTCGGAAAAAGGATATGGAAATGTATATGTTGGACAGATAGCAGAAGGTGTAGGAATTAAAGCGCCCTCTTTGTATAAGCACTACAAGAGCAAGCAGGCTATATTTGATGCAATTTTAGAAGAGATGCGAAATCGTTATGACAAAGAAGCTGCTCATTTGAATATTACAGGAAATGATTTTTTTGTGGATTCTAAGGTTTATAATAATATTTCGGAGGACGAGCTGGTGAAAATGGGAATTGGACTTTTTTCTTTCTTTTTGCATGATGAATATGAATGCAAATTTAGAAAAATGCTTACGATAGAACAATTCTCGGATAAAGAATTAGCGGAACTTTTTTCACGTCAATATTTTAATGAACCTATAAAATATCAGACGGGATTGCTTCAATTGTTGATTATGCAGGGAAATATGAAAAATGAGGATGCAAATGTGATGGCATTACAATTCTTTGCTCCTATCTATTTGTTGATGACAGTATGTGACAGAGAGCCGCAAAGAGAGGCAGAGGCATTGCAGATGTTAGAAAAACATATTCGACAATTTAGTAGAATGTACAAGGAGTAGAGAAGATGAAGATTGTAATGATACATGGGCAAAATCACAAAGGAAGCACCTATCATATTGGGAGAATGATTGCAAATAGAATTAATGATAAAGAGAACATTGTGGAATTTTTTCTCCCGAGAGATTTGAATCATTTTTGCGTGGGGTGTTATGCCTGTATAGAAGATGTTACAAAATGTCCGTTTTATGAGGAAAAGAATATAATTATGACAGAGGTAGAATCTGCAGACATATTGATATTTACGACACCTACTTATTGCTTGAGAGCATCTGCTCCTATGAAAAGTTTTATTGATTTGACATTTAATTATTGGATGTCGCACAGACCAAGAAAATGTATGTTTAGTAAAAAAGCTATTGTGGTGTCAACTGCGGCAGGAAGTGGTGCGAAGAAGGCTGTCAAGGATATAGCAGATGCTTTGTTGTATTGGGGAGTTCCTTGTATATTATCATATGGCATTAGTATTCAAGCTATGAATTGGAATGGAGTCAAGGATAAGAGAAAGCAAAAAATTGAAAAAGATGTCAGAAAGATTGCGGATAAAGTATTAAAGAAAAAAACAACGAAAGTAGGAATGAAGACAAAAGCATTATTCATGTTGATGCGGATGATGCAAAAGGGGAATATGGGATCAGGTGAAGCAGACAGGGCATACTGGGAGGAAAATGGTTGGTTAGATAAGGAAAGACCTTGGAAATGAATATATAAAGATGAGATTGCATGTTACTTGTTAGACAATAGGAGGTTGCTGGTTGTTTCTGGGACGGAAGTAGCAAGTTTTGATTTATTTAACAACACCAAATATAATTTCAATTTAGTCATTTTGGTGAAAATGACTAAATTGAAATTATATTTGGTGTTGTTGTGGTTTATAGTTTAATTAGATCATTATAATTAAAATGACTAAGTTGAAAAATAAATGAGGTAATTGAAATGAGAGAATTTGATTACGGAAAAAATGGAAAAAATTACTAACGCCAGGCATTGTTAGTTATCTTACAACAATTCATGAATATAAGGGCGAGCAACGTTTGATTGCAGAGCGCCATGCAGATATATTAGAAATAATTAGAGCCGGTGGGAATCCCATCGGCTTTAACTACTATCTGAGCTGATTGGAATGGTCTAGATACATTCATTCAAATAATACGTCATAATGACCGGTTTAAGGTATTCTCAATGATGAGTTTACAGTGAAACACAATTTGTTGTTTACTTTCTCGTTTAAATATGTTGGAAGTTGAGCGAGAAGGTAATGGATATAAAATATTTGCCGGGAAATACTTTGACAAAGAAGAAAAATTGGATATAATAAAAGTGAAATAGAAAATTTCAAAATTGTGAGAGGAGAGTTCTGTATGTTATATGATTATATTATTACCAATTATCAAAAAGATGAACCAATCTTTCTTGCAGAACTTCCTGGCAAATCCAGAGAATCTGTTAGGCAAGAGATGAAGAAACTTACAGATGAAGGGAAAATAGAGAGATTATACAATGGTGTGTATTATCGTTCTTACAAAACTATTTTGGGAACTAAGGGAAAAGTCTCAGTTGATAAATTTGTACAAAAGAGATATCTGGAAGCGAATGGAGAGATATTCGGATATATTACAGGTATTCAACTTGCGAATATGTATGGTTTTACAACGCAAAATCCGTCCTGCTATGAGGTATGTTCTAATGAGGCTTCTACCAAACAGCGTAAAGTAGATGTAGATGGCAGACAGATAATCGTCTATAAGCCGGTAGCGGAAATATCAAAGGAAAATAAAGGGGCATTACAATTTTTAGACCTTATGAGTACGATTGACAGATATAGCGAAGTTAGCGGTGAGGAATTTACAGTAAAGATAAAGAATTTTATTTCTATAGCAGACGTTGATTTTGGTCAGGTAAAAAAATATTTGTCGTTATTTCCGGATAGAGTATATCGAAATATTTATCAAGGAGGTTTGATGAATGAATTGGTATAGAGAATATCAAGCTGAGTGGAAAGAGATTATTGAAACGGTAGCCAGAGAATTAGGCAGAAGTGAGCAAATGGTTGAAAAAGATACCATTCAGTCAATGTTTTTGTTTGAACTGGCAAAGTCGGAATTACCATTTGTGTTTAAGGGTGGAACTTCACTTTCTAAGGCATATAATCTGATAGATCGTTTTTCGGAAGATATTGATTTGTCAATGAATCGGCGACCTACACAATCAGAGCGTGTGAAATCAAAAGAATTGATTATCGAAATTGCCGAGAATTTGGGATTGGTGTTGTCAAATCCGGAAGAGATAAAGTCACGGTATGATTATAATAAATATGTATTTAAGTATGACTCTTTGTTTTCGGTAATTCGGTTGGAAATTATTATAGAAACAAGTTATTATCAGTCGGTATATCCTGTTGACAAACATGTTGTGGGTAGCTTTGTAGGAAGATTTTGTTTAGACAGAAATATTATCTTGCCAGTTCCCTTTGAGGCTGCAGAAGTGATGATGAATGTTCAATCCGTAGAAAGAACTTTCGTGGATAAGGTGTTTGCCGTATGCGATTATAAAATACAGAATATGCAGGACAGGGATTCAAGACACTTATATGATATCTGCAAGCTTCTACGAGAGGTTGAACTGAATGAAGAACTGGATAAGTTAATTGATATGGTCAGAGATGATAGGATGCAATCTAAGAATAATCCATCGGCGCAGCTTGAATATTTTATTCCGGATATGCTTAAGGAGATAATTAGAAGCAGATTCTACGAGCCTGATTATAAAAATGTAACACAGAAATTATTGTACGAGGATATTTCATATGATTACGCAATTGAGAATGGAATTGCAATAATCGCAGAATCAGATGTGTTTGTATATAACTCAACTTTCCCACCTGTTTTACAGGTGGGAAAGTTGAGTAAGTGAGTATTCTTTCAACAAAGAAAACGGAGAATGGAAAGAAGTATTAAAATAAAGTGAGGTAATTAAAATGATAGATATTACTACTTGGATACAAAGCTTCTTGCAGACGATAAATGGAACTTTCGCAAACCGTGTATGGTTTGTTGGTTTGCAAGGCAGTTATGGCCGTGGTGAAGCTACAGAAACAAGCGACATTGACATTGTTGTGATTCTAGATGAATTGTCAGCTAAGGATATTCAAACTTATAATGATATATTGGACACTCTTCCACATAGAGAATTGATTTGTGGTTTCCTTTCAGGGAAACAGGAAATTATGAATTGGGAACCATCTGATCTATTCCAGTTTTGTCATGACACCACACCAATCAAGGGAAGCCTTGAAGAGGTGATGGCGGTTATTGACGAAAGTGCTGTGAGCAGAGCAATCAAAATTGGTGCTTGCAATATATACCACGGATGTGTTCACAATATGCTCCATGAAAAAGATAAGGACGTTTTGCGAGGTTTATATAAATCGGCTTCTTTTGTCGTACAGGCAATTATCTTTCAACAGACAGGGAACTATATTAAACATCAAGAAGAATTGCTTCGAATGACATCTTCTGATGAGCAGGTAATTGTTGAAACCTTTATGAATTTGAAAAATGGCGGAACGGTAGATTTCAATTTGATGTCTGAAACTTTGTTTGATTGGTCAAAGAAATGGATTTAAGAAAACAGATAGCAAACATAATTACAATCAGCCGAATTTTAAGTAGTATATATCTGTTACGCTGTCCTGTTTTTTACATTAGTTTTTACATCATGTATTTATTTTGTGGAATTACGGATATGGTAGACGGAACAATCGCAAGGAAAACAAAGTCCGTTAGTGAATTGGGAGCAAGATTAGATACGGTTGCAGATAGTGTATTTGTAGCAGTGTGTTTTGTGAAAATACTACCGTTGATACAATTTCCTACTTGGTTGTGGACTTGGATTGTTATTATAGCAATCATTAAAATAGATAATGTTGTTTGGGGATTGATATCTAACAAAAAGTTGGTATCCATACATACTATTTTGAATAAAGTCACAAGATTTATATTATTTTTGTTACCTTTGACGTTCAGTTTTATTGAACCGATTTATAGTTCTACAGTAATGTGTTTCGTGGCGACATTGTCAGCAATCAATGAGGTGTACTATACAAGGATAGACAAAGAAGTTTTTTAGCTGTCACAAAGTTTTATATGAATTTTAATTGCTTGACACAAAATTTTTATTAACTTACGCTGATATTGAGAAAGCGCTGACTCAAAAAATTGAGACAGGAGGTCGATACTTATGTATCATAGTAGGTTTAAAGGCAGTCACTATGAAGCTGGTTATCGATGAGGCGAACTATTGCGTAAAAATGGGAAAATTATCTCTAACCAGTACATTTTTGTGATAACTGAAGAAAGAAGAGAATTTCCAAAGAATAGTAGAATTAAAATTTGGATGTGGTGGTACAGCTATCTGGTAATGAAAGAGAAGACGATTTGTTTAATCTTCTTCACGAGGATAAATTCAGAATAGGTGGTGTCTTGGTAGAGATTAATCCTATCACAGAATACAAAACCGGAACCTTGGAAGAGTATCTGCCGGGAGTGGAAAAGTATCTGGAAGAGAAAGCAATGCAGATGGGAAAGAAGCTATCGGTTAAGGCAGATTTGCAATCGAAAAAGATGCAGGTAGCAGGAGAAAAGAAGAAGGAAACGAAGCAAGATTGTAAGAAAAGTGAGACGGTAATTTAGTGCAAGAATGAGAACGGAGTCAGGGGGATAAAAAAGTCAAGAAAACAGTAGGGTGGTAATGTGGGGAAACATTACCACCCTGCTTATGTAAAGGGGATTAAGTGTAAGTCTTGATAATTTCTTCCGCGATGCATCTTCTGGAAACACAGCGGTCCATTGCCTGTTTTTCTACATAGCGATGAGCATCCGGTTCGCTCATTTTAAGTTCGCTGATTAGCAGCCATTTGGCTTTGTTAACTAATCGAATCTCAGCCATTTTATCTTCAATGGATATTGATTTTTTCTCAAATTGTCTTAGCCGTTCTCGTGCACTTTCCAGCCAATTAAGAGCATGTGTCATGGTTACTTTTGAAATGGGTTTCGGTAAAGTGAAAACACCATATTCAGCAACTCTATCATGAATACCGGCGTGGATATCGTTCTTCACCAGAAGGAGGACAGCGGATTGTTTGGT
>JAFQOE010000117.1 GCA_017395635.1 Lachnospiraceae bacterium | reverse complement strand
TTAGATATCAGCTTTCCATAAGCCGTGGAGATTGCAGTAAGCATAAGCTGCAACAGGTTTTTCATCAGAAAGAGCAAAGGTTACAACAGGATCCTTTCCGATTTCAAGGCATTTACGCTGACCTCCTCTGTCGGTCTGGAGATATACCCAAACGATGTGATGTTCTTCTGTCATAGGATGCTCAACGGAACCGATTGTAACGGTTACAGTATTGTTGTCAACACTTACTACCGGAATATGTTTTTCGTGGCTTGCTTCAACTGTACCCGGCTCAAGCTTTGTCATTTTCTGACCGCAGCACATCATAGGCACTCCTGCATCGTGAATCATACCGATTAAATTTCCGCAATGCTCACAGATATAAAATTTGTTGTTATCACACATGATAAACACCTCCGTATAATTATTTATTTATATTTTACCATAGATATGCAAAAAATACAATTATAATTATGTGATAACATCACAGAAAATAAAAAAACTATAATATATAATACAACTAACATAGGAAAGGAGCTGATGTGAATATGACAGCTTTGAATAAAGATATAGTTTACGATATGATAATAGTTGGCGGAGGCCCGGGTGGATACACATCAGCACTTTATGCTGCAAGAGCCGGATTTAATGTCTTGGTTCTTGAAAAATTTTCAGCAGGCGGACAAATGGCGTTGACGCATCAAATTGACAATTATCCCGGATTTGAGGATGGAATTGACGGATTTTCGCTTGCTGATAAAATGAAAAAACAAGCGGAACGATTTGGTGCAAGAAGTGAAAATGCCGAAGTAATTAAAGTTAATCTTACGGTAAATCCAAAAGAAATAGAGACTGCAAAGGGGACATTTTTATCAAAAACAGTCCTACTCGCTTCAGGGGCAAACCCAAGAGAGCTTGGCGTTGACAAAGAAACTGAACTTATAGGACGAGGCGTTGCATACTGTGCCTCCTGTGACGGAATGTTTTACAGAGGCAAAACAGTTGTTGTGGTTGGCGGAGGAAATACTGCTGCTGCAGATGCAATTCTTCTAAGTCGTATTGCAAAAAAGGTTATCATTGTTCATCGCAGAGACACCCTAAAAGCAACAAGGATTTACCATGAGCCTTTAATGAATGCAGAAAATGTGGAGTTTAAATGGGATAGCACGGTTACGGAACTTTTGTATGAAGATAAAATAACAGGTGTTAAGATTAAAAATGTCAAAACAGGAGAAGAAAGCATAATTGATTGTGACGGTGTATTTGTAAGTGTGGGAAGAAAGCCTGCAACTGATTTTCTCGGAAGTCAACTTGATTTGGATGAGAACGGATACATCATTGCAGACGAAACAACAAAGACAAGCATCCCCGGTGTGTATGCTGTCGGCGATATAAGAACTAAACAGCTTCGTCAGGTAGTTACCGCTGTTTCGGATGGTGCAATGGCAGTTCATTCGGCGGAAGAATATCTTGCTGAAGAACATAAAGGGAGTGAAATTTAATGCAATATTTAATATCGTTTCTTGAAGGGATTATCACCTTTATATCGCCTTGCTTGCTTCCAATGCTGCCCATATACATTTCATATTTTGCAGGCGGCGGAGAAAGAACTACTGCAAAAACATTAAAGGGTGCTGTCGGCTTTATAACAGGTTTCACCATTGTCTTTGTAATGCTTGGAGCATTGGCAGGAACAGTTGGAAGCTTCCTTCGTGAATACCAGACAACAGTAAACATCATTTCAGGACTGATTGTGATAATTTTCGGACTGAATTTTCTTGGAGTATTTAAACTAAATATCTTCAAAGGAAATCAGCGCTCTGTTAAAACAGATAATATGGGATTTTTCTCTGCAATACTTTTTGGAATTATCTTTTCCGTAGGCTGGACTCCTTGTGTGGGAGCGTTCTTAGGCTCCGCATTGATGCTGGCATCTCAGCAAGGTCATATAGCAGAAGGAATGCTGATGCTGCTTAGTTATTCATTGGGACTTGGAATACCCTTTATACTAAGTGCGGTGCTGATTGACTACCTCAAATCAGCGTTTAACTGGATTAAGAGAAATTACAAAATCATTAACCTTATAAGCGGCAGCCTACTTGTTATAATTGGTATTATGATGGCAACAGGAACGCTTGGGCAGCTTTTGAATCTGCTCAGTTAGGAGGCACTATGAAAAATAATA
>JAFQOE010000037.1 GCA_017395635.1 Lachnospiraceae bacterium | reverse complement strand
GCCGTTCTTTGCAAGATGTTCTTTGAGTTCTGTGTACTTCATCCCGTCCACTCCCTCTGCACCTTTGTTTCGTACGACTTGCAGATATGCTCTGTTGAGATTATCGCTAGATAATATCTGCTCCATTAGACTACTTGTGTCTATGCGTTCTTTCCTTTCCGCCTCGCTTGATTTGACCACCCTTTACCCGATTGGTTACGGCAGATGTTGCCATTTCTGCAACACGAGACATACTCAAACTTATTGATTGTTCACCCCTTCGCTCCATTTCCATTACAGAAACTTCTTCACTACTATGGGCTCTGCTGACTTCTCACAGTTCGTTGTTACTAGGCTAATGAAACCTCTGTGAGACCTCCACGCTTAAGGTGCGCGCTCTTTCCCTCCATGTACTCGCCACATTTACTCTGCTCCTACAAATGGTAACTTTTCGGCTTCATCCTTTTTGGCGGACTTACCAAACAGAGCCTAGCCTTATATGTGATTTCTGTCCGTCGAGTCAGAGGTTTGCCTACAGCTTCCTTCAGATTCCACCTCACGATAGACACCCTTGCTGTTCAGCTATATACTTCCTTGTTACCTAGGTGTATTCGGGACTTGCACCCGTTAGAGCGCGCCCATGGCGCGCAAACCAAAAAAACGCCCACATGACAGCCATGTGGGCAACTTCCGGTCAACCGACTCAACACACAAACCTTTCTCATGGATTTCAACACATCTCTATGTCTACAGGAAAGTTCTCCATTTACAATTCACCGTTTCTAGATTAACCATTAACAATTCACCTTTGACGGTTTATAAAAAACAAAAAACAGTTCAATTGGAGATAATACCATTATCATCTAATACTTAACTTTGTAAATCAAGCAATCCAATTTTGCTGATTGGTTAGTTTTTCTTGTAACGTAACCCTGTTCCAGGGGAGCCGGGTATGAAGTTTTCGTCATGCAGGCGTTTATCACCGGCAAGTGCGAGATACACTTACCGGCATATTATTTCATTTATGTGGTGGCTATCTGTCCATGCCTGAACCAATCACTCCACCTCAATAAATGTAGTTGCATTGGACACCTTAATCTGGGTGTCAAGCTCCGTTAGCAGCGTGTCGCGTTTTTCATCCAACGCTTCTAACTTGCGTTTCACATCCAACGGGTCTACAAGCTCCGTGGTATTTTCCTTCACATAGGCTTCCACCACACTAAGCGGCTTGTCGTCCTTAGTTTTTGCATCTCTTCCGAGAATACTTAGACGCATCTCCTCTGCAGTAGACTGTAGATCACTGTTTTTCATATCACTAAAACGCACACGTTCTGCGTATTCACTTGCCATCTTTTTCTGCAGTTTGCTTTCAAAGTCAGCATGACCATTGTAAGCTCCCTGTCCCTTCAATCTGCTTCGAAGAGAAATGGCACCTGCCACAGTAAACGTTCCATATGATGTTGTGATTTCCGTCTTCGCATTGGAATCCACGATTGCCGCATCAATCTTCTGATAGCGGTCAATCAGGTCAACAATTTGCTGATATGCTGCCTCTGCTTCTTTCGTGTACGCATCTTTCGTAATACGTTTCATATACACCTTATCCTCATTTGGTTTGATGGTATCTACAAAACTTGCCTTGGCAATCTTATCTGCAATTTTCTTCACTAACAGGTCTCTTTCATCCAAAGCCTGTGTCACTAACATTTTCTCACTCATAGAAAAAATCCTCCTTCAAATGTTTTACTGATACTCATTTTAAGAGAGGATAACCATTTTGTCATTGAACTGGTGGTTGAAAAAGCAACATCCCCGTCTATGACGAGGATGTCTTCTATGTTCATATGTAATACTCTGCTGAGAATCAGAAAATTGTCTATGCTTGGCAAGGACTTCCCGGAAAGCCACTTGTACACAGCCTGGGGATTCTCAAACCCCATAACTTCTTGAATGTCCTTCACAGTATATCCGTGTCGCTTCAACAATTCTCGAATTCGTTCACCGGTTGCTTTTTGTTGGATTGATAAATATACAGGTTCCATGGTTGTACCTCCTTATTTCATCTTCCATCCCGAAAATACGATGCCATTGTATCACGTTTCTTGTTGCTTTTCTAGTATTTTTAACCACTGCATTCTATTATATACCCAGTATAGCTTTCTGTAATTAAACTGTTGGTTTAAAATATTATACCATCTTCTCTTCCCATTCTTTCTCACGAAATCCCGTAAGCACATAATCCTCACCCACAACCAACGGTCTCTTTACCAGCATTCCATTGGTAGCAAGTAACTTTAACTGCTCATCCTCACTCATGGTAGGAAGCTTATCCTTGAGACCTAACTCCTTATACTTTAACCCACTGGTGTTAAAGAACTTCTTAAGTGGCAATCCACTTTTTTCATACCACTCCTTCAGTTCTTCATAGCTAGGATTCTCCTCTACAATCGGACGCTCTGTAAACACTACCTTATTGTCTTCTAACCATTTCAATACTTTCAAGCATGTACTGCATTTTCTGTATACTAAAACTAACATATCATTCTCCTACTCATTTCAAAAACTTCTCTAACACTTCTTCCAATCTGTCCACTTCAATTGGTTTTGACAGATAATCCACAAATCCTTCTTGTAAGTATTGTTCTCTCATTCCGGCTATTGCATTCGCAGTAAGAATAACAATCGGTGTCTCTTTGTTCAGATTGTCTTCATCCTCTTTAATCAGGTGCAGTGTCTGCACACCATCCGGTTCCGGCATCATATGATCCATTAAAATCAAATCATATTGTGTTTGTTTTGTTAATTCGAAACATTCCATACCACCGGATGCTGTATCAAGTTGTGCACCTGTTCGTTTTAACAATGCTTTTACAACAGCAAGATTCATTTTCGTGTCATCTACGACAAGAATCTTTTTATCCGGAATATACACGGTCTTTTTTGTTTCATCTTCCTTCAGCGTTTTTCTTCTTCCATCTTCCAACGGTCCCATTGGCTCATCAGAGACAATTTGTTGCGGAATATGTACTGTAAAACAACTTCCTTTTCCGTATTCACTCTCAACATCTATCTTACCATCCATGATAGATACCAATCGCTCTGTAATATTCAGTCCAAGCCCTGTTCCCTCTATGTAACGATTCTTATTAAGCTCTAGACGTTCAAAGCTGGAAAACAGATTTTTCATATCTTCCTGCTTAATGCCTATTCCTGTATCTTCAACTGATAACACTAAAACATAACCATTTTCATCTTGTTCACCTTTTGCAGTAAATGAAACACTACCCTGTTCTGTGTATTTCACAGCATTCGATAATAGATTATTCATTATCTGTCGGATTCGAAGATCATCTCCACGAAGTTGTGTAGGCATATTCTCATCTACACAAACCTTGAACTGTAACGGTTTTTGCTGCATACGCATCTGCGTACTTAATACAATATCATTTAACATATCCGCAAGATAGTATTCTTTTTCTACTATTTGCAACTTTCCCGCTTCAATCTTCGAAAAATCCAAGACATCATTAATCAGACTGAGCAACATCTGACTGGCACTTTTGATATTATGTGCATATTCGTCTATCTCTTCATTCTCATTTTCGCGTAGAATCATTTCGTTCATTCCAATAACCGTATTAATCGGGGTACGAATCTCATGCGACATATTAGCCAGAAATTGTGCTTTCGATGCACTTGCTGCAATAGCAATCTGTTTCTCTTTCTCAATATTAAACGTATCTCTGATTGTTTTCAGCGCTGCCGCAATCAATAAAACCACAAGACCAATACAAAGAGAAATACCATTCAATCGTGCAGACACAATGTAGGTCAACGCAATCTCGAATACGCCTGCTACCATAATTGCCACAAATCCAATTGCAACTTCTCTATATGCCTTCACATAGCCTTTCATAACATCTCTTATAATCGTAATCGCCATAGTGAATATTAATGCAATAATAATAAGGTGTGAAGATGTCATGGTTTCAAAAAAATCTCTAATATTAGTAATCTGTAAAAATACAACAATGACAAAATTAATAGCAGTCCATACTCCGAGTACAATATATACCTTTTCATAACGACGACCTTGCACGCAATTCAAATAAGTCATAAGCGGATATGGCAAAAGGGCAATTAACAAAAATGTCCAACAATATCTGTATATTGCCCCTGATACATCTCACTGACATAACCGGCATAAGAGGAATCTGACATAAAATCTATCCGCAATGTTTTTCCTGCATCCTCAGCAAACAATTCAAAAAACACATAAGTCATAGTACTGGTTGAGCCGAATGGTTGCGTTTCTAATGTTGAATATTCTTTTCGCAATTGTTCTCCAACATAAATCTTCATTTCCTGTTGCATACTCCGAACACAAATACTCGTATCCTCTTGAGAGGAAGGTAGTTGTGTTTCAATCGTTACCCATTCAGCATGCTCAGCCTTACACGCACCCGGAACTTCTACAGGCTCCTTTGAACCATCCGGTAATACCTGCACCCAGTCTGCCTCATATACTGCAAATGTCGTATCTGTCAAGCGATTCTCCACCGGCAAATACAACTGACCTAATATGAAAAACAAAAAGGAGCCCAGCATCATCATCAGCAAACTTACTCGTATTATTTTCATTGCAAAGCTTTTCTCTTTTTTCATATGTACCTTCCCACTATTTCTCTCTTACGTATTCTACACTTACATACCGCATACTCTATATATGCCACTTATAGACATTACAATAAGTCGCTTTATTCTTCCTCATTTTCTGCAACCTTACTTGCTCTCGCTTTCACTTCTGCTTCCTGAATATCACTCGGAGTCTGTTCATATCTTGCAAACTCATAAGAATAATCTCCACGTCCACCAGTCATAGAACGAAGTATCGTACAATATCCAAGCAATTCCATCATCGGAACCTCTGCTTCAATCGCCTGCTTACCCTTTCCAGCCACATTCATGCCAAGTACACGACCCCGGCGTTTGTTCAAATCACCCATCACATCACCAGTGTAGTCATCTGGCACAACAACCTTCAGACTCATAATTGGCTCAAGCAATACCGGTCCTGCACTCATGAAGCCCTTTTTAAATGCCTGAATGGTTGCTTTCTTAAATGCCATTTCAGAAGAATCAACATTATGGTAAGAACCATCATATAGCACACTCTTCACGCCTACAACCGGATAGGCTGCAAGAGGTCCTTTTTCCACCGATTCCTGCATACCCTTTTCCACAGCAGGGAAATAATTCTTCGGCACTGCTCCACCAACAACTTCCTGCGAAAACTCATATGGGATTGTAGTATCACCAAGAGGGGAAAAACGCATCTTTACATGTCCATACTGCCCATGTCCACCAGACTGCTTCTTATACTTGTATTCTACATCCGCATTCTTCTTAATCGTCTCTCTAAATGCCACCTTAGGTTTACTTAGGGTAATCTCACATTTGTATTCATTTAACAATCTACTCTGAATAATCTCAAGCTGCATTTCACCCATACCGTACAGAAGAGTCTGACCATTTTCGGTATCACTAACCACTTTCAAGGTCTGATCCTCATGAGTTAGCTTTTGCAACGACTGCGCCACCTTATCAATGTTACTCTTATTCGGCACCTTGTAGCGCATGAAGGTATACGGTTTTGAAATTTCAAACTTACCATACTCAATAATATTGGCTTTCGTAGACAATGTATTACCAGTTCTTGCTGCAGTTAACTTCGGAATTGCACCAAGGTCACCTGCATGAAGCTCTTTCACCTCAATTGGCTTATTACCACGAAGCACATATAACTTACTAACTTTTTCATCAATATCTTTGTCTTTGTTATAAATAACATCATCTGCCTTAAATACACCAGAGCATACCTTAATCAAAGAATACTTACCAATAAATGGATCAACAATGGTTTTATATACATAAGCCGACTTCGGTTTTGCGAAATCATAGTTTGCCTCAAATACCTCATTGGTCTTCATATTAAAACCTGCAATGCTTTTTCCTTCCGGACTCGGCAAATACTTTACAATATCATCTAACAATGCATATGTACCTTGACAAAGAGTATTAGACCCCATACTAATTGGTACAATAGCACCATCATTAATATTCACACGAAGTGCAGAACGAATTTCCATCTCTGAGAAAGTATCGCCACTAAAATAACGTTCCATAAAATCTTCACTGGTCTCTGCCACTGCTTCCATTAATGTATCTCGATAGAGTTGCAGATTTTCCTTACTGTAATCCGGAACCTCACACTCTTCAACTTCTTTGTCCTTCCAACGGTTACCATTTTCACTGATAACATTCACATATCCCACAAACTTTTCATTCTCTCGAATTGGGAAATGAAATGGTGCTATTCGCTTTCCATACATCTCCGTCATAGTTTCAACAACCGTTTTAAATGACGCGTTATCCGCATCCATTCCCGTTACATACACCATTCTAGGTATTTTGTATTTTTCACATAGTTCCCAAGCACGTTCTGTACCGGCTTCCACACCAGACTTACCGGACACAACGATAATCGCTGCATCAGCTGCACTGATCGCCTGTTCTACCTCTCCAATAAAATCAAAATAGCCCGGTGTGTCTAACACATTGATTTTCACGCCCTCCCATTCAATTGGAATAACGGAAGTGCTAATAGAAATCTTTCTTTTCTGTTCTTCCTTTCCGTAATCGCTTAATGTGTTACCATCATCTACCTTCCCCATTCTGGTTGTAATTCCAGAAAGATAAGCCATGGACTCAACAAGACTGGTTTTACCTGCCCCACTATGTCCTAATAAAACTACATTACGAATCTTTTCAGTTGTATAAACATTCATCATCGCTACCTCCCATACATTCAATTTGTGAATAATCATTAAACTCTATGTTTGTAACCCCATTTTATTCACCTATTTACAATTTTACTCCTAATTATCTGAACATTCAAGTTTTAATATATATTTTGAACACACAATTCAAACAAGGTACTCTCTACCACTAACAGGATGAAAGCACACAATTCTTTCACTCCAATTTTTTCGATTTTTTACTATATAAAAATCCCCTCCTTATTAAATCATCCAGTAAGGAGAGGACATCTTATTTTATCAATATATACTATTTTTTACTATTTCTCTTTGATAATCTTCGCCTTGGCACTAATTCCCCTCGTCTTCAGCAAGGTTTTATAAGCAGTAAGCTTCTTAATCGGTACTTTAATTTTTACATTTGACGGTGTTTTTGCAAATGCCTTACTTCCCACATTTTTCTTTGTAAGCTTTGTTGTCTTAATGGTAATTTGCTTTAATTTCTTACAATTATAGAAAGCCTCTTTACCAATCTTTTTTACATTGCTTCCAATTGTGACCTTTGTTACTTTTTTATTATTTATAAATGCTTTTTCCCCAATGGAGGTTACTTTACATCTAACTCCTTCCAAAGTTATAGTAGCTGGAATCACAATCGTTTTGGCCGTTTCCTTTGTAGATTTTAAATACTGCACTTCTGTACCATTTCTGTCGAATCGGGTTACCCTATATTGAGCTTTTGATTTATTATCTGTAAAAACAGTACCTTCCTTCAACTCCCTTGTAATCGTAACAGAAACCTTTTCTTTTTCATAGTTTCCTTTATCTTCTCCTACATAAACAGCCGTAACCTTTACACCGATTCCTACTTTTAAGGATATTTTTTTATATGCTTCAATCCAATTCCATCCATCCCCCAAGGAAACATCCCCTACCTTAGAAATAGTATAAGGTACTTTCATAACAACTTCAGGTATATTGGGAGGATTCTTTGCCTTATTTATCTGAATATGTATTTCTTCACTGTTTACGGAATATTCTCCACAGGATACTTTACAATAATAAGTATACTCACCAGCGGGAGTATTGGCTGTTACTTTATACAGAGGCGAATCTGCATTACTTATTTCTTTTTTATCCTGATACCACTGGTAGGTAATCTCCTCTCCTCCCAGTGTTGCCTCAGCCAAAACAGAAAGCGTACATTCTTCACCATAAATGATAGTGCAATCCTTTGAAGCAGTAGTTAGCTTAAAAGGTACGTAGCCACATCTGCACCCTTTGTCTGTAAGATTGTGAGTTTCCCTGACACCACCCTCTAAACCACAGACACTACAGGTTGCAAACCAATGCTTTTCTTCATTGTATCCCCATTCTCCATCAGCCGAAAAATGATTGGTACATCTTAGTGAAATCTTAGAGGTATTAATACCTGAAAGATATTCCATAGAAGAAATTTCCATTCCCATAATATTAGCAGGAATTTCAATTTTAATATTGGTGTAAGGAACAGCCCGTACGGTAAGAGACACTGTTTTATCATCATTTACAGCATAACTTATCTGTGTCATCTCTGTGGGAATATCCGCTTCTGTTAAATCAACCGTTTGAGGATAATAAACAATCGGATAATAAGCATATGTATCCAGTGCATTTCTTCCTACACTTTTTACTGTATTAGGAAAAATAATCTTTTCAATCGCCTTACAACCCAAAAACGCTTCATTTTCAACCATCTCCAACCCTTTTGGTAATGTAATGTTTTTTAGATTACTATTATATGCAAATGCATACTTTCCAATGACTTTAACACCGTCTGCCACTGTATAGTCAGTACTCGTGTACAAACATAATATAAGCTTTGTTTTATCTTTGTTATACAAAGTACCTTTTATGTCAGAGCTGTAATATTCATTTTCATCTGCCACTTTAAATTTCAACTGTGAGCAACCCCAAAAAGCATCTGTATCAATTTGCTTTACCTGCTTTGGTACAGTAATATTAGTGAAAGTACAATTTAAGAATGCCTTATATCCAATACTTTCCAACCTACTGTCAGCCTCAAATGTAACATTCTTTAATTTTTTACATTCAGCAAATGTAAAATTATTAATCTCGGTCACACCGGAAGGAATCGTTACAGACTCCAAATTATAGCAATTGTAAAAGGCATTCGAACCTATGCTTGTAATTGTATTAGAAATTGTTATAGTCTTAATGCTTGCACATTGTGCAAAAGCACCGACGTCTATTGCTGTAACAATATTACCATCTAGAGTATCGGGAATCATTACATTTTCCACTGTACCACTGTATGCTGTAATAACAGCCTGCTTATTGTCATCAATTGTATAGGTCCACGTCTGATTATCCGTCTTATAGGTATAAGCAGCTGCCGCCTGACTTTCTATTATCGTAAAATACGACAGCAAGAATACCAACATCAAAGTAACTGTCCATACAAAATTATTGTCGTTTTTCTTTCTCTTTTTCTCCATCCCTTAACCCCTTTTTACATTTGTTTTTATTAGCAGTATACGAAAAAAAGCAAATAGTTGCAATGCATTTTTCTTTATCATTAGTATTACATACACTTTCAAAAATTTTTATTAGTAGCAAATTTCATTTTCTGTAATGATTTTTACCACATTATTTGATACAATATAAGACAACATTTAAAAGCTAAAACAAGGGGGATTCTCATGAAAAAAAAATGTATCCTATTTATTAAGTCACTAATCTTTAGTGTAGTACTTTTACTTGCTGGCACAAGCTACATAAACGCAAAGGCCTCAAACGATTTTCAATCCGTAAATCCTGTTATTGAGATTACACAGGATGAACTTTATGTACAGCACTACACCTCTGATGATCCATCCGACACAAAGATTTATGACACATATGACCTAACCAAATCCGAAACAGGCACCACTACTATCTATAAGTTAATTATACCGGAATTTACTGCCAATAAAGTATGGACTAGAGATGGTGTATATATGGACAATGTATGCAAGAGTCCAACCGATCCTAATGCTTACTCTCCTCATAGTGCTACTGCACCGGACAAATACATTCCTGTTTCAGCAGGGGAAATCTATTTCCTTCGAACCTATGGTGTAGGTGGTGTAAAAGTTTCTGACACAGAATTTTATTACTATGCACCAGTACTTTTCATGGATAATGAAAACAATGTAATAGGCGATGCACTATATAGCGAGCTTAGCAAAAGTAAAAACGGTGCTTTTGTAACCGTTCCAGAGGGTGCTACCAGAATGCACATTACAATGTATGGCAACCAAAGCTTTACTTTGCAAAAGGAAATGCAGGTAACCGATGAAGAATTTGATGCCATCGTTATTGACAAAACAACCCTTGTAGATCAGATTAATGAAATGTACGATACTTACATAAAAGACCCTACTCTTTATAAAAAACCGGACAAAGCTTATATTACATTTGTAAATGATGATACAAGATGGCAAATGGACCTATATGCTGATTTATTTCTTGAAAAAGAGATTCCTCTCTGTCTTGCCACTTGTCCTGATGCTTTAATAGAATGTGATTCTACCCAAACAAAAACAAGATTAGATGTTGTAAAACAGGTGGTAAATGCCGGCGGAGAAGTCTTAGCTCATAACACCACTCCACTAACAGAAGAAGGATTTTCTGATTACGAAACAATGTATAACTTCTTTGTACGACAAAAAATCTTTTTTAATTACTATGGATTTGATGTCAACGGCATTATTTTATCCGGTGGAACCGGACAAGTTACCGGTAGTGAAAAGTCTGAACGCTGGGTAAGCTCCTTATTTAGTTACTCTGATTTATACGGTGTTCCTTATTCCAACAAGGATATTTGTATGGACTCTGTATACCATCACGGACGAGGCGGTTTTTATGGTTTCAAAGGTGATGTAGAAGCAATGAAGGCTCAGGTAGATACTACTATCGCCAATAAAGGCTGGCATGTATTTTACTTCCATGACTCCTCTGATGTTTCTTTGGAAAACATGGAAATCCTTCTTGATTATGTTAAATCCAAAAGTGACACGAACGAGCTTGAAATAGTTACATATAAGGAAATGTATGAACGCTTTGCCGAAAAAGAATCCGTTATTAAAAACAACACCAACACCTACTATGTTTCTGCTACAGGCACTTCCCAAACCGGGCTTTCTGTTGATGACCCAATGTCCTATGAAACAGCTCAAAACAAAACCTACATTAGCGGCGATACGATTTTATTCAAGCGTGGAGATACCTTTTACGGTTCCTTTAGTCCTAAAATTTCGGCCGTTAACGAAAAGGTAGTTACTATCTCTTCTTACGGGGAAGGACCATTACCTACTTTTAGTGCCTATAAGATTGCTGATTCTGCTTCCAGTTGGCAGGCTCATGGTGAAGGACTTTTCAAGGTGTATTTGAAAGATATCAACGCCTTTTCCGGTCTTAAAACAACGGATGACAACAGCTGTAACATTGGATTTTTAGAAGATCAGAATAATACAAAATACTACAACAAATCTTCTTCTCTTAGCATGGCCAATGAATACGATTTTTATTGCGACGGTTCCTATATTTACATGAAATGTGATGAGAATCCATATAATAGATTAGGAGCCTTAAAAATGGCTACCAAAACAAATTTGTTAGTGCTTAGTTCCAATATGCGTGTTAATAATATTCGGGTTTGTGGTACAGGTGCCCATGGAATTTTGGGCTTTAACACCTATACTGACAACGTAGTAATTTCAAATTGCATTATTGAAGATATTGGTGGAAGTTATTTAAAAGATACTACTAGATATGGTAACGGAATTGAATTTTATAATACTCATGCTTCCAATATACTAGTAAAAAATAATATTATCCGTAATGTATATGATGTAGCCTTTACAATTCAGGGAACTGTAGGCTCAGGCAAAAATGTAACGGTTACAAACAATTTCTTTGCAAATAATACACAGGATTCAGAAATTTGGGAAAATCTTTCAGCCGGCGGAGTATCCAACTACCAGTTTACCAATAATATTTCCGTAAACCAGGGTCGCGGATGGGGTTACGAAGCAAGAGAAGACAAATATCCTGCCGCGCATATTTTATTCTGGGGATATTGTATTGAGGGCGATACGGATATTTATTTCCATCACAATATCGTTTACAATCCCCGCAGACTTTATTTTATGGCATACCAACAGAACACACACATTTACTTCAAAGAAAAGAATTATATCAAATCAGATTACAACACTTATTTATTAACAGAGGATGCATCAATATTCAGAGATTCCTTTAACATTCATACAAAGAATGATTTTATAGCAGAATATAACAAAGATACCCATTCCATTTTCTCTTTAATCGAAGTAGATGAAGGCATTATCAAAACTGCTTCAACCTCTACTGACATTAAAGCAGTAAACGGTCTGTTTAAAGAAATTAATGAAGACGACTATAAGGCTCAAGATACCACACCTACTCTTCCGGATGACGATACACCGGCACCAGAAACTCCCCTCCCGGAAGTACCTCCTTTGGATGATTCAGATAATCCTATAAGTAGCGAGGAGGGAAAAAACAACACTGCTAACGATATACACACTCACACTGCTGGTGCTTGGGAGACAACAGATGAACCTACTGCCGATGTAGAAGGTATGAAAATAAAAAAATGTATCATTTGCGACACAATCATGGAAGCTGAAACTATTCCTATTTATACGATTTCCTTTAATGTAACAGGAACACTTCCATTACAGTTAAAGAAATCCACAACAGCCATTAAAGCCACCCCAATGGAAGGAGATAAGATTGTAAGCTATCATTCTTCCAATTCTAAAGTGGTTTCTGTCACAGAAAAAGGCAAAATTACAGGAAAGAAAATTGGAACTGCTACCATTACGGTAACTACTGAAAAAGGTGCAGAAGCTTCCATTAAGATTAAAGTTCAAAAGAATCCTGTTAAGACAACAAAATTAACATTTAGCAAAAAGAAAATAACTCTGAAAAAAGGTAAAACTTATACAATCAAAGTCAATAAAACACCAATCACTTCCTTAGAAAAAACAACCTATAAAACTTCCAATAAAAAGGTTGCAACAGTAACAAACAAAGGAAAGATTAAAGCAAAAAAAGCCGGAAATGCAAAAATCACAGTAAAATGTGGCAAGAAGAAAGTAACAATTCAAGTGACAGTAAAATAAAACCACATCAAAAAACAAAAAACCATCTTGCACTAATTTAATAGAGCAGGAGAGAGTGAATCACTCCCTCCTGCTCACATATTCTTCCATCAGCATTCTTGATAATTATCTTTTCTATTCCTCATTCATCAAATACTTCGCCAACACCTCTTCTAACTTAGCTGAATCCACCGGTTTCGACAAATAATCCGCAAACCCCGCCTTGCGATACTCCTCTTCTGCACCGGCAATTGCGTTGGCCGTCAATACAATTACTTCCGTATCACAGTTAAGATTCTTTTCATCCTCTCGAATAAGATGTAATGTCTCCACACCATCCGGTTCCGGCATCATATGATCCATCAAAATCAAATCGTATTTCTTCTCTTTGCATGAAGCGATACATTGCATACCACCATCAACCAAATCAAGCTGTATTCCCGAATTTTTCAAAAGTGCCTTCACTACATGAAGGTTCATTTTGTTATCGTCTACTACTAACACCTTTGCATCCGGTGCATATAACCTTCTTTGTGTAGCTTGGTTAAAATTCAAATCCTTTCTCCACGCTTTTGCATTCTCTCCTAATGGTGCATCGTTTACTACTCGTTGTGGAATGCATATAGTAAAGCAACTTCCCTTCCCATATTCACTTTCCACCATGATACTACCTTGCATCTGTTCCACTAGCTGTTTTGTAATACAAAGCCCAAGTCCTGTTCCTTCTATGTAACGATTCTTCTTCATTTCCAAACGCTTAAAGCTGTCAAACAAATGCTCTAGATCCTCGTCACGAATTCCCATACCAGTATCCTTAACTGAAATCTGCAACTCACAAATATCACCTTTTCGCTCACCCTTTACAGAAAATGACACACTACCTTGCTCTGTGTACTTTACTGCATTAGAGAACAAATTATTCAAAATCTGCCTTATTCGAATCTCATCACCATACAAACTAACTGGTATCATCTCATCAATATTTAATTGGAATTGCAAATGTTTTTCTTTAAGACGTCCTTCCATACCCGACACAACGTCCTTTAACAGAGCGGATACATCATATTCTCCATCTATAATCTGTAGCTTGCCCGCTTCAATTTTGGAAAAATCTAACACGTCATTAATAAGACTTAACAACATCTTACTAGCTTGTTTGATGTTATTAGCATACTCTGTAATAGATTCATCCTTATTCTCACGTAAAATCATTTCATTCATACCAATTACAGTATTAATCGGTGTTCGAATTTCGTGCGACATATTAGCTAAAAACATATCTTTTGATTCATTTGCAATAACTGCTCTTTGTTTCTCCTTTTCCACGTCCATCATATCACGTCCGGTTTTAATTCCTGCCATCAATAACAAGAATACCAATCCAAAACATAATACAACACCATTGTACATAGAAGATTTATCATACACCAAATAAATCTCATAAAGTCCGGCTAGCATCATACCCACAAGACCAACTGAAACCTCCGGGTAATCTTTTATGTAACCACGTTTTACATCAACAATAACTGTAATAATCGCTGATACAATCAACACAACAAGAATAACATGAGAAAGTCCCATAGTTTCAGAAAAATCCATTATATTGAATACTTGTAGCAATGTAGACATAATCATATTAATAATCGCTGCACCGGCAATCAACATATATACAACCTGGTAGCGACGTTTTTGCGTGTAATTGATAAACGCTAAAAATGGATATGGCATAAGCATTACCATCAAAAATCCTACATTACTGGCAATCGTGCTATTAGGTAGAATTATCTGGCGTAAACGAGATTCTGCCAACAGCCATATAGAAGCTAACATCAAACCACTACCCAAATAAAGAATTTCCATCCTTCTCTTACACAAATAATGCAAGATATTACTATAGACTACAACTGTAAAACTTAATAACATCATACACAAAGCCACTAACGTTCCAGGCAAATACATCTTAAAGTAGTATCTCCATATATCCGAACGGTCTCCTTCATATATCTCGTTGATATATCCCGAATAAGGCGAATTGCTTACAATTTCTAATCGCAATGTTTTCCCCGCATCCTCTTCATAGATTGGGAAAAATACATATACACTCACACTGTTCTTACCAAATCTTCTTGTATGTTTTGTCGTATACTCTTCCCTCAACTCATCTCCTACATAGACACAGATATCCTGTTGAGAGCTTCTGATAGAAATCCACGTATCCTTTTGGTTTTCCGGCAATTCTTTCTCAATTGCCAACACCTCTCCATATGCCACCTCACATTCTCCCGGTATTATTGCGGAATGCTCAGTTCCATCCGGCAAAACATATACCCAACCACTGTGATATGTATTGCAATCATCACCTAAATATAGCTCGTCGCTAGGTAACACTAATTCACCTATAACAAAATACAATATAGTTGCAACCATAAACAACCATAGTATCCATTGTAATATATCCATCACAACATTTTTCTTCTGCATAAAACCTCCAAAAAAGTATATTAGCAAGTAAAACTGTTAATCGCATTATACCATAGTTTTTAAAGGATTGAAAAGAAAAAAGACCAACACAAAAGCGAATTTTTGTATTGGTCCTTCTATTCTTACCGATAAAATGTCTTTACATTTCTCCTAAACAACTTTGCAGGTCTATGTCCTGCACCTTCAATAATTTGTTCCGTCTCTACTACATAATCTGCAATTTTTCTACGGAAATTTGCCGTCAACAATTTTTCCTGTAAAATAATTTCAAAAGCATTCTGCAACTGTGTCAAAGTAAATGTTTCCGGCATCAAATCAAATACGATTGTCGGCTCATTTTCTACCTTTTTCCGTAATGATAACAGTGTCTGCAAAATAATCTTTGCATGGTCAAATGCGAGTCCATCACTATCCAAAATCTCATATCGAATTGTTTCATGATAATTTTTGAATTCTTTGTATTCCATTACCTTCGCAACCATGATTAAATCAGCACTTTCATTACAAAGTTTCACTGTATATTCTGTCTCTACAATCGCTGATTCTTCGTCCAATTCATTCTTCTTCTCAAACTTCTCAAGTTCCACCGAAAACCATCTCGCTTCCCATGCATCCGTACCGGCACGAAGGTGACACTGTTCACCATCCATTAAGGCAAGAAATGTATTCGATATAATCCATCCCCTCGGGTCTCTTCCAATCTCACCATAAATTCCCGCCATCTGTAAATACGCATTTTTCACGTTGGTTTCTTCCAAAAGCTCACGCTTTGCAGTTTCGTAGACATCCTCATCCGGACGACAGAAACCACCTGGCAACGCCCAACAATCCTTGTATGGATAATTGGCTCTTTTGATTAACAAAATCTTTAAACACTTCTTTGGGAGCTTTCGAAAATTCTCACTTTCTCCATCTTGGAGAATTGAGATAATCGCAATATCTGCTGCAATTGACGGACATTCATATTGCGTAATATCATATTTTTCAAGGAATTTCTTTTCCTCTATACTCATTTTATAATTACTCATACAATCCTATTCACCTTATAATTCGAAACATGGCATCAACTCTAACTTAAACTTATTCCTCTCATGCAAATCATCAATACGTTTCTTCTTTTGTTCATCCTCACAAACACCTTCTCTAATATAGCGATCAAGCATTGCATAAGTAAAACCTAGATTTTCCTCATCCGTCTTGCCACAAAGACCGTCAATCGGAACCTTGTCTACTAATACCTCCGGCAGACCTAGTACTCTTCCGATTTCCTTCGCCTCTGTCACAGTAACCTTAGCAAGTGGACTGAAATCTCCCGCCGCATCACCGTATCTAGTAGAATATCCAACCCAATCCTCAGACAAATTACAGGTATTGGCTACTCGACCATTTACACTCTGGCTAACTGCATACAATGTTGCCATACGGATACGAGGAGGTAAGTTAGTTTTAGTCTGTGTAGAAATCTCTACATCCTTAATGCTATTAAGTACCCCTTCTACCGCATCCTTGACATTCACCTCTGTATTGCGAATACCAAGATGATTCACTAAAAGTCTCGCCATATCAATGTCTGCCTGCTCACCACAAGGCATAAGCACTCCAAACACTCTGTCCTTTCCCAATGCTTCTACACAAAGAGCAGCAACAATGGAGCTGTCCTTTCCACCCGAAATCCCAACAACTGCATTACAATCTGGTCCATTTTTCTCAAAAAACTCTCTGATCCACTCTACAATTCTATCCTTCACTTCTACTGCATTAAATTCTTTCATAACAAATCTCTCCTTTCTGGGCTTATCAGAATGCTCCACCATGTAGCATTGCTCGAATCTCCTGTAAGCTTTGTTCCTTCACAAGTTCTCCATCTTTAAAAATAGTTACTAGTTCATTATTCTCATTGGCACAGACTTCTTCCCATGTATATCCATCCTGGAAGGTATATCCCTTCTCAACATCTTTTTGTACCACACAACAACCCTTCTGAGATTTCTTAAATCCTCCATCCTTTGGATTTTTGAAAATTGGATATGGCTGATTAGCAATTTCACAGTAGGTTGCCTTAATACATGAACTAAATGTATCTCTGGTAAATGGTTTCAAAATACCATCCTCTTCGATACACTGCATAGAAAAAGAACCAACTCCTAATGCAACATTGGAACATGCAAATCCATTCTCTTCTAAAATGCGATAGATTTCCTCACATCTCTGGATAGTAATAGAATCTCCATAAATTGCTTTTACATGCGGATCTAATACTTTGTATCCCTTGCTATTTATCGTACCACCAAACTCATCCCATAACTTGAATACTGTCTTGGTTACAACCTCAACACAATCACCGGAATCACCACGCATTAACATACACCCATTGTGTGCCATAATCTCTTCCTTAAGCTGTGGTAATACATTATCAATAATATTCCAATAATCATAGGAATCCAAAACTGCGCTAAAACTGGTATTCGGATAGATCTCTGTCAACAATCTTCGAAGTAGGGTAATCTCGTCTCCATCCATTGCATAGTTGCTACACATTACAGAGTGCTCTGTACTTGGGCTTCCAAATGCCACCGGCTCCTTGGTACAATCACAGTTATACATTTGTTCAAGATATGGAATCGTCGGAACTGTTGCGGTATTAAGGAAGGACAGACACCAGCCTGCTCCTGCCTTTACCGCAGAATCGGTACATTCCTCTCCACGGAAATCAAACGCACCTAACGCTCTTGCTCTTGCCACATTATCATCACAAGTCTTATCATAGTATTCATTTACAATCTGACGATATGTATATCCTACCGTTGCTGCAATCATTGGGTGCCAGCTCTCTGCTGATATCAAGCTCTCCAGTGACTGTGGCAACCATGCAAAATCCGGATGTGTATTGGTAATTCCAAACATTGGTACATGCATTGGAACCATACTTCCTTCCGGCAATGCAATAATCTCAATCGGAAGGTATCCAAGCTTATGCAACTTCTCAATCTTTTCTATCTTATATGCTTCACATCCAAGTGTAGCATCCATAATCCTCTTATATTCTCCAATCACTTCATCAAATGATTTTTCAAAGAACTCTTCTTTAAAATAATCTATAAGATAAGTTTTAATAAATCCCTGTAACCCGAACATCACAACCTTGTCCCAACGCTCCACACGACTCATTCTCGGTGTAAAATAGGACACAGACTTTGTAATATCCTTTGGTAACATTTCTGCATGTACTGCTTTATAAAAATCAATTAATAACATCGGATTCACTCTACTCATAATTGAACACCTCTACTTTCTCATGCTGACTGGTAAAAATGCTATTGGTAGTAAAAACCTTTTCCACCAAGTCAGCGTTCAAAATCTCACCATCTAAAATCGTATTCTCGCAGTGAGAAATATACAAATATACTTTATTTACCCCTAACTCCTTCAGCTTCTTTGCGCTAAAGAAAAAAGTTCCGCCTCTGCTACATATATCATCTACAATCAAAACCGTGCTTCCCGAAAGCATTTCTGTCCGACCAGATACATCCAATCCCTTAATATCTCCTGTCACCCAGTCTCGTTTCTTAATTCCAAATGCATATGGTCTGTCAAACATAGCAGAATATCGTTTCATAGCACCCTCATCCGGATAGAACATTACAATATTCTCATTACCTTCCTGCTCCAACTTTTCTATCAGCATTTCCACATATTGCTTCGGTGACTGAATATCAATCCGGTCAATCAGGGCTTCACTGACATAAGAATGTGGATCTAATACTCTTACCTTAGAAAACTCTAAATCGTTAATCATCTGTGCAAAATATTTTAATGTAAACACATCTTCTTGTCTTTTCACACGATCCTGCCTCGCATTTGGTATATACGGAAGTTCGAGTTCAACTTCCTTCATTCCACCAGCTTTCAAGTGCTTTGTCAAAAAGAACAAACCTACCAATTCTTCATTATTTTCGAACAACCATGTCAACACTACTTTCTCCGTAGTTGGTACCAACTCTTTTAGCAATAGTGTTCCATCCGGAAAATGTGAAAATTCTACTTGTTTCCCATTTATCTTAATCATATCCGTCCCCTTCTTTCTGACTATATTAATATTCTCTATGTCTCTACTGTTCAGCGCTTCTTATCGTTCTAATCCTGTTACTTCCACCTGACACATCTTCATAGTAAGCAATGCTGATAAGTGACTTTCCGGTGTAACACCTGCGCAACAGCTTGCATCTACAGTCACCTTAATTTCCGGGTATAATGCCTTTATAATCAACGCATTCGACACTACACAAATATCAGTACAAAGACCAATCAACTCTACTTCCTCTAAATTGTAATCCTTCCAGTTCAAGTAACCAAAAGTTGGCTTATTCACAATGGTTGCACCTTCTACTTCTAAACCTTCCCAAATCTGCCACCCTTGCGTACCTTCGATACAGTGCTCTACCGGAAGATATTTTCCTTCGTTGGTACTCATATAATCTGCCTGATGTGTATCTCTTGTAAAAATGATTTCATTACCCTGCTCCTGATACATTGCAATCTTAGCCTTCACATTGTCTATAATTGCAACCGCTTCCTTGCTTCCCAACGCACCATCGATAAAATCCTTTTGCATATCCACTACAATCAATGTCTTTTTCATAATTACATCCTCCTCTTTGTTATTATCATTTTGATAATATGTTTTGTTATGGTTATAATATTATCATTTTGATAATATGTCAAGCACTTTTTTATATTTCTCAAATAAGCACTTTTTTCACAAAAAAATCACCTATACAATAAAAGAGACTGCTCCAAACAATCCCTTTTCTTCTGAAAAATTTTTCCATAATCTACCCTCAACCGAAATATTGCTCCTAACCCCTTTGCTTTCTTTCTATTTTTTGATTCAACATATTCAACACTCGTTTTTTATCACCACTCCAAAGAGGTGCCACAAGCGTCTTTTTATCTCCATCTCCGGTCATACGATGAATCACCATATGTTCTGGCAAAACAGCTATACACTCTGCAACTAAATCTGTATACTCTTCCATATCTAAAGTCTGAAACATCCCCTTATTATATTCTCGTTCCAAATCCGTATCTTTTATCACATGCAAAAGCTGTATCTTAATTCCATCTACACCACTTTCTCCAACATATTGAACCGTTTTCAACATATCTTCTCGACTTTCACCAGGAAGTCCTAATATAACATGTACAATTACGTTTGCTCCAATCGCTTTTAAACGTTGAACTGCATCATCGTAAACGGTTAATTCATAACCTCTTCGAATATATTCCGCTGTTTTCTTGTGAATGGTTTGTAATCCAAGTTCAACCCAAACCGGTTTCTTATTATTAACATATTTTAACAAGTCAAGCACTTCATCACCCAGACAATCTGGTCTTGTTGCAATAGATAACGCAACCACGTCAGAATGATTCATGGCTTCTTCATACTTACTTCTCAACACATCAATTGGTCCATACGTATTGGTAAATGCTTGAAAATACGCAATATACTTACCATTTTTAATCTTACCAGACAAACGTTTCTTACCATTTTCAATCTGTTCCGTAATGCTTTCATTACGACTTTCTGCAAAATCCCCAGAGCCTTTTCCTGAGCAGAAAACACACCCTTTAGTATCTAATGTCCCATCTCGATTTGGACATGTAAATCCACCATCCAAAGCTATCTTATATACTTTTTCACCAAACGTATCTTTCAAATATTGATTCAACGAATAATATCTCATATATCCACCCTTTTCATAATACAAGATCCTTACGAAACATTTTACGTATAGGATAATTTCAGCGAAATTTCCTATATCATAAGAAAGCTGCTACAGCAAATCTGTAACAGCTATTTTTCTTATCTCTTATTGAATTATCTGATTACTCTTCTTCAAATCCGGTATCGCTCAAATCATACCCGTCTTCATACTCAGTATTATTCATGTTATACTCGTCTTCTGATTCAGCATCACTTAAATTATACTCCTCTTCAGATTCAGTATCACATGAGTTACACTCTTCTTCAAATTCAGTATCACCCAAATTATACTCATCTTCTGATTCAGTACCAGCCAAATTATACCCATCTCCAGATTCAGTATCTCTCAAATTATATTCATCTACCATTTGCTTCAATGCACTTGCACAGTTAATCAACTCATCACTGATTGCAGCATTCTCTTGTGAAGTCGCTGCATTTGAATCAATAATAGACGCGATTTCATTGATACTCTTCTCAATCTCTTCAACTGCAATAGTCTGACTCTTAACAAACTCTGAAATCTGCATAATATCTTCATTCGACTTCAATGAATTGCTAATACCAGTCTGTAACGTAACAGAAGTTCTATCTGCCAATTCTTTACCGGTATCAACAGCACGCATTGAATTTTCAATCAACTTAGTTATATTCTCCGTTGCTTCTGCCGACGCAGTTGCAAGCTTGCTAATCTCACCTGCTACTACCGCAAAGCCTTTACCTGCTTCGCCGGCTCTGGCAGCCTCAATTGATGCATTCAACGCTAATAAGTTAGTCTCTTCCGAAATATTATTAATTGTAGTAATAATCATTCCAATCTGTTTAGAAGTATCTTCTATCGTTTCCATTGCCTCTAACAACGATTGCATCTCTGCATTACCCTGCGCCAACTGTGCATTCGTCAACTTAGACACCTCACTTGCAGCTTCCGCATTCTGTAAAATATGTTGAATCTGATCAGCCAACACTTCGATATTAGCCACCAAACCTTGTACCGCCAAATTCTGCTCACTAGCACCTTGCGCAACCTGCATAGTACTTTCCTGCACCTGCTCAGAAAAATTCACTACAATTTCTGACTGTTCATTAACCTGTCCAAATGCTCCATTCAATTTCTCTATAATCGTATTCAAACCATTCTGAATTGCAATAAACGCACCCTGATACTCAATATTTGAAGTAAGTGCTAAGTTGTTATTCGAAATATTATTAACAACAAATGTAATATCGCCAATATATGTTTTCAAATTCTCAACTGTCTCATTTAAGGAAACAGTCAACATCGCAATTTCTTCCGCCAAAGGTTCTTCATCAAATACTACATCCAAATCACCTTCTGCAATCTGAATAACCTTCTCACTAATCGTTCCAAGCGGACGGAACCAACGATCCATCTCACGATTACAATATCTTTTAATCAAATATCTTACAACAAAAAGCAAGACAATAAAAACTACAATAACAATAACTGTTGCTATAAAATTATCAAGAGCCGGCATTACATAAACTACTTTCCAACCAACAGTAGACACATCCGTCGACATTGCAGTCTTTACTCCACTTGTATGATCACTAATCATACAGTTTTTGTTCACTTCAACAAGATCTTTAAGTTTTCCTTTATTGGCAGTTTTCAAAGTATATGATGTGCCTGTCTGAATTAATAGTTTCTCATTCGGATGCGTAACAATTGTGTCTGAAGCAGATACCAAAAATGCATAGGATTTGTCCTGATAACTACTCTTCATCAAAGTTTCCAAATTGTCCACATATATATCAATACCACATACACCTTGGAACACCTCATCTTTAAGCATAGCTTTAGCAAAAGTAATACAATACATCCCAGACTTTTCGTCCAAATATGGGTCTGAAACATAAAAACCTTCTGACTCTTTTGCACCGATATACCATTCACAAGTTGTATAATCATACCCATCCTCTGGTTCCCAACCACCATTCATTAGAAAATAGCCATTATCATAAGCCACATATGCCGCTGATAAGCATTCACTAGATTCTACAATGGTATCAGCATACGCTATTGTTGCCATCTGTCCAGTGAGTTGTCGGTTCTCCATCATAACTACCAAACTCTCTAATTGCGAAATTGTGTGGGTAAACTCTTCATTCAAAAGACCGGAATATTGCAACACATTCTCTTTCATTCGCGACTTATTCAATTGAACTCCATAAACTGCTGTGATACCAATTGTGGCTATCCCAATACCAACCATCAAAATAGTTAGCATTTTCATAATAACTTTACTAATTCGATTCACATATGATGCCTGCATACATCTGCCCCCTTATCATTCGTTTTTCTGTACACCCAATTCATCGCAATATATATCAAAACATTGCACTTAATTATGTATTATTTTACTATATATACGAATCGGTTGCAAGCAAGAATCAAATCATTTATAATTATTTTGTTTAAATATTTTATTTCACAAAGGAGCAGTTTACCATGTCTAATACATATATTGTCGGAGAACAAACCAAGGCCACTATTCTCCGCGAAAGCAAAAAATTATTTTACAACAATGGATACACTAATACCACATATAGTGAGATTAGTTCCACTGCCGGAATTAATCGCGCACTAATTCCGTATCATTTCAAAAACAAACAAATCTTAGGATTAGAGATTTATCGCGAAATCATGAAAACCTTTTACGAACTTATTGATAATCTGCTTGACATTTCGCAATTTGATTCAGATTTTGTCAGTATTTTACATACTATTACATACTATCGTTTACTTTCTACGAATGCTCCGCTCCTTCGCTTCCTCTCAGAATTGCAAGCCGATGAAGGAACCACCTTATTTGTAATGGAAGAAGAACAACGTTGGCTCACTTGTCTCGGCGACAAATTTAGCTCTTTAGATGAACAAGAATTATCTATTCTAACCCAAATGCACATTGGCGCTAAAAAAGAAATAATCAACTCATTTCATAATGATATGAACAACGATTCAGATACTATTTCACACATGCACATCAGTATGCTGATGCGTTATGCAGGCTATTCCGTAGAAAAAATCGATGAATTATTCTATGCCACAGTTGAAATTGCAAATCTGCTAAACTTCCGGATTCACAATGACTTTACGGTAGAATTAGAATATATTTAAATCATCTTATGGTATATATCTTTTTAATCCAAAAACAGTACTGTCGATATTATCAGCAGTACTGTTTTTGTTCTAAATATAGTTATTTAATTTGAATGGTAATAGTTGCTTTCTTGTTACTTCCATCCGTAGCCTGAACAGTAATCTTTACTTTCTTACCTTTTCCTGCTTTCTTAGCCGTAACTTTTCCTTTACTATTAACAGTAGCATACTTCGTATTAGACGAAGTCCACTTCAATGTTTTATTCACATTTTTTCCTGTAGTTTTCACAGTTGCCTTAACATTCAAAGATTTCCCTGCTTTTACGGATTTTGCAGCCTTTAGCTTAATACTCTTCACAGAGTCTTTCATAATCGTAAGCGTAAATGTTGCTTTCTTCTTACTTCCGTCTTTGGCAGTTGCAGTAATCTTGACCTTCTTACCAATTCCCGCTTTCTTGGCAGTCACAACTCCTTTAGAAGTAACAGTTGCATACTTTTTATTATTAGAACTCCACTTAAACTTCTTGAGTGATGCATTCGACGGATTGGTAGTAACCGAAAGTTGCATCTTCTTACCTGCAGCTATCTTTTTGGATAGACCGGTAATTTTCATACTCTTAATCTTAACGATTTTCTTACCACTCACCATATAAGTTGAGTTATGTGTGATATTAAACTGGCACCAATGATCTGTTCCATCCAAAACATACTCTATATTACTCTGTTGTTCATAATCCAATGTGTCTGAATTCGGGTTCAAATAATATAGATACATAGATTCGGTCATTTCAAATATCTCAAATGTATAGTCAGACTTCACACGAACATTAGCAGGTCCCGGCAATTCACCATTTGCCGCAAAATCAATCTTAAGTAATTTGCCAGATATTTGATACTCTTCACCCTCTACCATATCAAACGATACTTTTAGCGAAACATCCTTTGCGGTAGTTACTGTTAATCCATTAAACACCCATTGATAGTTATCGTTATAAAATACTAATGTCTTGTCTTGCCCTTTAATTGCTTCAAACAATTCTGCCTTTGCAATACCTTGACCATCAATAAAGATTTTACCGGTTTTCCCCTCAGGTAAAGCTTGTACCTTAGAAAGCAAATCCGCATTCGAAAGACCAACTTCAAAATCCACATCAAACTCGTCTTTCACATCAAACATACAATGTGTTACAAATGCAGCTTTCTTATAATTGTCATATTGATCCACCATATAAGTGGTATTGTATTCTACCAAGTATGGATACTCTGCGCCATATGCTGTATACAATCTGGAATTTCCGGCATAATCCAACACTTCAATTCGCTCAATATAGTATTTATCAGAATTCATAGCTGTAGCAATCGGAAACTTCACTGTATAACTTGACTTTTTCTCTTTCTGGTCAAACTTCTTTGTAAAGTCATAAATTTCCTGTTCCGTCGCACCATTTCTACGTACAATAACCGTAACTCTTTTGATTTCATCTGCCTCAGCAAATTCCAAATCAATCGGTAGCACACCCGGTTTCTTTACAATTTCTTTCTGAAGAGTAATACTCTTGATAATCGGTGCTACATCATCACCCTCCGATGTAACGGTTACAGTCGCATTATCCTTTACATAACACTTAACATTTGCATTACCTGTATCCACAAGGTATGCACCAGTATCATCAACAAAATACCCTTTATTACTATGAAAATCACATGCATATTGTCTGGAGTTACCTTCTGAATCCTTGATTGTAATTTGTGTCAGATAATAAATACCCGAAGTATCATCATCGATTAACGCTACTTCCGTAGTAATTACGCCATCTTTCTGACTCCATTCTATCGGCCAACGACCAATCATAATAGCTTGACCGTTTTTGTATCCTTCATAAATCAATGATACATCCGAAACATTCGACTCTTCAATAACGGTTAATTTCGCCTTAATACTCTCTGTCTTTGCAACCTTTGTCGAAACAAATGACACATCCGTGACAATCGGTGCAGTGTCATCACCATTGGAAACAACTGTCACACAAGCTCCATTTGTAATAAGACAAGCATTGGTAGCATCTTTGTCTCCATAATTTTGTAAATACGATTTACCACCCGCGACATAATATCCTTCTTTGTTATAATGATCAAAATATGTATTCTTGTTACCGGCATTATCAATAATCTCAATATATCCAATATAGTAATCGCCTGCAGCATCGCTCTTTAACACCGGAATATCCATCGTAATCGTTCCCGTGTATTGGCTTGTTGCATCCCCTCCGGTATAATCCAAATCACCGAATATCAACAAAGGCGAAGTGTTTGAGCCCTTGTAACAATACAATCCAACCTGAATCTTAGCAATACCGGTGCCCGTTTCGACAACAGCCAAATCTAACTGAATATTTTCCCCTTTCTTCACAGAAGACGTCTTAACTGTTGCACTTGTAACAACCGGAGCCATTGTATCTGCACCCGAGACTTCCGTTGCATACACCATACTGTTTCCTATCATACACCCAACAACGCATACAATAAATAACAACCATGTTCTTAGATAAATTCTCATAGGCAAATTCTCCCTTCAATTAATTGTTCCTTTACACTTCAACATCTACAGAATAATCTACTCCATCCATCTTAAATCCAAACATCTGATAGAAGTCTAACCAATATCCTTCCGTATCCGCCAACTCCAATAAATTATCGCTGTTAATTTGCTCCCAGATATCCATTACCTCTCTCTGAACATCTTCTCGCATTTCCCAGTCATCTACATGAAGCATTCCGTCTTCTTCCACCTGAATTCCTTCTACTCCATATACTTTATCCTTAAACAAACGATACATTTGCTCAATACAGCCCTCATGAATATCTTTTTCTTTCATAACCTTATACAACACAGAAAGATATAACGGAACAACCGGAATTGCAGAACTAGCCTGTGTAACTAATGCTTTATTCACAGAAACATAAGCTTTAATTCCCTTATCCTGCATTTTCTCTGTAATAGCCACTGCACTATCTGCCAAATGCTGCTTTGCCCTTCCAATTGTACCCTCATGATAAATCGGATAGGTAAGTTTCGGTCCAATGTAAGAATATGCTAACGTAATTGCATTATCCTCAAGCACATCTGCTTTTGCTAATGCGTCCATCCAGTCAATCCAGTCTTCACCACCCATTACTTTCACAGTATTTGCAATCTCTTCTTCTGTTGCAGATGTAAGTGTTGCATCCGTAACTGTATTATCCTTCAAGTTCCAATTCTTCTGTGTGAAATCTGCACCAATCGTCTTCAAGCTTGATACATAGCTCGTTCCGTCCGCAGTTGTTCTTCTAGGAGAAGCCAAAGAATACACCACCATATCAACCTTACCGAGATCTTCCTTAATTGTATTAATGACCTGTTCCTTGATTTCTACCGAAAATGCATCTCCATTAATAGACTTACTATATAAGCCCTCCTCCGTTGCTTTCGCATCAAATGTTCTTGTATTATAAAAACCTGGCGTTGCAGTTCTCTTACCACTTGCTTCTTTATCAAAATACACACCAATCGTTGCTGCGCCCATACCAAACGCAGCAGTTATTCTTGATGCCAAACCATACCCTGTAGATGCACCAATCACTAATACTTTCTTCGGTCCCTCTATCGCCCCATTCTTTTTAACGTAATCAATCTGTCCTGATACATTCCTTTCACAACCTACAGGATGTGCAGTTGTACATATAAATCCTTTTACTTTTGGTTCTACTACCATCATTATCCTCCTTATGCCTGTGATACACAATCAGATATTCGTCCAAAAATGTACCTTAGTCTATTAACATATATAATAAAACTGACGACGTCCCATCAACGTCGTCAATCCACTTATATGATTCACTTTATCATGATATGTTTTTGTTGTCAAACTACTTTGATTTGCGTTGTTCTTCCTCTAATTTACTGTATTTGCATCCACAGAAATCCTGTCTATATAAATGATACTGTTCCGATAATTCAATGGAACGTTTATATCCATTTTTCTTTTTGAAATCTGCATACAAATAATTCATTTCATATTGTTTTTGCAACTGCTCTCCAATTTCATTTAACCATGTCGCATTTTTATACGGACTAATCGAAAGTGTAGTGGTAAAATAATCAAACTTTTTCTCCTTTGCCACCTTACATGCTTCCTCTAATCGAAACTGATAACAAGCATAACATCTGGCACTACGTTCTCCCAAATTTTCCTTTCCTTCAATTGCTGTATCAAACAGCACAATATCATATTGACCTTCTATAAAAGATATCGGATTCTCTACCGGCAGTTCTGCAATTAACCTTTTTTGTTCCACTACCCGTTTTCGATATTCTTCCTCTTCTGAGATATTCGGATTGTAATAAAAAATCGTAATAGTAAAATACTTACTTAAATATTCCAACACATAACTGGAACACGGCGCACAACAACTATGCAACAACAAAGATGGAACCTTTCCTGTAGTGTTTTTTTTCTTCTCGATTTCTTGCAAGATTTTTTCCATTTTTAGCTGATAGTTTAGATTCTGACCCATTTTTCCCCTCTTCTTATTCACTTTCACCAACAACAATCAAAGAATTTTGATGGTATTTTTTTCATTTTTGTGCAATATTGCCGATTGACTTTGTCAACATTAAACAATATACTATTATTAAAAGAACGTATATAATTATGTATAAAGAATGACGGTTTGTCAATCAATTTTTATTAGGAGGTGTCTCATATGACAGTTGAACAAGCAGTTAAGAAATTCAAGCTTGAACCACTTAATGTATATACAGCGAAGGCAAAAGCAAAGGAACTTAATGTTGACGAAGTATTATACATGAATGTGCAGAAAAACAAGTATGCTTACATCGTAAAAGACGGTGCTCGTGGTTATGTATTATATCAGGACGAAGTTAGCTTTTACACAAAGATGTACAAGGGACTTAAGATGACTCCATTAGAGCCTTAATTATATTATCTTGTAACTATAACAATTACATAATACAAAGTACAATTAAGACTGGTATTCGTATAAGCTACCCCATTTGGTAAGCACGAAACCAGTCTTTTTTATGATATATAGAACCTTTCTCACTATACAAATCAACCAAAGTCTGTCAGTATAAATCTCTAATTCTTTCAAATACTACTATTATCTTAATTCAAAAACACAAAGTAAGAGGTGCTATATGATTTCTTCAAATAAAATCGGAACTTTTTTACCCATTCTCACCAAATACCTATTTTTATTTCTAATCGGTGGATTTACCTATTTCTATCTCGAAATATTTTACCGTGGTTATTCTCATTTTTCCATGATTTTGTGTGGTGGCTTTGCCTTTATAGGTTGCGGAATGCTGAATCAGATTATTCCAATCAGATTATCTTTCCTTACACAAATGATTCTATCTTGTTTTATTATAACCATGTTGGAATTCATTACCGGTTATATCGTAAATATCAAACTTGGATGGGAGGTATGGGATTATTCTGATATGCCTTATAATCTATATGGACAGATTTGTCTTGCTTTTTCCGTTATCTGGCTAATTATATCTGCTGTTTGTATCTTCATGGATGATTTTATACGTTGTAAAATATTTGACGAGGAAAAGGTAACTTATCAATGGTTTTAATGCAAAGAAGTGCTTCAACTCGCTATCTTCCCTATAGAAACAAAAATAAGGTCTCCATCACAAGCAAGCTCTGTATGGAGACCTTATTTTTTGTTTCTGCACGGCAGATTATAACTACATCATTCCGCCCATGCCACCCTGCATTGGCATAGCAGGTGTATCTTCTTTAATGTCAGCTACAACCGACTCTGTTGTCAATAATGTAGAAGCAACAGATGTTGCGTTCTGTAATGCAGAACGCGTAACCTTAACCGGATCAATAATACCGGCTTCAATCATATTTACATATTTCTCATTCAACGCATCAAAACCAACACCCGGATCTGATTCTCTTACATTATTAATGATAACTGCACCTTCCAAACCAGCATTGCCTGAAATATGGAACAATGGAGCCTCTAATGCCTTAAGAATAATCTCAGCACCAGTCTTCTCGTCCCCTGATAACTCAGCAGTTAACTTAGCAACCTCCTTGCTAGCATGGATATATGCAGATCCACCACCTGCAATAATTCCTTCTTCTACTGCTGCTCTTGTTGCAGCCAAAGCATCTTCCATACGGAGTTTTGCTTCTTTCATTTCTGTCTCAGTAGCAGCACCTACACGGATTACAGCAACGCCACCTGCTAACTTAGCAAGTCTTTCCTGTAATTTTTCCTTATCAAACTCTGAAGTCGTCTCTTCAATCTGAGATTTAATTAATGACACTCTTCCTTCGATATCTGCTGTATTACCTGCACCATCAACAATAATAGTTGTCTCTTTCTCAACTCTTACACTCTTAGCACGACCAAGATCATCTAAAGTAGCTTCTTTCAAGTCAAGACCTAACTCATCTGTAATCACCTTACCGCCTGTTAAGATAGCGATATCCTCAAGCATAGCCTTTCTTCTATCACCATAACCCGGAGCCTTAACACCCACTACCTGGAATGTACCACGAAGCTTATTAAGAATTAATGTTGTCAATGCTTCACCTTCAATATCCTCAGCGATAATTAACAACTTCTGACCACTCTGAACAATTTGTTCAAGAATTGGTAAAATATCCTGAATATTGGAAATCTTCTTATCTGTAATTAAGATAAATGGATTATCAAGCTCTGCAACCATCTTCTCCATATCTGTTGACATATAAGCTGAAATATATCCACGGTCAAACTGCATACCTTCTACCAAATCAAGCTCAGTCTTCATTGTCTTAGACTCTTCGATTGTGATAACACCATTCTTAGAAACCTTCTCCATAGCATCTGCTACCATAGTTCCTACATTCTCATCACCGGCAGAGATTGAAGCTACTCTTGCTATCTGCTCCTTACCATTGATAGTTTCACTCATGTTAGTGATTGCTTCCACAGCTGTATCGCAAGCTTTCTTCATACCCTTTCTCAAAATAATTGGGTTCGCACCTGCAGCTAAATTCTTCATACCTGCGTTAATCATTGCCTGTGCAAGAACAGTAGCTGTTGTTGTACCATCACCTGCTACATCATTCGTCTTAGTAGCAACTTCTTTCACAATCTGAGCACCCATATTCTCGAATGCATCCTCTAACTCAATATCCTTAGCAATTGTCACACCATCGTTTGTAATAAGTGGTGCACCAAATGATTTTGCTAATACTACATTTCTTCCCTTAGGACCTAATGTTACTCTTACCGTATCCGCTAACTGATTCACACCAGACTCTAATGCCTTACGAGCTTCTACGCCATATTTAATTTCTTTTGCCATGTTAAAAAACCTCCATCATTCTATTAATCCATATGTCTATACGGAATCTTCATGCATATTATAGTTGTTGCTTTTCTTCAAAATCACAACATATACAATACAAACAACATCCTTATGAGCAATTATGCCTCAACTACCGCATGAATATCGCTCTGCTTAACGATAATATACTTATCACCATCTAGCTCTACATCATTACCTGCATATCTGGAGTAGATAACCTTATCTCCCACCTTAACCTGCATTTCAATCTTCTCACCATCCACAACGATTCCAGGTCCTACTGCTACAACTTCTGCATACTGTGGTTTCTCCTGAGATGCAGTTGGCAATACAATACCTGACTTAGTAGTTTCTTCTGCCACACATTCCTTTAATACAACTCTTTCACCTAATGGTACTAATTTCATATTGAATTCCTCCTTCTATTATCAGTCTATATACGACTGTTCAATTGCGCTCATCAGATTAGCACTCACTCTTACTGAGTGCTAACACAAACTCTATTTTACTCCATTTCAATAAAAAATCAACCCTTAATTTAAATTTAATCGTGATGTTTGTGATAATTTTTACCATCCGAATTCATTTTATTCAAATCCTTCAAATCTTAGAACCATTTTGTAATATAATACTTCTCTTTTTTTCATTGCCCAGTTATGTTTTATTCGGTATAATTAAAGAAATGGTAACTATTCAGATATAAATGCGAAACAATTTCGAATGAAACTCTGAACCACTACAAGAAATGAAAGTAATAGGAGGACTCTATGAAAGAACAATTATATACAATCCCAGTAAATGACGCATTCCAAAGTGATTGCGAATGCCCACTTTGCAAAATGAAACAAGATCTTGAACGTAGCGCAATTGAATACACTTTAGGACCAAGTTACATGGAGGACGACAATCGTGCTATGACAGACGAATCGGGATTTTGCGAAAAACATATTCAGGATTTATATCAGGAAAAAAACCGTCTTGGTCTTGCACTCATCTTAAGCACACACATGGCAAAGGTCACGAAAGATTTGAAAAAATTATCCTCCACCAATGCACCTACTGGTAAATCCTTATTTAAAAAGCAGATCGTTTCTACCGGTGTCGGTTCCTACGTCGACCAACTAAGCCACAATTGTTTTATCTGTAATCGTACCAATAATACCTTCAACAGATATATAGATACAATCTTTCATTTATACAAGAAAGATAGTGAATTTCCTACCAAATTTAGAAATTGTAAAGGCTTTTGTACATATCATTACGCCTTGCTTTTTGATTATGCTAACAATACCCTTTCCAAAGATACACTCGAACAGTTTTTAACCGATCTTCAGAATGTATATTTCACCAACATGGAACGCATGCAGGAAGATATTGAATGGTTTATTAATAAATTCGATTATCGTTACCAAAACGAACCATGGAAAAACTCAAAGGATGCTCTTCCTCGTGCAGTTTTAAAAACACACAGTGCCATCACCCCGGACACGAAAGAATAATTCCGTAACATTTCATTATTCACATCGATTTGAGTATAACAGTAACGATTCAAAGTCTCATTCGAAAACGCTTGGCTTAGAACAGTTAGATATAACAATAGCAGGAATATGAATGATTGTTTATTCAACAATACATTCCATATTCCTGCTATTATTTATCCCTAGATTGCTTCCGCATAATTCTCTTCATTATACATCGAATCCATATCATACTGACTATCCAGATATTTTCTGTACTCACTCAGCTTTCCCGTATATATTTGCTTATCTTCTAATTGCAAATGAAAATCAAACGGTCGAATCAACATATCTGTTTCCGGAAACAAGAAGACCCCACCCTTTTGGCAAATATAATGTACAAATTGAGAACAAAGAAAACGTGTATCATCCTCAACATTCTTACCAAACATTGCACTAAACAAACCAAGATAATTATAACTATAATCATCTTCATTTTTAACAAAATGCATGATTTCTTCAGATATTCTTTCATATTGCTCATCCGTTACCGGAACTTGATATACGCCACACTTAGCATTTTTATCTGCGCCAAATACACCTTTATTAAGATCTTCTTTCACAAAACCACTATTCAATGGATTAAACCTCTGCTTTCGAGCAAAGCTGTATAATTCCTCCAACTCTGCATCCAACGCAAGAGAAACATGAGAAAATGGTTTCCTTGTATAAAGACGTATCAATTTCGCAATAATTGTATTGGTTCCTGTCAACAATACATATACATATCTTTGGTTTTTTTCTAACTGTTCAGACAATTATAACACTCCTAACTAGTTATTTTCTCCCTTTACCTCAGCACGTATCTTTTCTTTTAAACTTAACACCTTATCTTTAATTCTAGGTGCAGCATCCTTTTTACTCATCAATTGTGAAATCAGCATCAGGGATTCTCTATATCTTTCTAACTTAAAAGCTAACTCTGCCATCAGACACAAAACCGTCTGTTCATCCATACCACTCATCGGAAAAGTTTCATTTGATAATGCTTTTACATATCCATCATATGCATTCTGGATACATTCCATTTCTTCCTCATGAAGCTTGTTGCATTCCTCTGCTGACAACTTCAGTCCTTCATTTTCAAGTTTTCCGCGAAGAACCCATCCAAGTTTCAAACAGGTATACGCTCTGCGACTTGTTTTCACTCCACCAATCACATCGCACATAAGCACCATCTTATAACGCAATATTGCTTCATCATAGCTGTATAAATCCTCGCTAATTTCCATCCCCTGAAACTTTGATTTCACTTCAGCACGAAGAATTTTACCTTGATGAGGCATCATATTATTAAAGTATCTGGACAATGCTGCATAACCACAAAGCGGACATACAATTGCATCATACTTAATTGGGTCCATGCCACGATACAAAGGTCTCAAATCATCATCTTGACCAATACTATGAAGTTTGCCTGCTCGTACCGATAACGATTTGAATTTTTCATAACATACAGGGCATTCATATGTTTTGGGAAACAAAAATTCATCTTCTTTAATAATAACTTGTACTTCTTCCTTCTTAACCGGCTCCTGTTGTGTCACTTCTTCCGCTTTTGACTCATATACCTTCATATTTTCATTTTTGAAACCAAATTGTTCAAGTCCTGAAAACAACCCCATAACACTATTCCCCCTATTTTGGACGATAAGAACTCTTCATAGAAACAATTCGGTTAAATACCAAATTATCCTTGTTAGAATCCTTGGAATCTGTACAGAAATATCCATGTCTTAAGAACTGGAAACGTTCTCCCGGTTTCACATCAGCAAACGCCGCCTCAAGCTTACAATCTTTCATCTCTACAAGCGAATTCGGATTGAGGTTAGAATAGTCATCCTTTAAAACCTCTTCACCTTCCTGAATAAGATTCTCATATAAACGAACGGTCGCATCCACGGCAGTAGAAGCATCTACCCAATGAATCGTTCCTTTTACCTTACGGCCTTCAAAACCTGAACCTGACTTAGTTGCCGGATCATAGGTACAGTGTACTTCAATCACATTACCATTCTCGTCTTTTACAAAATCAGTACAGGTAACAAAATATGCATTCTTTAAGCGAACCTCATTGCCTGGGAACAATCGGAAATATTTCTTAGGTGGCTCTTCCATGAAGTCTTCCCTCTCAATATAGAGTTCACGACTAAATGATACCATACGAGTTCCCAACTCTTCATTCTCTTGATTATTCTCAATTTCAAGCAATTCTGTTTCACCTTCCGGATAATTGTCTATTATAAGCTTAATCGGATCAACAACTGCCATCATACGATTTGCCTTCATCTTAAGGTCTTCACGAATACAATAATCTAACATTGCTGTATCTGAAATAGAATTCGCCTTAGATACACCCGACAACTCCATAAACATACGAATTGCTTCCGGAGTCACACCTTTTCTACGAAGTGCACTGATAGTAACTAATCTTGGATCATCCCAACCATCTACAACTCCATCTTCTACCAATTTCTTAATATATCTCTTACCTGTAATTACATTTTGTAAATACATTTTCGCAAACTCAATCTGTTTAGGTGGAAATTCAAACTCCAATTCACGAACAACCCAGTCATATAAAGGTCTGTGATCCTCAAATTCCAATGTACAGATAGAATGTGTTACACCTTCCACTGCATCTTCAATCGGGTGAGCAAAATCATACATTGGATAAATACACCATTTGTCTCCTGTATTATGATGTGTCATTCTTGCAATACGATAAATAACAGGGTCACGCATATTAATATTAGGAGACGACATATCAATCTTTGCTCTAAGAACCTTAGAACCATCCGGAAACTCTCCATTCTTCATACGTTCGAATAAATCTAAATTCTCCTCAATGCTACGATTACGATATGGACTTTCCTTACCAGGCTCTTTTAACGTACCACGGTATTCACGAATCTCGTCTGCAGTCAAGTCGCACACAAAAGCTTTCCCTTTCTTGATAAGCTTAATGGCACCTTCATACATCGCATCAAAATATTCTGAAGCATAATATACCTTATCTCCAAAATCAGCACCCAACCACTTAACATCCTCTAAAATCGATTCTACATACTCTGTCTTCTCTTTTGTAGGATTGGTATCGTCAAATCTCAAGTTGAAAATTCCATTATACTGTTTTGCCAATCCCGAATTCAAGATAATAGACTTGGCATGTCCTATGTGCAAATAACCATTTGGCTCAGGCGGAAATCTTGTCACAATCTTTTCATACTTTCCTTCAGCCAAATCCTTATCAATAATCTGTTCAATAAAATTCTTTGATACTACTTCGCCTTCCATTTTGCGTCTCCTTTATATCATTACTCTGTATTCTTCGAGTTTTCACAATTACCAATACTTTATCACATTTAAAGGTTTACGTCAATTTTTAACATCATAGCAATTTCCTAAAAAATTTGATTATTCTTATTATTTGTTGTATTATAACAACTTAGGTAACTATTAAGATCTAATCATTTCCGAATATTGCTCTTAATAGTTACAAAACCTAATCAATAAAAAGAAAGGAATAATCACCTTAAACAGAGTGATTTTGTTCAAATTATGACATCTAAAGATTTTAACAATAATGAAGAATTTGACATCATTGATTTTGATTTAAACGAGTATGATGAAGAATTTGAAAAGGAAGAACAAAAAATCAAATTAAAGGAACAAAAAAAAGAAGCAAATGGCTCAAAGGCAGAAATGGTTCGTGAAAAGCTTAAACAACGCGAGAATTTAGGCGAACCGAATCGCGACATGCTTAAAACCATTCTATTAATATTGTTTCTTATCGTAGTTGCATGTCTATTTTTGGGACTTATCAGCTTTATTGTCAATTCAACAGGTGGTTCAAAAGACAAAAAGGAGCGTACAGAAGACAACTCCTCCATCTCCACAGAATATAACCACAGTAAAGATTCTTCCGATTCAAAAAGCGATACAAACACAGACAAAGAGGACGAAAAACAAAACCTCGAAGACAACATTGAAAATATTACTAATAATGTAATCAATGACACCACGGAAGATGACTCAAAAGAAAATAATACTACCGAAAGCAATTCAGAAGCTCCTACAACAGAAGCTCCTACAGAATCCACAACCACAGAGACCACAACAGAAGCTCCTACCACCGAAGCTCCTACAACAGAAACTCCAACTACTGAAGCTCCCGTTGAAAAAACACCAGAGACTCCTGCAGATGGAGAAGGCGATGCTAGTATTAGTGCCACACCGGCAGAATAATAATATGAGGTATTTATGAACTATACAACATTACAAGACGAAGAAGTTATTTCTTTGATTCACAACGGACAATCCGATGCAACTGAATACTTACTAAAAAAATATGCACCACTAGTCAAAAAATCTATCCGCACTCTTTACCTAATCGGTGCAGATACCGAAGATTTATCACAAGAAGGTATGATTGGCTTATTTAAAGCAATTCAAAGTTACCAAAATGATAACAATGCTTCATTCTATACCTTTGCAAAAATTTGTATTGATCGACAAATATATAGTGCTATCAAAGCTTCTAATCGAAAAAAACATACACCTCTTAATTCTTACATTTCCTTTTACAGCAAGATGAATGAGGATGAAATAGAATTAATCGATAACCTAGAAGCCGGTAATGACTCGAATCCGGAACAAATCATTCTAGACAGAGAAAACACTACAAACATCGAAGATATACTAGAGGAACACCTTAGCAAAATGGAGAAACAAGTACTATCTCTCTATTTACAAGGCAAGTCTTACGCAGACATCGGAATAGAGCTTGGTAAAACCAGCAAATCAATCGATAATGCCATACAACGAATCCGTGATAAAGTCAAAAAACTATATAAGAGATAATCCAACAGCAAACAATAATGTACATTCAACAAACAGAAAATTGCATGTAAGCATGCTTATCAACTCGGCTCATTGTATATACAAACAAAGGGAGTATCACATAATAGCAATTTCATTTTGAAATCACTATTACATGATACTCCCTTTTATAGTTTAATTATTAACCTTTTGAACTTCTATCAAATCATTGTTTTCTAACATTTGGATATATCCGACCAACCTTGAATAAAGTGGTTCCGCTTTCTCACCGAAATGTTCTTTTACCAATTCACCAATCACCATAATGCTACGCTCACCATCAATCAACGGCCATATAAAACTTCCCATTTCTTCCAGATGAACCTGAGACACCTCCGGCTTATCGAAATATTTCTGAGCAAATTGATTAAAAACACCTTTATTTTCAATAAAAATGGTAACGGCACCATTCTCATCCGCTTTCCACGTATGCTTTTCATTATGTTTCGGAATAAAATCCAAATAATTAAGTTCACTTTTTTTCTTATTTTTCATTCTTATTATCCTTCTTAGGAAGAGCAAACTTCACTACACAAAGAATCATGATTACTAATAATACAATACCACCAACAAGACCTGTATTAAGTGAACCGGATAAATCAAACTTTCCTGCGACCTTAGCAACAGTAAGTATAGCAAGAAGAATACCAACTAAACCTTCACCAGCAATCATACCGGAACAGAATAGGATTCCAGAACTTGCATCTTCATTGGCTTCTTTATTCTTGTTCTTCTTATCTACAAACCATCTGATAATACCACCAATCATAATAGTCGTACTAAGCTCTAATGGCAAGTAAAGACCAATTGCCACCGGTAATACAGAAATTCCAAGAATCTCAATTACAATCGCAATAAATACACCGATGAACACTAACGCCCATGGAAGATTTCCATCCATAACTCCTTCAACGATCATCTTCATCAAAGTTGCCTGTGCTGCAGGTAACGCTTCTGTACCAAAACCATGTGCCTTATCTAACAAAACAAGTACTCCACCAATTGCCAACGCAGATACTAGCGCACCAATCAACTCACCAATCTGCTGTTTCACTGGAGTCGCCCCTAAAATATATCCTGTTTTCAAATCCTGTGATGTGTCACCAGCCATAGCTGCAATGATACAGATAACAGAACCGATTGAAATAGCACCTAACATTCCATGTGCACCTGAATCACCTGTTGCTTTTAGCGCAATTGTTGCAATCAACAAAGTAGCAATAGCCATACCAGAAACAGGATTATTACTACTTCCCACAAGACCAACCATACGAGATGATACCGCTCCAAAGAAAAAACCGAAAATAACAATAATCACTGCACCCAAGAAAGTAACCGGAATCTGTGGCAGTAACCAAATTACGACTGTAACAGCAAGTATACCTCCAAGAATTAATCTCATATCCGTATCCTTATCTGTACGAAGTCCAGTACCCTTACCTCCAGTTTTCAATCCCTTAATTGCATCTATAAATGTAGTAACAATCATTGGCATTGACTTAATCAAGCTAATTATACCACCGGCTGCCACAGCGCCTGCACCAATATAACGAATATAGCTACTCCATATTGCAGAAGCTCCTCCTGCAGCATACATATTCGCAATGGTATCTGTACCAGGATAAAGAACGGTTTCTCCACCAAAAGTAACAATAGCCGGTATTAATACAAACCAACCAATCAAACCACCAGCTAACATATAAGACGAAATCTTTGGTCCACAAATATAACCTACACCAATCAACGCAGGGTATACCTGAGTAGAAAACTCTGTCTTCAACGCTTTAATAGGTGCTGTCACAATACCAGGAATCACTTTGAATCCATCGACTACAAACTTAAACAACGCCGCAAGTCCCATACCAGCAAAAACAGTAGATGCATTTGCTCCACCTTGTTCACCAGCTAAGATAACCTCTGCACAAGCAGTTCCCTCTGGATAAGGAAGAATACCATGTTCCTTCACAATTAACGCTTTGCGAAGCGGAACCATGAACAACACACCCAAAACACCACCACAAAGTGCAATTGCTGCAATTGTAATCATACCAGGCTGTTCAATAACACCCTCTTTTGCCCACAAAAATAATGCCGGCATAGTAAAAATAGCACCTGCTGCTAAAGATTCACCAGCAGAACCTACTGTCTGTACCATATTACTTTCCAAAATGGTATTTCTCCTAAAAAACGCTCTTAACACACGATAAAATCCCATAGACATTACTGCCGCTGGAATGGAAGCAGAAACTGTCATACCTACTCTCAAGCCAAGATATGCATTTGCTGCACCGAACACAACAGCCAATAAGATACCAACAAGAACAGATGATACTGTAATTTCTGTCTGTACCTGACTAGCTGGAACATAAGGTTTAAATTCTTCTTTCATTTTTGCCCTCCGTCTGTTTATTATACTATAACCTTCTCATCCGCCCTTCAGTCTATGCGGACAGTCATATGACACAATTTTACCATATTACTTCATTTTAGTAAATGAACAAATCAGGGAATAATCGTATAACTTTTAGGTAATTATATCCAACAAACAAAAAATCCCAGAACATTGAATTTATCAAGGTTCTAGGATTTCATTCATTAAAGCTAGCGACGGGCACCTGTTTTTACCTTTATATGAATCCATATAACCTCATACTAAGAAAATACGTTACTTTTCGTTTCAGTTCTCTTCCTCTTAATCCATGTAATTACAATATTTTCCCCCTTTTTTCCCCCATGCCAATATACTCGTTCAATTGTTGAACATAAATGGTTTCCAAACAATTTTACAACGGATTATCAGTAGCTATATTATTATAATAATACAGAACACAGGAGGACTACAAAATGAACGAACTGATAATTAACGACCACTTACAAAATACAAGTATCATTGGCAGAGGTTGTCTGCAATATCTCTTATCGAACAAACCCTTACCTCAAAATGCACTTACCGGAGAAATAAGTACATCTGCCAATGTAACGATATGCACACAAGCAATTATCAACTATACAACCATAGATAATAAATGTGCTTTATTCCTACATCAGCTTTCCATCAGTGATAGTTACAGCCATTTACTTAACGCAGCATTAAAACGCATTCTCGCTTATGCGATACAACATAAAGACAGACGAATATACACATCATCTAAAGTCGCAAAAGAAAACGAACTAGAGAGATTGGGATTTAAACCACTAGGACAAGAAGGCTTGTATTACATAGAAAGAGATAATCTTGCGAATGCACTGGTGGAATAAAATTGTCTATTACGGTCTATGGACACCGCCACTAACCTTCCTTGCACTTCTTCTGATTTTTGAGCACTTCTCTTCTCACAAGAGTCTTAATATAAACACATATTTCCTGTGTTTTATATTATCGTTGCTTCCTGCCCTCATTATTTATTCTAATAACGAGCTTGCCTATAAAAATGGTAAGCGCGACTTCCACATTCTTGATTTTCTGTCTTTTAGTACATCTCAGTATTACCGACCTTCCACTAAGCAGGAAGCAACCTATCCCACTACCAATGAAGCATTAAGATATAAAAAACCAGAAGGTATTGTATTCGGAAAATCCAAAGGCTCTTATATTTGTCGTAGCATTCATGAGGATGGACACGTCTTTGTAATCGGTGGAGCTGGTAGTGGTAAAAGCTCCTGTCTGGTAATACCAACCTTACTGACAAACCCAGACACTAGTATCTTCGCAATCGACATCAAGGGGGAATTAAGTTTCAAGAGTAGCAAATACGGAAATCCTCATGATTTAATTTTCAATCCTTGTAACCGAAGAAGCTATGGTTACAATCCCTTCTATAACTTAAATGAAGATTCTACCAATCAAGAGATTTTAGAAGCTATGCAAAATATTGCCTTTTCTCTTATTTCTATGTCGGCAGGGTTAAAAGACCCATTTTGGAAAACCTCTGCAAGAAACCTTTTAATCGGTTTGTCTACATTCTATTACAAGCACGAATCCAAAGACTTTATTACCATTATTGACCTCATATTGTCACAGCCAGTAAAAGAATCCATTGCACGTGTGATGAATGAAGCAACACCTAATTCTACGGAATACCGATACACCGTGCAATTTTCCGATATGTCGGATGAAACGTTATCTGGTGTATTTGCAGAATTAGCAAACCATATTGTGATTTTTGCAAATGACCAGGACATCCGTTATGCCTTAAAAGATAATCCGCAAAAACTGGAACCTACTGACCTCAATATAGGTTACAGCATCTACCTTTCCATTAAGGAAGAAAAACTTTCATCCTACTATGATTTACTCCAGCTCATCATCAACCAGACGATTGCAGAAATGGAAAAACGTCCAGAGGATTCTAAACCGATTCTATTTATCATTGATGAACTTCCGAGAATCCTATCTGCTGGAAAACTTGACCGCCTGTTAGACGGTGCAAGAACTCTTCGAAGCAGAAGGGTCATCTTTTTTCTCATTACCCAATCCACAGAAGCTCTTATGTCTGCATTTACTGAAAAGGAAGTTTACGACCTCATTAGCAACTGTCCTTATATTATGGTACTGTCTGCCACTTCCGTAGAGACACAGAATGCCGTAATTGCATGGTGCGGAAAATACCTAGAAAAGAAACAAACCATATCTGGCACAGGTAGTAAACGAACCACATCCGTTACATTCGAGCAACAACCCATCGTTGAATCTTCCGATTTAATGACCTTGCCACAGACAGGAGAAGCCATCCTAATTAGCCCTTATGGTTATAATCGAATCCGAAAACTTCCTTATTATAGTGACAAATATTTTAAACCGCTTTCGGATGAAATTATCACATACAACAAAACGATTTTAGAAATGGAGGAATAACCCATGAACTACGAAGAATTTAAAGAGCAACTCATTAACTATTTAAAACAGGACTTTCCTGAAAGCGAATACGAATATGCATTAAGGGTGAGTAACAAAACAAACGTTGCCATTGACTCTCTCATTGTCAGACCACTAGATGGTACAATGGCACCCATCATTTACCCAGAGCAATCGTACGAGTTGTACCGTGCCGGTCACGCTCCACAATTTGTTTTCAGTGCTGTTTCCCAGTCCTTAGCGGAAAACTTCAAGCACCTACCATCAAAACCAGAAATCACATTGGAATCTGCAAAAAAAAATCTATATTGTAGTATTCTAAATAAGGCATCCAACGAACACTTGTTAAAAGATGCTCCATACCTACCATTCTTGGATTTGGCAATCGTTGCAAGATGGCGTGTAGAGGAAAATGGAAGTTTTCTTGTTACAAAGGACATTTGTCAACTACTCGCCCTTACGCCTGAAGAAATTTTGGAACTGGCACAAAAGAACACAGACAAGCAGGAAGTGACCGTAACACCAATGCATCAGGTGATTTTTGACATTATAAGAAAACAAGGCGCACCAGATGATTTTATGGAAGAACTAGAACAGGAACTTGACGGAAGAGACCTTTTATATGTCCTTTCCAATGATACTGGTATGGAAGGTGCATATACCATTTATTCAAAGGATGCCTTACAGAAGGCTTACGAAACCATTGGAGAAAACTTTGCGATTCTCCCCTCTTCTCGTCACGAGCTGGTTCTTGTGGCGGAAAGCCAGATGCAAGATATTGACTCCTTAGAAGAACTGGTAAAAGACGCCAACCAGACTGTGTTAATCAATAATGACTGGTTATCCGATGAAGTATACCATTACGATGGCGAAACAAAATCCGTTGACTTTGCAAGAAACCGTCTGCAAATATCCGAGCAGTCTATGGAAAAAAGCAAATCACAGGGAAGAACCCACTAGGAAAGGAGAATCACTATGAGTAATCTAATTGACACAAAGGATTGTTATACCATGTTCCGACAACTAACCCACTCGGTAACAGGAAAGAACGGACACTTTGACTATGCTTATTTGCCACAAGACAAAGGAGTGAAGACCTATGAACGAAACCACACAGACACAAGAAAATCCAGTAACGAAAATAATTGAGAACCTAGAAGCAGAATTAGTTAATCTTCTTGAAAGTGACCGATACAAGGAGTACTTAGATGTTATGCAACGTTTCCATAATTATAGTTTCAACAACTCTATGCTTATCTATATGCAAAATCCAGAAGCTACCCATGTCGCCGGATTTGATGCATGGAAACGGAATTTTGACCGCACTGTAAAAAAAGGAGAAAAAGGAATTAAGATTATCGCTCCCTCTCCTTATAAGACACAAAGAGAAGTTCCAAAGATTGATTCAAAGACCAACCAACCTGTCTATGATAACAAAGGAAGACCCGTTATGGAATTAGCGGAAGTTACAATTCCTGCATTTAAGGTGGTTACTGTTTTTGATATTTCCCAGACAGAAGGAAAAGAATTGCCATCTATGACAAAGGAACTCACAGGCACAGTGGATGAGTACAATGATTTTATAAAAGCCATACAGGAAATTTCTCCTGTTCTTATTACCTATGGTGATACTGCTAAGGGTGTAAATGGCTATTACGACTTAGAAGAAAAGAAAATTGTCCTCCGCAACGATATGAGCCAAATGCAGACCCTTAAAACTTCTATCCACGAATTAAGTCATGCCTTGTTACATGATGTGACCCCTAACAAAGAATCCACAGACTCACTTAACCGTCAGACAATGGAAGTACAAGCAGAAAGTATCGCCTATACAGTTTGCAAACATTTTGGACTCGACACCTCTGACTTTTCTTTTGGTTATATTGCCGGATGGAGTTCTGGCAAGGAATTAGACGAGTTGAAAATGAGTATGACTACCATACAAAAAACAGCTTCTAATATCATCAAAGGCATTAGTGACAAATTGCAATTATATCAAGTCATTGACAAAAAACAAACCAACACCAAATCAAAGGCAATCGCCGAAAAGAACTTTTATTATTCTTCTCGCTCAGACAATCAAAACCATTCCCAATCAAAACAATACAATAAGTCTACATATAAACGCCGTTAGAAAGGAGTACGCTATGAACGAACTAGAAGCAATTCAAAAGAAACAGGAATACCACAGACAAAAGATGCAAGAAAACCGCGACAAAGTATTGGCAAAAAAGAAACGTACCCACAGACTCATTGTTCGCGGTGCTATTGCGGAATCCTTTGTACCAAATGCAGAATTTCTCACCGAGGAAGAGTTCCGCAATGTTCTGCGACAGGCATTCAACAGTTTGCATGGAGCAGAAAGCTCTCCGCAGGAGTCCCCCTGAAAGGGGCTCTCGGCAGAGCACGTTACAGAATCACTTGTGATTCTGGTGTAACGTGCCCTTCCCTTTTCTGTTTCATAAACTAATAGTCTTTGAGGAAGGGAGATTGATATTATGGCAATCGCTAATTTTAAAATTAAAAATATTACTCGTGGAGAAGGTCGCTCTGCTGTGGCAGCAACCGCATATCGTTCTGCTGAAAAAATAACAAATAATTATGATGGAGTTACATACGACTTTACAAGAAAAAAATGGATTCTTCATAAAGAAATCCGATTACCAGATAATGCGCCAAGGGAATATTTTGACCGTTCCACACTATGGAACGCAATTGAATCCGTAGAAAAATCTACGACATCACAATTGGCAAGCGATATCTTATTTGCACTTCCAATTGAATTAAGTTTTGAACAACAATTAGAATTAGTTAGAGAATATGTAGACAGTACATTCATTTCCACAGGTATGTGTGCGGATATCGCTATTCATAATCCACCTGTAACAAATTCAAACCGACAACCTATTGATAAGAATGGTAATCCTACTAAAAATGTAGAAGAAATGATTTTTCGTAACCCTCACGTCCACATCCTACTCACAAAGCGACCAATGGATAAAAATGGGAAATGGGAAAAGAAAACCACCACGCTTTACTTAGCAATTAAGGACGGAGAAGAACGCGAATTTACTCCTGCAGAAATGAAACAAGCAGAACTTGATGGATGGCAAAAACAATACCATTATCAAATTGGTGATAAAAAATATTGGCTACCTAGAAGTGATGCTCGTGTTCAAGGAATCAAATCTATTAATAATGCACCCAAGCAAGCCAAATTCGGCAGACAGCATCCAGCTCTTGCTTATTGGAACAATCCAGACACAGTATTTGAATGGCGACAAAAATGGGTAGACCATGTAAATACAAAATTTATTCAATACGGAATCAAGGCAACACCTTTAGATGCTCGCTCCTATAAAGACCAAGGAAAAGTATATGAAATACCACTCCACGCTTCAAAAGGTAATATTTTAATGCAAAAAATATACAACGATAACGTAAAAAAAGGAGTAGAATCAGATAAGATTCAGGTGCCAACACAAATAGATATCTTAGACGACATTCGTAAACACAACCAATTTGTCAAAGAAATACAGGAAAAATTAGAGGAATTAACAAAACAGGCAACCGAAATAATTGAACGCTTTGCAAGACAAATTGAACTAATCAGAAGTAAAATCATAAACAATCATTATCTGCAATATCATTACAACAAACAAAAACGTTTGATATCAGAAACAATTTCTGATTTTGCAGATGCAGTACATCAATTTGAATCCATCAAAGCAAAGGTTCTAAAGGCAAATCAACAGTCCACTTCCATTATAGCCAATAAGGAACTAGTGTTAAAAAACTGTTCTTTTTATGAACACTCTAAAAAAGAACAGCTTCAAATGGATATCTTAGCAGAGCATCAGAAAATAAATAACCGCAACCTTTATCTTTCAGATACATTACATCATTATAATTTTTCTTCAGAAATAGATTATGAAAAAAAGAAAGCACTATTACAAAAGCAAGAAGAAAAAATCACTCTTCATACTTACAATATCGAAACATTAGAAACCGACAATTCATCTTTAGAAGCAGAATATAATATTCTTCTTTCTGACATTCCGAAAGATTATGAACAGCAATTTCAAATTGCACGGATGCAAATTCGTAAAGAATATCATTCTATTACCACAAAAAACCTTCAAAATAATATAGGTTCACCATTGGAGCTTGCTACCTACAACCATTTAGCAAAAGAATTTGATAAAGCACATGATAGCTCACCTTCTACCGAAACACTCCTATCACCTGAAAAGAAGCACTCGAAATCTCATTTATCCAGATAATTTATACAAGAAAATTTTCATTGTTTTGTTTAATTTATAAATTGACTACTGGTTATATAACCAGTACAATATATGTAACATCATGAAAGGATTATCAAGAAATGAAAGAAAAACTTAAAAACATAGGAAAAATACTTACACTCCCCGGACACAAGATATATATTGTAGCCGCTCAATGGGTGCAAAATGATACAAGTAAAACCATAGCCGTAGCCATTTGGCTTATTTATGTAGCATATGAACTTATTGATTCTGGTGGACCAGGTAATCTAACAGATTGGATTGTATTAATCGTATTAATCATAATCGCAACATTACTTGTAAGAAAATTTGCTAGTATTCCTATAATGATTATTCTATTGCTAGTGCAAATTATTACACTTCCATTTTACATGTTGCATGATATGCTTTCACGCACTAACGAACAATGGATGATGTATTATATGGCTCTAAAACTAGATAAAATAGAAGAATTAGAGGAATTATTCGGTTATGAACGCGCAACACAGATAGCAAGTAAAAAGTTTGACAAAAAGATTGCACATTATGAGCGTTTAGCAAAAAGTGAGTATGGTTCATCCAAAAACTACAATCAAGAAAATAAATCCAACGCTCAATACCAAACAGGACAATCAAATAACTCTTCTGTTATTTCGGATTATGAAAAAGCAAAAACATTATTTATGGTATCAGAACCATTTACCATGAGCGAATTAAAAACACAGTACAAACGCTTAATGAAGGCTTTTCACCCAGACCAAGATGATGCGTCTTCTGAGTATGCATCACAAATCAACACTTATTACGAACTACTAAAAGAGAAAGCTACTGACTAGGTAACCATTACATATTATTTAAAAGGAAGTGACTGTTATGAAAAAAACAAAAGAATATACATTTTTTATACTCTTAATGGTGGTATGTGTATTATTTACTGGGATAAATTCATCTGCATCGGTATTCTCATGGGCTACTGATTTAGCACCTACCAAATCAGCTAATCGTTACACTCATAACTACTATGGCGACTGGTCAAACACCGATTACTCTGAATTATATTACAATGCTGGTGTTTATACAAGAGTAGAATATACCGGTTCAGAGGTAGTGATTGAGACATATGATGGTTCATTCAAGATTACTAGCTCGAAGAAGATTGACTCCATGCCATTAAACTGTTATATGGGTTCCTACATGGGGGCTACATATAACTTTTTGGTATATGGTATTGATCGTCCATCAACTGAAACATCCACTGCTAATACGTGCTGTGTTGTAAAATACGACAAGTATTGGACTGAACTTGGTAAGTACTATTACCAGAGCACCGCACGTGGAATCGGACGTCAGGATGTGACAGACTTTGCTGAAAATGGGGATATTCTCTATATTGAAGCAACCGAAACGCGCTCGAATGGTCATGAGTTTTCAATCTGCTTGGAGTTTGATAGTGCGAATAATACTCTAACTAAAAGTGCAGTTGGAGAAGTAACAAGTCACCGTATGAGTAGCTATATCACTTACGATGCAGACAGTTTAGTAACAGTTAAGCATAGTGATAACAGTCCACGAGGTATAGGCATTGCAAGAACCAGGGTCAAGTGGGGTTCCAAGGATTATGGATGTCGTTCATCTATATATAGACTTCCAGACCATGGAGAAACATCTGCAAACTTTACAGGTATAACAGTAGGAGGCTTAATGGTGGCACAAGACCATTATTTAATTGCTTATTCATGTATGAAAGAAAAATACAAACTTGGTGAAAAAACGGATAATTCATCATATATTCAATTAGCACGTGTAAGTAAGGATTCTATCGATACCGATTTAACATTTGCAACATCTGTTACATTAGATCCTGGAACAGAACTTATGACTTTCGACCTCGACACATCCGCTTCTTACACCATCTGTCCATACATCATCCACTGGAAAGATGATAAATATGTAATCATGTGGGATAGTGGTTCTGCACAGGGCGTAAACTACGTTATTTACTCAGATAATACACAAACTATATCGGATATAAAGACACTATCGGATCCTACACTTTCCGATGTTACTCCATTGTCTGTCAATGGTTGCATAGTATGGTATGCGACGGGTGGGATATATGAAAATGGTGCTTACACACGTATCCATCCATTGCTTCCTTCTGATTGGAATTCTGCACCTACTTTCTATAGGTTGAATCCTGAGACGGGCGCATGTGCAACGGAGGGACATATCCCAAAAATCTTTACCTATGCTGAAATGAATCCAACTACAGAAACAACAACCACTTCTGCAAAGACAGAAACTACTGACAGTGCAAACGAAGTAACCACCAAACCAGAGACTTCCACGGAAACTCCCGCTGCCAATGTTTCGAGTCAAGCAGTCATTACTCTTACCTATAACAATATTATCTACTGTATTGAAGACGGTACAGCCACATGTACAGGAGTAGTAGATAAGACAGTGAGTAAGGTAACCATTCCCGCTGCTGTAACCTACGAAAACGACCGTCATAAAAAGACGGTAAAAGTAACCGCTATCGAAAAAGAAGCATTTAAGGATTGTAAAAAACTTACTACAGTTAAAATCGGAAAAAACGTGACATCAATTGGTGATAATGCATTTAAAGGATGCAGTAAATTAACAACCGTCACCATGCCAAGTAATGTCACACTTGGAAAGAATGCTTTCAAAGGTTGTAAGAAGCTGAAATCTTGCAAGCTTACGAGTGTTACTAAGGTAAAGGTTAAGAATAAGAATGGTAAGAAAATAGTAATCACATGGAAAAGGGTTGTCAACACGAATTATGAAATCCAGTATAGTACCAGCGAGAAGTTCAAAAACAAAAAGACTGTTAAAATATCGTCAGGAAAAGTAAAATTGAATTCTTCTGGTAAGGCTACAAAAACGTTCAAAGGTTTGACAAAAGGCAAGACATACTATGTTCGAATTCGTGCTTACCGGACAGCTGGTGGCAAAACCTGGAAGAGTTCTTGGGTAACCAAGAAAGTAAAAATTACAAAGTAAACCTATAATAAAGCCGTATCCACATAAGTGGGTGCGGTTTTTTATTTCTATTGTCTAATCTACCATATTATTTATGAAAATGACAAATTATACACTTATCTCCCTAACAATATTAGTGGTTAATCAGCCAGTAGTCAATAAACCCTATAAATTAGATAATATTATTCGTAGGAGGAAATCACTATGAATAATAAAAAGATTATAAAAATCCCAATTGAACAGGGTTACTACGAATTCAAGTTGGCAAAATTACTTGCTGACAAACAATTATCTATCAACAAGGTCGTACGCGACACTGGCACAGATTTCAAGGTACTACAACGTCTTTTACGTGGTGATTCTGCCAGAATAGATATCACTGTCCTTGCTCGTCTATGCGATTATCTAGATTGTGATATGGATGCAATCATAGAATACAAACGCTGAAGTCACAATAAAATAGCACACAAATTTCATACTTTTCTTGCCTTAAGCATCATTCTAAATAACCACATTTATAAACTATGTTTTCTAATGTTATCTTTATCTCTTTTTTTCTAATACTCTATGCGAAATTTTTATTTAACTCTTTCGCCATTCTGTTAAACACTTCTTAACATAATTAGTCACATTTACCACATCATAATTTCAAAAACAATAAAAATTTGTACATTATTATATTTTTTGTTTTTAAAAATGAATTTTTGCTTTATCCCTATACAAAATCACCATCTTCAAAAGATATTTTCTTATTATTCTCCATTTCGTTTGTGCATTATAACGAATCTTTTTCCATATATTTCCAAAAAAGCCTTAAATTTATTTACTCTCAAATTTTTGTCCTCAAAAAAACATGCTACGCTCCTCTCATCGACGTCGATTTAATGCAACTGGATACCTCTAGTTGTACTTACTTTAAACCAGATTCATTATAAGGAGGATGCCTATGAAAATTGACGGCACAAAACTAAGAGAGCAACTAATAACACAGGGAATGCAACCTAAAGCATTATCCATTGATACACAGCTATCAATGTCTACCATTCGTCGTGCACTGAACGGAACTTGTAGCCATAGCAACCTGCAACGCATTTGCAACATACTTGATATTGACATACAGGATGTATGTATAGACTCATTACCTTTATCCATCTCTTATTTAAATTACATTTCAGCAACACCTTACTTATCCGTACAGGATTTAGCCGATTACTTGAATTTATCAACCTCAACTATTTCCGCAAGAAAACGAGAGTTAGAGACTTTTAACGGTCGCTATGGTGAAACATCAGTAATAAAAGACGGTGGTATTGTACTAATCAACGTCCTTTGTATGCTAGATTATTTAAAATACCGAAGTCTTCTATCAGATGAGACAACAAGAAAATATGTACCTGCATTTAACCCATACCAATGGGCTCATGCTATTGGTTGGTATGGAGATAAGTCTATTAAAGAAACGGAGGAATAACTTATGGCGGAACGTAGAATGTTTGCAAAAACTATAATTGATAGTGATACCTTTCTGGATATGCTCAAAACTGCTCAATTACTATACTTTCATCTTGCCTTAAATGCAGATGACGATGGATTCATTAACAAACCACGAGCAATCATGCGGACATGTGCCTGTAATGAAGAAGATATGAATGTATTAATTGAAAACGAATTCATCTATTCTTTTGAATCAGGCATTGTTGTGATCAAACATTGGAACATCCACAACACTATTCAAAAGGACAGATACCACGAAACGAATTGCAAAACCGAAAAAAGTATGCTTTCACAAGATAAAAACAAAGCGTATGTATTTATTGATAACAATTCATCTTCAGAATGTATACAATCTGTAAACAATTTGGATACGCAATCTAGTCTAGAAGAGGATAGTTTAAATAAGAATAGTGAAGGAGAGGATATTTCTGAATCTGACGATTCAACACCACACCCTAGCACTCAAATCAAGAAACAGAAATATGGCGAATACAACAATGTACTCTTAACCGACGAAGAACTGATGCAATTGCAGGATGAATTCCAAAATTGGGAAGAGTTAATCGAAAATTTATCATCCTATATGGCTAGCAAGGGGAAAAAGTACAAAAGTCACTTTGCAACAATCCGTCGTTGGTCAAAGAATGATAACCCTATACCAGATACAACGAAACCAGTTTATCAAAAGAAAACAAAAGCAGACGAATTACAGGAATCATATGATATGATTCGTGATTGGGGAAAAGGAGAGATTTAAAATGACAACAGAAGAATTTAAATTATTTATAGCTGCTATTCGCACATATTACGTAAAAGAAAATTTATTTCCAAATGAGCAAGCGATATCGTTATGGTATCGCGAGTTGCAAGACATTCATTATTCCGTTGCTGAAACAGCCTTAAGGAAATGGGTCTCAACCAACAAATGGGCTCCTACTATTGCAGACATCCGTGCTACTACCGCTTCAATTTGCAAGCAGTCTATTCCTGACTGGTCAGAGGCATGGGAAAGTGTCTTATTAACCGTTCGACAATATGGAACATACCAACCAGTAGAAGCACTTGAAGCCCTTGATGAGAGAACAAGGTCTTGTGTCAGAAGAATCGGGTACAATAATATTTGCATGTCACAAAATATATCTATCGAACGTAACAATTTCAAAAATATGTACGAAGCCATTGTCGCTCGTGATGCAACCGAACAACTACTTCCACCTTCTTTAATGAAAGCGATTGCAGACATTTATCAAGCAGAAGTATTATCTTTAGAATACGATGTTGACGAGTAATCTCTACATTTATTGTCTTATGCAAACAAAATACGCACACATTTTGTTTGCATAAGATTTGATTCATGATATAATATCTATGAGGAGGTGAACACATATGGCAATTGGTTTCAAAATCCAAGAACTGTTGACAGAACAAAAACGAAATGTACGCTGGCTGGAACGTGAAACAGGCATTTCACACAACACCCTCTATTCCATCATCAGGCGTGATAATGCTTCAGTTGATACCAAATTATTATCGCTAATCGCTCATGCGCTCAACACAACAGAGGAATACCTAACCGGCATGAGTGATACAAAAGAGAATATTACTCTAACTCAACTCGGTTGCATCCAGCACCTATTAAATAATACCGATTATCAGTTAATAATGAGTACAGATTCAGTTCATTTACAAAAAACAGATATAACTTCATCTATTTTGATTGAAAACACCTATATCAACGAATTACATAACACACTCGAAAACATATGTTTAACAGCAATCGAAAATTACTACAAACAGCATTAATCAAATATAGCCCCAGTTCATATCCGGGGCTACTGATACCGTACAGCAAGGTGCTTATACAATATCCCTAAGCAAGATAATTGTAGCACATAAGCACCTTTTCTGTATAGGTTTATTTCTTATACCTTTAATTAATCAATTTATCCAGAAAGGAGCTTAATTATGTGGACTGAACAATTAAAAAACGGCAAGGTAAAATTTGTCGAAGAATTCAAAAACCCTATGACAGGTAAATTTCAAAAAATATCTGTCACTTTAGAAAAAGGAACACCAAAATATCAACGAATTGCACAAGATATTCTACGTGAAAAGAAGACTGCCATTTTAGCTTGCGAAAAACACTCAAATTTAACGTTTAAAGAACTAATCGATAAATATACTGCCTATCAGCATAAAACGGTCAAATTATCGACATATAAGCGTAATTTGAGTTGCTGTAACACTCTCAAAGGTATTCTTGGCGAAAATATACTCGTTGAAAAAATCAATGCTCGTTATATTCGAGAAAAGTTACTAGAAACCAATCGTAGCAACCATACGCTAAACGAACTGCTTAAACGTCTGAAAGCCTTGTTACGTTGGGGATACAAGAATGATTATATTGACAACATTTCTTATCTCGCTAAAGTAGAGTTATTCAAAGATGACACCCCCCACGAAAGAGTTACAGACAAATATCTAGAAGAAGATGAAATGAAATCACTAATCAACTCAATAGAAAAAGCAAATCATCCATTATGGCTTTATGTGACAAAATTTTTAATTTTAACTGGTATGCGTATTGGTGAGATGATAGCACTTACCAACGAGGATATTGATTTAAAGAATAGAATCATACATATTCATCTCAATTATGATATTAACAACGGCATCGTAACTACTCCAAAAAATAGTTGGTCGGTACGTGATATTTATATCCAGGATGAATTGCTATCTCTGCTACAAAATTATGAAGCATACAAACAGCTAAACAAAATAAAGAACACTTTGTATTTCCCATACCATAATTCATATGTGGATTATGACAATTATCGTATGTTCTTAAAACGTCACTCCAAAAAATCAATTAAACGTGCCATAACACCTCATACCCTTAGACATACCCATGCTTCTATGCTAATGGCAAATGGTATGAGTATCGAAGCAATATCCAGAAGATTAGGACACGCAAATAGCAAGGTTACCAGAGAAATCTATCTACATGTCATCGAAAAACTGAGAGAAAAGGAAAACTCACAAATAAAAGAGATATCAATTTTCTAAAATTCCCCCTTTTTTCCCCCTTAACCGTAAAAGCAGACAAAAAAATAAGCCAGAAGCCTTTGATTATCAAAGGTTTCTGACTTTCAGTTCAAAGCTAGCGACGGGAATCGAACCCGTGACCTCCTCACTACCAATGAGGTGCGCTACCGACTGTGCCACGCCAGCTTGTCTTTGCGACTTGTCTATAATATCAAAAAATTGTATTATTGTAAAGTATAATTTTAAAATTACCGTAACTATTCAGAACCACATTCGAATCTGCCTGGCTCTCAACAGTTACATATCATTTTGCCTGTAATCTCTGTCTCACAATCTCATACGCCAACACACCTGCCGCTACAGACGCATTCAAGGAATCAATATCACCCTTCATTGGAATGGAAGCCACATAATCGCACTTCTCTTTCACCAAACGGCTAACGCCATTCCCTTCATTACCGATAACCAAACCAATTGGTCCGGTAAGATTATGACGATACATCACTTCTCCGTCCATATCTGCGCATACAAACCACATGCCTTGTTCCTTTAACTCTTCAATGGTCTTTGCAATATTGGTAACCTTCGCAACCGGTGTATAATTAATTGCTCCTGCAGAAGCCTTCACAACCGTTGCAGTAAGACCTGCCGCTCTTCGCTTTGGAATAATCACACCATGTGCACCGCAAAGATTAGCGGTACGAATAATTGCTCCTAGGTTATGCGGATCTTCCAACTCATCCAAGATAAAAATAAACGGTGCCTCATCTTTCGCTCTTGCAGCTTCTAAGATATCCTCTACCTCCGCATACTCATAAGCTGCAGCCATAGCAATCACACCCTGATGTTTTCCGGTGGATGACATTTGATCCAAACGCTCTTTGGTCACATAATTAATAATAGCATCCTGTTTTCTTGCCAAAGACTTAATGGTATTCACCGCACCGTCATGACAACCATCTAATACATATAATTTGTCAATTGTCTTGCCGGAACGAAATGCTTCTGTTACTGCATTTCTACCTTCTATTGTATATTCCTCGTATCTCATATTGATTCTCCTTGTAACAACTTATATATCCTTAATTCAATCACTGTCTAACACCGCAAGTCCCATCTTCACTACATCTGTAAGACGTATAAAATCTTCTTTCAGATACAAATATCCAATCAACGCTTCAAAACCGGTTGCATTGCGATAGTCTGTTCTCGATGCATTTTTTGCCTTAGTATAGGAATTGGCATTACGACCTCTTTTGTATACCGCTACCTCTTCCTCTGTTAAATTTTCCAAAATTGCCAGTATCATCTTTGCCTGAGCCGGTGCACAAACAATCTTACTGACTTCTCTGTGATACTTATTTGCCTGCTTATTCACCTTGCTCACTTCTATGGTTCTTACCATAACATCAAAAATGCTGTCACCAATGTAAGCAAGTGCTAAAGGTGAATAACTCTCCGGACTTCCATGCTGTATCTGAAAACTTTCTTTAAAATATTCGAAACTATCGTCTCTTTCTTGTTCCATATGTTTTATCACTTTCTATTCGTCATAGGAAAAACAGCTTATGCTCTTTTCCATTTCACACCTTCTCTTGTATCCTCTAAGATAATTCCCTGGGCTGCTAATGTATCACGGATTTCGTCTGCTCTGGCAAAGTTCTTTGCTTTTCTTGCAGCCTGACGTTCTTCAATCAATGCTTCAATATCACTATCCAAAATCTCTGTTTCCACTTTCGTGATAATACCTAAAATGTCACAAAGCTTTCCAATCGTCATAAATGCTTCCTCAACCAAAGATTTAGCTGTATCCGATGTAATAGATGAGTTGGTAAGCTTAACCATCTCAAAAATAACAGAAATTGCATCTGCGGTGTTCAAATCATCTTCCATGGCATTCTCATACTTTGTAACATAATCTGCAAGCTTTGTCTGAACTTCCTTCTCATCTTCTGTCAATTCTCTATCTGTAGCAACAGCCAAAGAATCTTCCAATCTACCAATTGCCGTTAAAATACGGTCTAGCGAAGCCTTTGATGAATCAACTAGCGTATCCGCAAAATTAAGTGGACTTCTATAATGTGCACTTAAAATGAAGAAGCGAATCACCTGCAATGGATATTTCTTCCCAATATCGCGAATTGTAAAGAAGTTACCCAACGACTTAGACATCTTCTCTCCATCAATCTTAAGGAATCCATTGTGCATCCAATATCTTGCAAATTCTACTTCATTGGCAGCTTCACTCTGTGCAATCTCATTTTCATGGTGTGGGAAAATCAAGTCCTCGCCACCTGCATGAATATCAATAATATCTCCAATGTATTTCTTCGACATTACAGAACACTCCAAATGCCAACCGGGTCTACCATCACCCCATGGAGACTCCCAAGAAGGCTCTCCCTCTTTCTTTGGTTTCCAAAGAACAAAGTCAAGGAAATCTTCCTTCTCGCCTTCACCGGATACCTTGAGTGCATGCTTTTCATCTCTATGTCCCGCTTCCAAATCATCAATATTCTTCTTTGAAAGCTTACCATAATCCTTAAAGCTTCTTGTACGGAAATATACGGTACCATTTACTTCGTAAGCATGGCCTTTTTCAATCAAAGTTTCAATCATTGCAATCATATCCGGAATCTCTTCTGTTGCCTTTGGATGTGTCGTTGCTTCCATAACATTCAAATCCTGCATATCTTTCTTAACTTCTTCAATATATCTCTCAGAAATCTCAGAAGATGTAACGCCTTCTTCAATCGCACGTTTGATAATTTTATCATCCACATCTGTAAAGTTAGATACAAAATTCACATCATAACCCTTATACAATAAATATCTTCTAAGTGTATCAAATACAATCATCGGACGTGCATTACCCATATGGATGTAATCATACACAGTAGGTCCACACACATAAATACCTACCTTATTCTCACGAATCGGCACAAATTCCTCTTTCTTTCTTGTCATTGTATTATAAATCTTCATATCCTACATTCCTTCCTGCGTTTGTTCTTCCTATTCTATCTCAAACAGCCCTAAACGCCTTTCCTTAGTATATTTTTATGCATTTATTTTGTCAAGATATTACATAGTATTAGAGCAAGCCATACATATCAATAATATCTATTTTTCTCTCACACAATTTCCGCAAAATAAACGCTATCTTTCCCTATGAATAAATGCTCTATCATTTCATCACAAGTCATACTATCTGTAATTGCAAAACCAGCTACGTCTGAACACTTCTCTTCAAACAACTCAACAAATGCATTTCTGTTTATAATCCGAAACATATACGGGTATGATTGTACTAACTTTACGCTGTCGCATTCCGCAAAAAAAGAAGCAATTAATCCAGCCATTCTTGGTAAATCTTGTGCATCTTTCTCTTTCAATACCATCTGTTCCACATATGGAATATTACCATCCATTGCATAAGCAAACATTCCGTATAAACTCTTCACATCCACAACACCATCAAAGCAAAACACCACATTACCATTTTGACATTTCTTTTCTGCATACAATAACTCGTAATATGCTTCGTCATGTACTGCATAGACATCATATCGCTGCTCCAACCACTGATTTATTTCTTCCCTCAACTGTGCTTGAACTTTCGATGATAGTTTTTTGAATTCTTCATAAGACAAATATCGAAAACGACTTGTGCGTTCTGCATCTTTCATCCAAATTTCACACTCTGCCTTTTCGCTAACACTTTGAAAACCAAAAGGTTTATAATATTCTTCATTTGCAGGCATAAGATACGCAAACGGTACTCGCTGTTCATTCAAATCAAAAAGAACCTGTTCCAACAAACTTCGCATAATACCTTGTCTTCTGCAATTCTCATTCGTTGCTACACCAACAATATAAGGCAACTCCACATCCTTTCCCATCACCTTACATCGATAGAAATTCAAATGAATCATACCTTTATCTTTGATTGCATACACCTTATTATCAGCATACACCTTATCAAAATAGAAATCTTCATAATACTGCGGGTCTCCAAAACAGGATTTCCAAAGAAAACGCAGTTCTTTTTCCCACTGAATCTTTTGCGAATATTCAGTTAATATATGAATCTGTTCCTGACAACTATGCTCTTTCAAACAAATGCTCCTTTACCATTCGATGACATACACATTCCGACTTCCTATGCTTTCGGACATCCGCTACAGCCTCCACACTTGCTGTTTCCTTCATCCATTACATTATAGTCATAATTTCCTACTGTCTCCAACAAACAAATTGCCTGAGCGCTCATACCATCACCAGTTCCGGTAAATCCCATACCTTCTTCGGTAGTCGCCTTGATATTCACCTGATTCTCTGATACACCTAAAGCTTCCGCAATCGTTGTTACCATATCAGGAATAAATGGTGCAAGCTTCGGTTTTTGTGCAATAATAGTTGCATCCACATTGCCTATCACATACATATTCTCATCCAATAATTTCTTTACATGACGCAACAACTCAATGCTATCTGCACCCTTAAATCTCTCATCCGTATCAGGAAAGTGTCTGCCAATATCTCCAAGTGCCGCAGCACCTAACAATGCATCCATAATCGCATGAGTCAACACATCTGCATCCGAATGTCCCAACAATCCCTTTTCGTAAGGGACATTCACGCCACCTATAATTAACTTTCTTCCTTCTACCAACTTATGAACATCATATCCCATTCCAATACGCATACATTTTTCCTCCTGTCGAATTGTCATCTTTGATATCGTTTTACTCCATCACAGACAATCACTCTATTACTATAATTTCACCCTGCAATCTTTATTTTTGTTGTAAAAATGCCAGTAAAAATTCATACACTCTCTTAGTAGATGAGATGGATAAGCGTTCAGCCGGAGTGTGAATATCCAAAATATCCGGACCCATTGATATACAATCCAAATCCTTAATCTTATCTGCCAACAAACCACATTCAAGACCTGCATGAATTCCTTCCATTACCGGTTCTTTACCATACATTTCTCGATAAAGTGCTACTACTCTGTCACGTACAACCGATTCCTGCTTATATTCCCAAGCCGGATATTCTCCCTTACATACCACTTTACCACCTAGTGATTTTGCAAGTGCTTTCATCTGATTTGCCACGTAACATTTCTTGGTTGTCACACTACTTCGTACTGCATGCTGTGTAAATAAACCTTCCTCTTTCAACCTCAAAATACCCATATTCAAAGAGGTTTCAACCAAACCAGGTACTGACATACTCATAGCCTGTATTCCATTTGGCACTGACATCAAAAAGCTAATCACCTTCTCCAAGCTTTCATCATCTAAAGTAAGCTTATTATCTGCTTTCTCATTACTATCAATCAATGATAACTGAATTCCCGCATCTGATATTGCATATTCTGCCTTTAATATCTTATCTAATTCCTGAGCTAATGTCATTGCATCTGATTCATATTTCTTATCCATACCAATTGTAGCTGATGCATATAACGGAATGGCATTGTCCTTTGCACCACCTTCTAATGCATGTAGCTTATAAGGAATCTTATTCTTTAGTTCGTACAAGGCTCTACTTATCACTTTGTTGGAATTCGCTCTTTCTTTGTTAATCTCTACACCGGAATGTCCCCCTTGCAATCCGGAGACTGTCACTTCATACCAATTCAAATCGGCAGAAGTTTCCCAAACAACCGGAATCGATACATGAGCAGCTACTCCACCTGCACAACTGGTAAGGAAAATACCTTCCTCTTCTGAATCGATGTTTAACATACGATTTCCTTTTAGCATGGATAAATCCACACCGGCTGCACCGTCCATGCCTACTTCTTCTGATACAGTAATAATATACTCTAGTGGTGGGTGAGGGATTGTACTATCCTCTGCAATTGCAAGCATATAAGCAATCGCAATACCGTCATCTCCACCCAAAGTAGTGTCTTTGGCATATACATAGTCTCCATCCACATCAAGACGAAGCCCTTCTTTTTCCATATCAATATCAGCATCCGGCTTCTTTTCACAAACCATATCCATGTGGCCCTGTAAAATAATAGGTTCCTCATTCTCATAACCTTCACTTGCAGGAATCAACATTACTACGTTATATAGTTCATCCTGATAGTATTCCAATCCATGTTCCTTCGCAAAAGCCACCAAATAATCACTTATTTCTTTCTCATTATAAGAACCATGCGGAATTCCACATATCTCTTCAAAATAATGAAACACTCTCTTTGGTTCTAATTCTGATAATACTGCCATCTTTATTAACTCCTTATTTCTCTATATTCATCTAATAAATTATAGTCAAATTATGCCTTTCCTATCCAATATACTGAATCTTTGTTACATCTGCCTTATGTGGCTCCCCTTCTTTTTCTGTAGGATACCCTACCAGAACAGCCACGCCAAATTCATACCCTTCCGGAATAATCTTAGCCTTGAATTCTTCGCCTTTTGCGGTGTCAAACACAAGTCTTGCCAAACCACAAATCACATTTCCAAGCCCAAGCGAACTTGCTGCTAATGTAATAATCTATATCATAAAACCAGAAACTTCCATGATGTATATCATAAATCAATACACACCATGAAAGTATTTGTCTATTATGATCTATAATCTCCGTTAATCTTTACATAATCGTATGTTAAATCACATCCCCAAGCAGTAGCCTTCACATCTCCTTGATGCAAATCAACATAGATTTCAATTTCGTCCTCCATAAGAATTTTCTTTGCCAAATCCTCATCAAATGAAAGCCCGTTACCATTCTCACAAACAAGAATTTTTCCTGCTGCTGAAATATAATATACATCTGCTTTTGTTACACAACAATCTGTCTTTGCATAACCCATTGCACACATGATACGTCCACAGTTTGCATCTGCTCCGTACATAGCACATTTTACAAGAGGTGAACATATTACGCTTTTTGCAATAATAATACCGGTATCAAGATCCGGTGCCCCTGCACAAACACAAGTAATCAATTTAGTTGCACCCTCACCATCTTTTGCGAGCATTCTGGTCATATTCATCATGACAATATATAATGCCTGCTTAAATGTTTCATAATCCTTATTTTCCTTAGTAATCTCTGCATTACCAGCTAATCCATTTGCCATAACACAAACCATGTCATTGGTAGAAGTGTCTCCGTCTACGCTTAAACAGTTATATGTAATCTTAGCTACTTCTGTAAGTGCCTTCTGAATTAAATCTGTTGAAATTGCAACATCCGTTGTTACAAAATTAAGTGTAGTTGCCATATTCGGATGAATCATTCCACTACCCTTTGCCATACCTCCTAATGTACAGGTAATTCCGTCCACTTCAAATGTTACCGCAACCTCCTTCGGAACAGTATCCGTTGTCATAATCGCATTGGTCGCCTTCGCATTTCCATCATAAGAAAGCCCCTTTGCAAGTTCTTCCATATGGCTTTCAATCGGTTCTATCGGAAGTGTCTGTCCGATAACACCTGTAGAAGCTACTACTACTTCATCTGCTAATATACCCAACTGTTTAGCTGTAAGTTCTGCCATTCTCTCTGCTTTCTCTTCTCCATCCGCATTACAGGTGTTGGCATTCTTAGAGTTAACAATCACTGCTTTAGCTTTACCGCCAGTTGCCTCAAGATGTTTCTGTGTCACAACAATCGGGGCGCCTTTTACTTTATTCGTAGTATATACCGCCGCAGTATTACACATCACATCACTTACTACTAATCCTAAATCATTTTTGTTCTTGTCCGAATTCAATCCACAGTTCAAACCATTTGCCTGAAATCCTTTGGCAGCACACACACCACCATCCACATATGTATAACCTTCAAATTTTTCCATTTTTTGTTCCTCTCTTTCTATTCATTAAAGTATCTCTTGACATTTACCTCTCTATTATATTAAATATGACTATATCATTAGGTAATTGCGAAACTCACAAAAACCGTCATTGGCTTGTGTAAGTTTGACAAGTGCAAACGTCCTGCGTTGGTCTGTTAAATTTGCACAAGCATTACAACACAAACTTGAGTTTCGCAAACACCTATATTCATTTAATTAAGGAGATTTCATATGGCAAACATACCCAACGATCCTATGATGCTACTAAGCTACATTAACACAAAGCTTCGAGATGATTATTCTAACCTTCAGCTTCTGTGTGATGACTTAGAATTAAATGTTGAGGATATTACCTCCAAGCTCTCTTCCATTGATTATTCGTATAATCAAGAGCTAAATCGTTTTGTATAAGTGTTGATATAGGTACAGACTTCTCTGTACCTATATTTATATATAAATAATATAAATGCTCTGATTCTTAACTCTCGTTATTCTTATCATTATCTACAGTTTCTTTTTCTATATCCTTCTTACTTCCACTTATTGCATCTGGTTCGAATCGAACAATCTTATCATCCACCACCTGATCTATGTTATAGTACTCTGATGTCTGCAATGGCAAATTCTTACTTTCCAATTTCACCTTACAAAACGTACTTACCATAGCGTATATACACGCAAAACATGGTGCACCAAGAATCATACCCGGTATACCAAAGAAACCACCACCCACTAGGATGGCAAATAAAATCCACATACTGGAAATCTTCAAACGGTCACCAAGAATCAAAGGGCCGATAATATTACCATCACACTGTTGTAAAATCAGTACAAATACCGCAAATATAAGTCCTTGCTTGAAATCCATCATCAAAAGAATCAGAATACTTGGAATTGCTCCAATAAATGGTCCAAAATACGGAATTACATTCGTCACGCCGATAATCATACTAATCAGTACCGGATAATGGAAATCCACAATAACCATAAAAATGTAGCACAAGGCACCAATAATAAAGGAATCGATAATCTTACCATTGATAAATCCACCAAATACCTGATCCGCATAACGAACACCTCGCACAATTGCATTTGCATTCTTACGCGTAAACAAACTATACGTCAGCTTCTTACCAACCGAAATCAAAATCTCTTTTTCTGCCATTACATAAATCGAAACAATCACTGCAACAACTACATTTAGTAGCATCTTTACTCCTCCAACAATTCCGGAAGTAATACTTGCTACAATCTTATCTATATTAGGCAAAATACTTTCATTCAAATACGCCAACACCTGATTGTAAATACGATCCAACACCGGAACTAAATACTGACCAAGTTCCGGATTATCTTTACTGACATCTTCAATCCATGCATTTGCATTTTGATAATAGGTCGGAGCCTCTGTCACAATCTTAAGAATAGACTGATATATCTGTGGGGCAACCATATATACACCACCTACTAAAACCACAAAAAACACAATCAAAGTACAGGTTATGCCACAAGTTCTGGAAAATTTATTCTGTTTCTTTTGATTTTTCTTAAACAACTTACCACCAAGTGGTTTAAACATTGTCCTTTCAAAGAAATTCAAGATTGGATTCAACAAATATGCTAATATGCTTCCGGCTATAATCGGAAACAATGCGTGATTCACTACTGTTTTCCACTCTTCAAATCTGCTTTGATTTTCTAACATATGACTGAACAATATAGCCAACACGGTAACCAACAAAGCAATTAAGCCAAACCAAAAATATTTTTTCTCTATCTTCCACTTTATCATAAGAATCCTCCGTTTTAATCTATAGCAACAAAACTGTAACTATTCATTGTTTCACTTGACAATGCTTCATTCTGAACCATTCCAAAATTTTAATCCAAAATACATTATATAAGATTCTTGCATTTTCGTCTATACTACAAACAAAAGAAGAAAAAAAGAAAACGACCAAAGCCGTTTTCTTCCTTTTCTCTGATTTACTTATCCTTTGCAACTTCTGTAACAGATTTTGCAAGACCTGCAAGACCTTGAATCTCAGACGGAATAATAATCTTCGTAGCCTGACCATCTGCAGCCTTAGCAAATGCTTCTAAACTCTTCAACTGAATTACTTCATTGGATGGTGCCGACTGATTCAACAAAGCAATACCATCTGCATTCGCCTTCTGGATTGCAAGAATCGCTTCTGCCTGACCTTCCGCTTCACGAATAGTTGCTTCTTTCTTAGCTTCCGCACGTAAAATTGCTGACTGTTTTTCTGCCTCAGCCTGTAAAATCATAGACTCTTTATGACCTTCTGCACGTAAGACAGCCGATTTCTTCTCACCTTCTGCAATCAAAATCTGCTCACGTCTCTCACGTTCAGCCTTCATCTGCTTCTCCATCGCATCCTGGATGGCAGCCGGTGGAATAATGTTCTTAAGCTCTACACGGTTAACCTTAATACCCCATGGGTCTGTTGCAACGTCAAGAGTTGCTCTCATCTTAGTATTGATGGTCTCTCTTGATGTAAGTGTCTCATCCAATTCCAAATCACCGATGATATTACGAAGTGTTGTTGCTGTCAAATTCTCAATCGCCATAATCGGATTCTCAACACCGTAACAGAATAACTTTGGATCTGTAATCTGGAAGAATACTACTGTATCAATACGCATTGTTACATTATCCTTTGTAATAACCGGTTGTGGTGCGAAATCAACAACCTGTTCCTTCATAGTAACTCTTCTGGCAACCTTATCAATAATCGGTATTTTGAAATGTAAACCTGCTGACCATGTACACTTATATGTTCCAAGACTTTCTACTACATAAGCATAAGCTTGAGGAACGATACGAATACAACTCAACACAACCACTACCAAAATAAATACTAAAAAAATCAAAAAAGCTGCTCCTAATCCTGCTCCTAACATAATAAATCTCCCTTCTTTTATGCCTCTTTTTTATCTGATGCCACTTCTGTCGTAACATCTTTTTCAGTTTCTACAATTAGTTTCACACCAGAAATCTCCACAATAGTAACATTCGTACCAACCGGAATGATCTCATCTTCCTTCTTAGCTCTCGCCGTCCATTCCATACCATTAACTTTCGCCTGACCGACACCATCAAGATTATTAATCTCTTGAATTACAACTGCCGTCTGACCGATTAATGCTTCCGAATTGGTTTTTTCAATGTTAGCATCCAAATGCTTTACAGCAATTGGTCTTGTTAACACCAACAACACAATTGACACAACTAAGAATAAAATAACCTGAATCACCAAGTCAGCCCCTAATGCAGCTGCAACTGCTGCAACAAATGCACCACCGGCAAACCATATTGTGGTAAGTCCAAGTGTAACTAATTCAATTACAATAAAGATTGCTGCCATCAGCAGCCAACATAATACTGCTCCCATACTACATCCTCCTTTATTTCTTACCTTTTCTTAACAGCATCCTTTGATGAATTGCCTCAAACACCTCTAACTTAAAATAGGATGTCGGATTAATAGAATCAATCATAGATGCTAAAATGTAAATAGTACCCTTAGCCAAACCAAAACGCCTCAGAATCGGCCCTTGTGAATATTCCAATTCCTGAATTTTCGAATAAGGAATCCATGTGCTTGTCTTTGAATAACTCCCTTGCACCAAAAGCAAAACATCTTCCCCTAATCCGATTCCGCATGTTTTGAAATTCAATATTTGAGATACTATATATAATACAGGAATCCCTACCAATAAAGTTGCAATTAAAATACGAATCCACATTTCTTCGATTTCTATCTCATTAAAAGCATTAATCATAACCAAAGTTGTAATACAGATTCCAAAAACAAAAATTGCTCCCGGTATTGTACTCCACACGGATTTCTTTTCGCGCTTGATAATATCAGGTTCTGCTATCACAAACTCTGGCAGTAATAAAGAAAGCTTTTCTTTCATATGATCTGTTTTTTCTGATAATAACAACATCGCATTTTCATTCTCTTCATCACCCACACCGATACATACAACCTTTACATATTGTCTACCAAGTATTCGGGAAAAAATAGGTGAAACCATCTCTACGGCATTAACCTTGTCAACTGCAATGGTATATTGTCTTTTCTTGAAAAAACCGTGTGTCAAATATATCTTATTCTCTTTTCTTCTTGCTTTAAAATTGTAATATACAAAAAAGTCACGGATTAAGGAATGCAATACCGATCCCATAACAAATACAATCGCAATCACACTACCTAATATATTAATAATACCATCTAAAACCGCCGCTCCTGTATTAATAGAATTCAATGCAATAATACATCCGACCAAAAAAGCAATGATAAAAATCACACTAATCGGATTCGCTGTATAAATACAATGCATTATAATATCCTTTGCCTTATATTCTACATCATACTCAACCTTTTCATCCAAAACCTCTTCACATTCTTCATTCATTCGAAGCATGACTTGCTGTTTGAATTGCTCCGCCATATTCTTCGACAAGACAATTTTCACATCTGTCTTGTCTGCTGTTGTAGCAGAATTCGTATCCAGTTTAATCTTATATGTGCCAACAATACGTTCAAAAATATTCTGTTCCATATTAATATTCGAAATATTCTTGATACCAATGGTATTAGCCTTACGATTCAACAAATTACGTTCAATTACAATTGCCTCATCCTGAACCGAAATCCAAGTCTTCGCCCAAACAATCCAATTATAAATGAGTACAGCCATTATAATAGCTAAAACAATGCCAATTCCTGCCAGTACTTCTAACAAAGTAGCTTTTCCTTCCAACAACAACCCAATCAACTCTACTGTAGAATCCATTTCTGAAATCAACATTACAATCGCAAACCAGAAAACGCCACCCAGATTCTCAAGAATGACCGTAAAATGGCACCGAAACTTATTCTGCTCCATGTTCACCCTCCATATGTGCATCTTGTAAATCCGTCACTTGTAGTTCCTGATGTTCATTGCCAAACAGTTCGTTTTCCTGTTGCACAGTTCGCTCTTCTACTGCAATGGTATTGATTCGGATTTTCAAATGTTCTGCAATCTTATCTGCAACTTCATTTTCCAAATAAGATACATTAATTTCACCTCCTGCAGTAGTAACCTTAATTTCTTTCAGACCAAACGCTCTAAAAACCGGTCCACTTGACACTTCAATCTTATGAAGACGCTCAATCGGAACAATCTCTGTCTTTACTACTATCAAACCCTTACGAACAGCAAACTCTTCTTCGGTCAACAAAAAGCGATATCTCTCATAGCGAATCTTTGGTGCAATCAACGAATACATCACAATCAAAATTACTACACCATAGATAATTCCTCTTACAACATCCGGCATTTCACCTTTCAAAAGAATATTGCATGCTACAAACATCACAATCCACATGATACTAGCTATCCAGGTCTTAACGTACATACAAGTCATAGCTTTCTTATTCAATTTTCTATAATCCATATTTCCCTCTTTCTACACACGAAATCGTATGTAATACTATATATACATATAACATACTATCTACTCTATAAGTTGCATAAAATTCCTTATTTCCCGTCATATACCAACAAGGAATCCACTTCATATCCGGAAAGCTTTTCTCTTCCGTCCAACCCAGCCAATTCCATAACAAACTGAATGCGAACCACTTCACCACCCAGACTTTCCACCATCTGAATAATAGCCTCTATGGTTCCTCCAGTTGCAATCAAATCGTCCACAATAACAACTTTCTCTCCCGGTTTAATCGCATCTTTATGCATTTCTATTATAGCAGTACCATATTCCAACTCATATTCCTTTTCAATCGTTTCGCATGGTAATTTACCTTTCTTGCGCACAGGAACAAATCCTTTTTCCAAAGCATACGCAACAGGCATACCGAAAATAAAACCACGAGACTCCGGACCTAATACTACATCAAAATCTACACCCTGTAATCTCTCAAGCAGACCGTCAATTGTCACCTTCAAACCTTCCGGATTCTGAATGATAGATGTCACATCTCTAAATATAATACCCGGTTCCGGAAAATCTGGTATACTTCTCACATATTGATCAATTCCATAATTATCCTGCATATTGGTATCCTCCTAATTTCTCTAGCACAATCACAATCCATTTTACAAATACATTGGATTGATAGCACTTTATCGCGTTAATCCATCGTACAAATCAACACAGTTAGAATAGCACACCTTATACAAAGACGCAAGATTTCTAATTCTTAAAATTTCCTTATCTTATATTATTTCCAGCCACCCAGACACTTAGAAACAAACTAAAAATCGCTATAACAATACCAACCGGTATAGTCCATCTTGTTTTTCCAATTCCTACACTCATAAAATAAACAGACACTGTGTAGAATAAAGTCTCCGTACAACTAAGCAAGACCGAAGCAGAAAATCCAATCACTGAATCCGTTCCATATTCTTTAAAAATATCAAATAAAAGACCATTTGCACCCGAAGCAGAAAACATTTTCACAATACTTAATGGTAACAGTTCAGCAGGTATTGAAAAGAGGTCTGCAAGTGGTTTCATCCACTGACTTAGCAAGTCAAGTGCTCCGGAAGTTCTAAGCACTCCTACTGCCACAATCAATCCAATGATAGTCGGAGCAATCTCAACGATAATTTTAAGTCCATTCGTAGCACCTTCTGTAAAATCCTCAAACACTGGTCTCTTGTTAACAACACCACTGCCGACAATACAAAAAATCAGAAGCGGTATCATACAAACAGACAAAAAATCAAGCATCTTTATCATTCTATTTTACCCCTTCCAACCGTTTTGTGATTACTAACTCTACACATTATTTTACATATCAAAAACGCAAGGATAGTGGTACAACATGTAGCAAGAAGTGCCGGTCCAACCACTGCAATTGGAGCGACACTTCCATACTGACTGCGATAGGCAATCATATTAATCGGAATTAATTGTAGAGAGGATATATTAAGCAATAAAAATGTACACATTTCATTACTGGCAATCTGCGGATTATTACCTCTTTCAATTTCTAACTGCTTTAATTCCTTCATTGCCTGAATACCTGTTGGTGTACAAGCCCAACCAAGTCCCATAATATTAGCAATAAAATTAGCGCAAATGTAAGATGCTGCTTTATGCTCTAGTGGCAAATTAGGAAAAATAATTCTTAATAATGGTTTCATTTTCTTTGTTAAGCTATCAATCAAACCTGAATTATTCGCAATATACAACATTCCATTCCACATACAGACAACACCTGCCATCACAAATAGCAATTCTACCGCTTCCTTCGAAGAGGCGATTAGTCCTTCACACACCGCATCCAAATTGCCTTCAAAAGCTGCCACAATAATACCGATTAGTATCATGAAAGCCCATAAATAATTCAACATATCGAATCCTATTTCATTTATTTTGCTTATATATATGGAATTTCGTCAATTCTTAGAACCACTCATTTGCGAAACTCACAAAAACTGTTATTTGCTTTTACAAAATAAACCTAAGTTTCATAAACACCTATTTTATATAAAAGTGTATGACAAATTGCCACATAACAACCACCATTGAACAAAAAAGAAAATGACCAATCTGATATCCTCCATCCCCCAAAGTATTATATATCCATGACAATGGAGATCCACCCGATGGTTTATTTACAAACCAAAAATTTGTATCCATGTGCAAGTTTACATAATGCATAATCACACATCCAACTATTCCAAACACTAGCGGTTTCCATAATTCTTTCCATGCCGGAATAATTTCCTTAGCGCATATCAGCATCCATCCAAACACCACTACGCATCCATGAAACACAAAATCATAAATATGCATAAAGGTCCAAAACGGATATCTTGTCCAGCCCGGAAAAAATAATGCCAATATTGCAGCTGGCAAACACAGTAATACATATACCACACCTAGAAAACGATTTTTACACCATATATATATTGTAGCTACCCACAAAGACATATTACACAAATGAAACGGATACATATCCGGTTCCAAATGTTGCGTTATAATTAATACAAATTCTCGCAAAATAGCAATCCCCGGAAACAAAAAACCAAATATTTTTCGAATGTATTCCTGCTTCATTTTTTCTGCACACGAAAAGAATCTTCCCATACACCATGAGAAAATTCCTATTCCTATCAACCAAAGCAAATGACATGTTCCAAACATTTCAAAACCTGTGTCTGTCGGTAATTCTGTTTGATACAAAAAGAAATCTTTCATAACGTTCACACCCTTACTTTAAAAATGTGCTTTGTATTCTCTTTTTAAAGTATGTACCCACTGATTTCTTTTCATTCAATCTATGCTTGTTGTTTAACAATTATTCGTAACTATTCTACTATTTATAAAAACGTAATCCCGAATGACATTCCAATCGAATTTCTCGAATCTTTACAGAGGTTTCTCCATCCATATGAAACCATTGTGGTGTATCTAACTCTACCTTCATACTCTTACATCTATATGCTGTAATGTCGCGAAATCTATAATGTTGTTTCATGTACACCATAATGACAGCAAGTAATAATTTCAATTTGGGCATTTGTTTTACCAGACACACATCTAACAAACCATCTGTGGCATCTGCATTGGGACAAAACGGAACTCCGCCACCTTCTTTTTCATGAATCATGCCTACTACAAAAAACAAACTGGAAATCTTCAGTTTCTTATCATCCAATGTAACAACTGCTCCGGAATTCTTTCTGGTAAATATCTGTTTGATACCAATTGCAACGTATACAAGCTTGCCTAATTTTGCCCAATTCAATATTTTTTTAAGTCGACTTCTTCCAACCTCTTCGCAAATGTCTGCATCATATCCCACACCGTTACTAATCGCAAATCGACGAGTTTTCGTTCCATTTTCCGCTATGTACGTCGCCTCACCATAATCTAAACATAATTGTTCTGTAGAATGCAATAAATGTTGCAATGCCTTTCGTACATTTTTTTTAACACCTACATTTCTAGCAAAATCATTACCCGAACCGGTACGAATACAAGAAAGTACAGTGTGTTCAAAATCTGCAATCCCATTCAACACTGCATTAATCGTCCCATCACCACCCAGCACAACAATATGACAATCCGATTCGCTTTTATCCGGCGAATCCACCATCTCTAACGATTCCTTCGCCGTAATATATTCTTTCCTGCTAGTTAGATTTCTAACAAATTCCGTAGTTTCCTGTGCGCTTTTTAACACATGCGACTCATACTCTACATTCTCTTCCTTTAATATTCCTTCTATTGTCTTCCATGCTTTCATTCCTTTACCGGACGAAGCCTTTGGATTCATAATGAAATAATACATTTTTCTTCTCCACAATAAACATTCTTTCGTTATATTATAAGCCTTTATATTATATCGTATTTCCAATCTCGCGCCTAGCATATTTTATTCTCATTCATTGTATATTTTTCTCAATTTTTGAAACACTACTTTATATCTAGGAATTTGCGAAACGCTCAACAACTGTCATTGTCTTGTGCAAATTTAACAATACCATAAGCAGGTGCTTCACAATCCGTCGGTACTTAGTGAGACATTGTCGAACTTAGTACCGTTACGCATTGTGGCAAGTGCAAACGTCCTGCGTTGGTGTGTTAAATTTGTATAAGCATTACTATACCAGCTTAAGTTTCGCAAACGCCTAATACTTTATTTCAAGAAAAAGGAGTATGAAAATGAGTAATTTATCAGAAAAAGAATTATCTTCACTCAACGAATTATTATGTGAAGAAGAATTATTAGTAAAGAAATTTCAAATGTTAGCAGGTCATGCCAGCGACCCAACCGTAAGAAGTGAAATGGAAGAATTGTCAAGAAGACATCAGTCACATTTTAACAAATTATATAATCATTTAGGTTAGGAGGTTCCTATGAATCAGTATACAGAAAAAGAAATTTTAGGTGATGCTTTAGCAACCCAGAAAAATGCAACCAATTTGTTTAATACCTGTTCTAACGAATGCGTGCACGAAGGTCTTCGTTCTACAATGTTAGATATATTGGCAGAGGAACACACAATGCAACAGGATGTATTCTGTTCTATGCACGAGAGAGGTTTCTATCCTACTCCTGATGCACCTCAGAATAAGATTGATGATGCAAGACAGAAATTCTCTGCATCTTTTAAACCTATCTAATAAATAGTCGCTTGCGACATTCTTCGCCTGCGGTGGGTTGCGTAAGCAACATCTTCTATTCCACCGCAGTGCGATCCTTGCGGAGCATTTTATGATATAGGAAATTCCTCTCAAAGGTATTTCCTATATTATAAAAAACAGGGAGACAAAATCTCCCTGTTTACATAGCTTAATACTTAGAACATCTAAACTGAAGTTCTTCCCAACGTCTGTCAACCTCTGCCTGGAACTGCTCAATCAAATGCTCATTTCCCTTCTTGAATAAATGCTTGAATCTTCCCTGTGGACGTAAGAAATCCTCAATCGGAAGCTTCTTCTTTGGCTCATAGTTAAGAATCCACTTACCATGTTCCACCTCAAACAATGGCCAATAACAAGTTTCTACACCTAATTTACAAATTTCCATAATATCCTCTGTTGGATATCTCCAGCCTCTTGGACATGGAGCCATCACATTCAGGAATGCTGCACCTGGTGTATAGATAGCCTTCTCCGCTTTCGTATGCAAATCTTTAAAGTTACCAAGTAATGTAGACTGACCTACATAAGGAACATCATGAGCGGCAATAATTGCTGCCAGATCCTTACGATTTTGCATCTTACCATTGGATTCGGTTCCAACCGGTGTTGTAGTTGTATCTGCATACATAGGAGTTGCAGACGAACGCTGAATACCTGTATTCATATATGCACCATTATCATAACATACATATACCATATCATGATTACGTTCCATCGCACCGGATAATGACTGAAAACCAATATCATAAGTACCACCATCACCACCGAAGGTAATAAACTTGTATGTGTCATCAATCTTGCCTTTTTTCTTCAAAATATTATATGCAGTCTCAACACCACTCATCGTTGCACCTGCATTTTCAAATGCATTATGAATATAGCTGTCTTCATAAGCTGTATATGGGTACATAAAAGTAGATACCTCAAGACATCCTGTCGCATTACCAATAACAGCCTTATCTCCCTCATGCAATGCACGAAGCACTGCACGAACTGTAATCGTACCACCACAACCGGCACACATTCTATGTCCAGGAGCCAAACGTTCCGGTTTATTCATTTCTGCTTTAAAATTATAACTCATCTCCGAAAGCCTCCTTATCCTCTTAGTCCTACATAACGGTATTCTTCAAATGCAGTACCGTCTTTATCATAAGCTGCCAAATCATTATAAATACGTTCCGCTTCCTCTACTGTAAAGTCACGTCCACCTAATCCATACACAAGATTGAATGCTTTCACATCCTTTGCATAATCATAAAGAGCAGCTTTAATTTCTGCACCTAACGGGCCACCCTTACCACGGAAACACTCACTTCTATCCATGATTGCAACTACTTTACAGTTCTTAAGTGCATTCGCAATCTCCTCATCTGGGAAAGGACGGAACACACGAAGCTTCAAAAGTCCAACTTTCATGCCTTGTTCGCGAAGCTTATCAATAGCATCCTTTGTCGCTCCCGCTGCAGAACCAATCATAACCATTGCATAATCTGCATCCTCTAAACGGTATTCCTCAAAGAATCCATACTCTCTTCCAGACATCTCGCCAAACTCTTTGCCAATATCTAATATAACCTGCTTTGCATTGTTCATGGCAGTATTTTGTGCCATCTTTGTTTCCATGTAATAGTTGGAAACTGCATATGGACCCATCGCCATTGGCTGGTCTGCATTTAACAAGTAATTCTCCGGATTATACTCACCCACAAAATTTTTAACCTTGTCATCCTCTAACAACTCAATATTCTCTACCGCATGACTGGTAATAAAACCATCCTGACAAATCATAATTGGAAGCATAACATCCTTATGCTCTGCAATACGGTAAGCCTGTACAAAATTATCATACACTTCCTGATTGTTCTCAGCATAAATCTGAATAAAACCGGTATCTCTGGCACCCATAGAATCAGAATGGTCACAGTTAATATTAATCGGACCCGATAATGCTCTGTTTACCAGACATAATGCTAAAGGTAAACGGTTAGAAGCTGCCACATATAACTCTTCCCACATCAAAGCAAGACCACAAGAAGAAGTTGCTGTCAAAGAACGAGCTCCCGCCGCCTGCGCACCAATCGTAGCACTCATAGAGCTGTGCTCACTTTCTACCGGAATAAATTCTGTATCCATTTCTCCGTTTGCAATATAATTCGCCACATACTGTGGAATTTCAGTCGATGGAGTGATTGGGAATGCAGGCATAACATCCGGATTCACCTGCTTAATTGCATAGGAAATGGCTTCATTTCCTGATAAACGTTCTCTAATTGCCATCTTATTGTCCCTCCTTCATTGAAATTGCATCGAAAGGACAAACCTTTGCACAAATTCCACAACCCTTGCAGTGGTCAAGATCAAATTCGTCTCTCTTGCTGTCACATACCGGAATCGAACTATCCGGACATACTGGTACACATAATAAGCACTGCTTACATTTCTCACTGTGAAATACTGGTGTTTGTGTTCTCCACTCACCTGTCTTGAATAATTTGGAGGTTCCGGCACCATATATTTGATTACCTAATGTAATATCCTGCCAATTACTCTTTTCTGTAATCTTTGTAATATCAGTTGCTGCCATTTACTCCACCTCCTCATATGCCATATGTAACGCCTTAAGGTTACCATCAATAACCTCTGGTTTCTTTGCAAATTTATGTCTGTATGAGCTTTCCATCTCACGGAAAAACTCTTCTTTTGTCATTACTTTACTGATTGCAACAATTGCTGCCAACATCGGTGAATTAGGGAAATACTTACCTAATGCTTCCTCCGAAATTCTTCTTGCATCAATCGTATATACGCCACCTGTATACTCTTTCAAAAATGGCTTTACTTCTTCCACACTCTTCGTTGTGTTAATCACAATTGCGCCATCCGGATTCAATCCCTTTGTCACATCAACGCTTTCCAACAAAGTTTCATCCACAACCACTACATAATCCGGGTTATAAATGTTAGAGTGTACTCGAATCTGTGTATCACTGATTCGATTGTACGCTGTAATTGGTGCTCCCATTCGTTCCGGACCATATTCCGGAAAGCCCTGTACATATTTACCTGTCATAAATGCTGCATCCGCCAACATCAGCGCTGCAGACTTAGCACCCTGACCGCCACGGCCATGCCATCTGATTTCTACTGTGTTTTTCACGATATAATCTCCTTCATTCTATGGATTCTTCTTATAATCCACACTATTCTTTTCTGTGTTTATTATGAACAATTCATTTCTTCATCACAATAATGATACTAGCAATTGCGAAACTCTTAAAAACTTTCATTGCCTTGTTTGTCCAAAATCACAGCACACTATTCGGTATTATAGGTGCTATAATTCTTTTTGTAAAGTGAAAATATGAATAGATTTCATTGTGTAAATGAATAAAATTAAACAAAACGGCATATTACGTTACTCGTAACACGCCGTTTATTATTTAAAGTTTCAACTTCAATCCACCTGTATATGGTTTTTGATTGTCTTCCTCGAATATATCATTACTTGAATCTTCCTGCATCCATGAAGATGTCTCGAAATCACCAACCGGTTCTTCTTCCCTTTCAGTCAACGCATCCTTATCAATTAAATCCAAACTTTCAATCAAATCAATAATAACTTGAATATCTTTCTTTATTTTTTTCTTTTCTTCCGGATAAGAAATCGGAAAAGCTCCCGGATCAAACGCATTCGTAGAACATTCCATCGCAAAATATAGTTTTCTGTCTTTAAAATGAAAACTAATGTTAATATAACTATAATCTGACACTCTACAATACTTTTGATAAATGTTTAGCAAGTTCTCCATCATAGCCGGAGTCAGGATATAAAATGCATCGTGTGCATCTTCTGAATATACAGTAAATGCATTATTAAATTCCATACTTTCCATCTCCACACGTTTAGTTGCACTTTCGCAAACACGATAATCATATCTCGCAACCACCGGCACTTTACTAAAAACCTTGACAGAATGGCTATACTTTACCGGAACATCAAATACAAACATTCTTCCTTTGAAATAGTCAATGTCCGAATCATTTCCCGAACCATTGGAATCCGTATGTTTCCAAATATGTACATCCGATTGTTCAAAGCGAACACCTTGATATTCACCTGACAGTTGATCTTCTGATTCAAAACGGTTTCCCAACTGATATAAACCCAATTCTTCAACCTTGCCCTGTGTAAAACCAAATTCTGCCATATATTTTGCATTATCAAAAAACTCATTAAATATTCCATTCAAAAAGGTATCCTTATATAAACTTCTCATTTCTCTCTCTGCAGCCTTTGCTTTTGGTTGTATTCCATAGGCTACATATACAGTACCGAAAAAGATCCATATAAAGAAGATCGCAAATAGGGTTGAATCAGGATCAATCGTAACACTTACTATAGCACTTATTATAATACCTGCAATACCAACACCCCATACAATACCTAATGAAATTAGCATACTCTTACTTGTCTTATGTAGCTTATTCATTTTTTCAACTGCTTCATATGTCATCATAACGCTTCACCTCTCACCTTCGCACTCAACACTATGTTTACCTTTTCTTACAGTCCAAAACATGCTTATCATAAAAGAAAAAATACTAATTATAATACCGGGCACCATTCCTGGAGTACAGTATTTTAATTTAATCTCATGTTCTCCTTCTTCCAACACAAGTCCCATGTATGTAAGATTCGCCTTCTGTATCTGTACTTCTTTACCATCTACATAAGCCTTCCATCCATTACTATACGGAACAGAAAATAACATTACTCCTTGTGTTTTCATAGAAACATTTCCACTAATTGTATTATTACTAATTTCAGCATTTTGTAATGCACATGTTTTAAGATTCGAAATCTTCTCTGTATATACATCTATCGGAACACTAACAATTTTTATGGACTCATAGCTGTATATACCCTTTCTTACAAAATGCAAACTACACTTTGTCAATGCATCCTCAAAATAACCTAAAGGTACTACAACTGAATCTTTCTCTATGTATGCCACATCCTCTGGTGAACCAATAAAAAACTTGTGCTTAACCTTATCTACCTTTACATGTGCAAAAGAACGGTTGTAATTGTATTGCTCATTTTCCATTCCTTTTAATCCATTAATGACTAAAAACACCAATGATTCCGGTTCACTGTTAAACTTAAGAATAGTAGAATTTTTCTTCTTTTTAATATGCAACTCCTTCTTTATCTCATCAGCAACCGTAGCCTTACCACCATCGATAGAAACATTGCTATATACTTTCTTATTTACCAATGTTAAAGCTGAGTCATCCACTTGTAAATTTTCTGGCGCTTCATCTAACACAACGGCTTCTGTTAATAACAATTGTCTCTCCAATTTGCTATATTGATAAAATTTCTCTGTATCTACACTCTGATTATATACATACCCAAAAGGAATATAATTTTCATTTTCATACAAATGATATTTTTTCCCTTTTTGATTAACAGATGAAGTTACATATCGATAACCGTAAAGATGCTTTCCCTCTCTTTTTTGTTTGGTTTGTATATATTTTGTATTAGACAAACTATTCAATATTTGATTTCTGTCAAATCCTTGTAATACAGAGGCGCGATCTAAACCACTAATACCCAAGTCCTGATAATACGACAAAAAATCTTCTGAAATAACACTATAATAACCACCTGTACTATTATAGTCAAACATCAATGCAGAATTAGCTATATTACAATGTCCGTCTACTCTATAAAAACTTTCTTCTTCTATTTCCTCACAGGAAGATGTCCCAAGGTTTTCAATATAGGCCACTGCAGTCCCATTCTTAAGAAATTCCTTTACATATCCGCCATATTCAGGTGCAAAAACAAAATATATATTCATTATCAAATTTAACAATATAGTCACAACAATCATTCCTCTAATGATTGAACCTTTTTTTGTTATATTCGAATTAACCAAGTATATTAACACCGCTGTTATAACAATTATCATCATCGTTGCTATATAATCAAGCATATTAAAAGTATGATTCAAATAATATTGTATAATCGAAATATATATTGCAGATGCCAAACAACCTGACACCATACATATTTTCTCTTTCTTACTGGCTGAAATCACTTCCGGAAACATATAGACTACTACTAAGCCAACCATCAACGCATATCCATATGTCCAACGATTCGATATATATGCAAAACCATTTAAAACCTTACCAAAAACAGGTAACAACACCATAATCGTAGATACAATAAAACCGATAAACACCTGTACAATTTGTTGTTCCCTTTTTTCTTTATGAATCACACGACACCACATCAGCACAACACATGGCACTACAATCACAGCAAATCCCAGACAAGTCCAATAACCGATTGCACCTGAAGGGGTAATATAACAATATAAAACTTTGGCATAATATTCTATCGGATATACAATCAAACTACGAATATCATTTTCAGCTTCTGCACCTCTTGAATTCGATAAGAAAACCATAACAGCCGGAATAAATGAAAACGCCGAAATGCCAACTGCCAAAACATATGCACCAATCAACCTCATAACAGATTTCATTCGCTCTTTCCACGAGATTACTTTACCGCAACACAAACGTCCCAAAACATAGAATGCCATAAGCGCTGTATTAATATAAGCAAAATAAAAATTCATCATACAAGATACTGCAATACTCCAAAGAAATACTGATACCTTATTTTCCTGAATACATTTTTCTACGCCATATAAAATCAAGGGTAACATAACTGCAGCAGTTGTAAAAAAAGGATGTCGAAATCCCACAAACATACAATACCCACAAAATGCATACATCAATCCTCCAAGCATAAAAACCCAGGAGGAAACAACAACCTTTTTTCTAAGATACATTACATATATAATAAAATTGAAACCCGTAAAATAAAGCCTCACATAAAGTAAAATACCATACAACTTTTCCACATATTCCGTTGAAACTATAGCTGAAATCCAATTCAATGGTTCAAATAATCCATAGTAATGCAAAGTTCCAACCACATCCATCCCCTGAAGAAGACTGGTATCAAACATTGGTGGAATTATTCCCTTTCCACTGATAACCTGTTGAATATAATCACGAATATAATTTCCTATATAGGCAAGAACAGGAAGATGTTGTGCATATCCATCCGTTTTTTGCACATAAGACATTCCATTAAATTCAAATACACAATGAAGAACAAGCGCAACAACCCAAAATAATGCTGTATACAATATCAGTGGCTTATTCGTAACTATACTACGTTTTTTGTTTATCACTTTCATATAATAATTCTCTCCAATCTCATTTTACATATCCTTTACTTTTCTAACCACTAAAACTTATATCATAATACAACTAGAGCCACTTGTTTTCAAGTGGCTCTTACAAACATAATGACATATAAACTCTACGCAGTTTTTCCTGTATACAACTGATAATACTTACCCTTCTGCTCTATCAGTTCATCATGTGTTCCCTTTTCAATAATATGCCCCTGCTCAAGCACCACAATACAGTCACTGTTACGTACCGTTGACAATCTATGGGCAATCACAAATGTGGTTCTTCCCTTCATCAACTTATCCATACCGTCCTGCACAAGACGTTCTGTACGGGTATCAATAGAAGATGTCGCCTCATCCAAAATCAAAACGGGAGGGTTTGCTATGGTTGCTCTTGCAATAGCAAGCAACTGTCTCTGTCCCTGACTCAAATTCGCACCATCACCTGTAAGTACTGTATCATACCCCTGTGGTAAATGCTTGATAAATGTATCTGCATTAGCCAATTTTGCTGCTGCTTCTACTTCCGCATCTGTTGCATCCAGATTACCATAACGAATATTTTCTCTTACCGTTGCGGTAAACAAATGTGTATCCTGCAATACTATTCCAAGCGATTGACGTAAATCAGATTTCTTAATCTTATTAACATTAATTCCATCATATCGAATTTTACCATCCTGAATATCATAGAAACGGTTAATCAAATTGGTAATTGTTGTTTTACCTGCACCGGTAGAACCAACAAACGCAATCTTCTGTCCCGGTTTCGCATACAGTTCAATATCATGCAATACCATCTTCTCGTCCGTATAACCAAAGTCTACCTTATCAAAGACTACACCACCTTGCAAAGGCTCATAGGTTACTGTACCATCCGCCTGATGTTCATGCTTCCAAGCCCATTTTCCGGTATATTTCTTATCACTTTCCGTAATTACGCCATCTTTCTCTTCTACAACTACAAGCTTCACATAACCATTATCTGTTTCTTTTTCTTCATCCAACAATTTGAAGACACGGTCTGCTCCTGCAAGCGCCATAATAATTGAATTAAACTGCATACTAATCTGGTTAATTGGCATGTTAAAGCTCTTATTAAATGTCAAGAAACTTGCAAGCGTTCCTAGAGTCAAGCTGCCAATTCCATTGATTGCCAACAAACTACCCACAATAACACATACTACATAACTCATGTTACCAAGCTGTGCATTAATCGGTCCTAACATATTGGCAAACTTATTGGCCTTATATGCACTATCAAACAGTTGGTCATTTAACTTATTAAAGTCACTCTTACACTGTTCTTCATGACAAAATACCTTTACAACCTTCTGTCCGGACATCATTTCTTCGATATATCCATTCACAGTACCGATATCCTTTTGTTGCTGCACAAAGTATTTTCCGGATTTACCGGCAACCTTGGCAGTAACCATCATCATTACGCCAACCATAAGCAAAGTAGTAACAGTAAGTGGAATACTTAACCGAATCATACAAATCAATACTGTCACGATTGTAATGGCACTATTCAGAAGTTGAGGTGCACTTTGAGAAATCACCTGTCTCAAAGTATCAATATCATTCGTATACAACGACATAATATCCCCATGTGCATGCGTATCAAAATACTTAATCGGCAACCCTTCCATATGTACAAACATCTCATTACGAATATTTCTAAGAGTTCCCTGTGTTACATTCACCATCAAACGACTATGAATATAGGTCGCCGTTACACCTAACAAATAAAATCCTGCAACTTTACCAATTGCACCGGCAAGTCCTGAAAAATCCGGATTCTTTGAACCTAATAAAGGTGCAATATAACCGTCAATCAATGTTTGCATGAACATCGTTCCCTGTGCATTGCAAATTACACTTAAGAATATACAAATAATAACAACAACCACATGGAACTTGTAATACTTCATCACATAGCCAAACAACCTCTTTAAAATCTTACCCGGGTTATCCACCATAGGTTTCTGTCCTCTAGGCACCCTTCCGCCCGGTCCTTTCACCGTTTTCACTTGGCTTGCACTATTATTGTCATGCCCCATTACTTGTCACCTCCTTCATCAAAATCACCACATCCACCAGTCTGAGATTCATAAATATCCTGATATATCTCATTGTTGGCAAGCAATTCCTCATGTGTACCAAAACCATTGATAGCGCCGTCTTCCATAACAATAATTCGATCAGCATGTTCCACACTGGCAATTCTCTGTGCAATAATAATCTTGGTAGTATCCGGAATCTCCTCACGGAATGCTTTACAAATTCTCGCATCCGTTGCAGTATCTACCGCACTGGTAGAATCATCCAATATCAAAATCTTAGGTTTCTTAAGCAATGCCCTTGCAATACAAATACGTTGTTTCTGACCACCGGATACATTCGTACCACCTTGTTCAATGTAGGTGTTATATCCATCCGGAAAACTCTGAATAAAGTCATCTGCACAAGCAAGTTTACAAGCTCGAATACATTCTTCCTCAGTTGCATTCATATCACCCCAACGAAGGTTGTCTAATATAGTTCCCGAAAATAACACATTCTTCTGCAAAACAACCGCTACCTGATTACGAAGTGTTTCCAAGTCATATTCGCGAACATCTCTACCACCAACCTTAACACTACCTTCTGATACGTCATAAATTCTGCTAATCATATTTGCAAAAGTAGTCTTAGAACTTCCTGTTCCTCCAATAATACCGATGGTTTCACCAGAAGAAATCTCCAAATTAATATCGTTCAACACCCAATCCTTCGTTGCTTCATGATAGTTAAAATTCACATGTTCAAATGTGATACTACCATCCAAAACTTCCATCACCGGATTATCCGGATTTGTTAGACTACTCTTTTCATTCAATACTTCCGCAATACGTTTTGCACTTGCAAGACTCAATGTAATCATAACAAACATTACCGATAGTATCATTAAGCTCATCAAAATGTTCATACAATAAGCAAACAAACTCATAAGCTCTCCCGTAGCAAGTTCTGAATGTACCACCATCTTAGCACCAATCCATGAAATTAACAAAATACAAGAATAAATTGTAATCTGCATAAGTGGACCATTCAATGCTACAATGGATTCAGCCTTTACAAACATTCCATACAACGCGTTACTCGCTTTTGAAAAACGTTCTCTTTCGTAATCCTCACGAACAAATGCTTTTACCACACGAATAGCAGATACATTTTCCTGTACACTCTCATTTAAGTCATCATATTTCGGAAATACATTATTAAAATATTTCATCGCTCTCGGAACCAAAATCCCTAACACGGTGCCCAACACTAACACTGCAACAAGATATACACTTGCAAGCTTAGGACTAATCAAAAATGCCATACACATAGCACACACAAAACTGATCAACGAACGAATACACATACGAAGAATCATCTGATATGCATTCTGAATATTTGTCACATCAGTAGTCATACGGGTAACCAGACCAGCCGTTGAAAATTTATCGATATTAGCAAAAGAAAAGGTCTGAATGTTTTCATACATAGAACGACGCAAATTTCTTGCCAAACCGGCTGAGGCCCTAGCTCCATGTTTACCACCCATAAGTCCTGCAAACAAACCAATCGCTGCAGCAATCACCATGAAAATTCCCATCTTATAAATGTGGTTAATATTTCCAACCTCTACACCATTATCAATAATAGAAGCCATCATCAATGGGATAATCATTTCCATTGCAACTTCCAATATCATAAAGCATGGCGTCAATACAGAATCTTTTCGAAATCCGTATAACTGTTTTCCTAATGTTTTTAACATACTGTCACTCCTTTTATTTTAAGATTTTCTTAGGCTATTGCGAAACTCTCAAAAACTGTCATTGTCTTGTGCAAGTTTAACAAGTACCATAAGCATTACAATCCAAACTATTCGGCAACGAACATTCTAGCTCTATCCTTATTCAAATGCAAGTAGTTTGCAAGAGTTTCACATATACGTCACATATTTACATAAATGCAAAAAATTCATTCGTTATGTCAATAGAATACCATATCTTTCATCCGTTATTTTTTCTTTCTTTGAATTTTCATACAAATGTGTTACAATCAACTAATCATTCATGTAATGCCAACATATCTTTATAGATTTACATATATTTAGGAGGAAATTATGAGTACGAATGAATCAGCCGAAAATTATTTAGAAACTATATTAATTTTGAGTAAAACATTACCTGTCGTACGTTCTGTTGACGTAGCTACCGAGTTAGGATATAAGAAATCCAGTGTTAGTATTGCAATGAAGAATTTGCGCGAAAAAGAACATATCACCGTATCGGATGCAGGATATATCTCACTTACGCAAACCGGACGTGAAATTGCTGAAATGATATATGAACGCCATGAAGTATTCCGCACATGGTTAACAAGTCTTGGAGTAAATGAAAAGATTGCTTCCGAGGATGCATGCAAAATGGAACACGCAATGAGCAAAGAAAGCTTTGAAGCAATCAAGAATTTCATATCAACAATCAACCAATCATAACAACCATTCCACAATCACAGATTTCATTCATATACAAAAGCCAGACATCGTCTGGCTTTTGTCATCTTCTACCCTTATGTATTATTACTGATTCGCTAATGCTGCTGTAATAATTGCCATAGAATATACTTCTGCTGCAGTACAACCACGAGACAAATCATTAATTGGCGAATTCAAACCTAAAAGAATCGGACCATACGCTTCGAAATTACCCATTCTCTGTGCAATCTTATAACCAATATTACCTGCATTGATATCCGGGAAAATAAATGTATTCGCTGCACCGGCAATCTCTGATTCCGGACATTTCTTCCTAGATACCTTAGGCGATACTGCTGCATCAAACTGTAATTCGCCACCAATCGGAACGTCCGGATTACGTCTCTTTGTCTTCATAGCTGCATTACGCATTCTATCCACATCTTCACCGTTACCGGATCCATCTGTAGAATAACTAAGGAAGGCTACTCTTGGGTCAACACCAAATATTCTGGCACAACGCATTGTTTCTTCCGCAATTTCAACCAACTCATCTTCTGTTGGTTTAATAATAATACCACAGTCACCCATTGCCAATACTTCGTTACCACCGGTTGCTGACGGACGAACCAAAATAAAACAAGAAGATACAATAGAATTACCCGGTTTCGTTTTAATAAGCTGTAATGCCGGTCTTACTGTATCAGCAGTAGAATAAGTAGCTCCACCAAGCAATGAATCTGCATATCCCATCTTTACCAACATCGTTCCAAAATAATTATTCTGTAACAAATACTCTTTTGCCTGCTCAGGTGTAACCCCTTTGTCTTTACGAATCTCACAAAACTGCTCCACCATCTCATCCATCTTATCATAAGTAGCCGGATTAATAATTTCCGATCCTCTAATATTAAAACCACACTCTTCAGCCGCATCGTAAATTTCTTCCGGATTACCAATCAAAATTGGATGTAAGAAATTACTGGCAAGCAATCGAGAAGAAGCTTCTAACACTCTTGCATCTGTACCCTCTGTCAACACAATTGTTTTAGGGTTTTTCTTCAAAATATTAATCATCTGCCCAAAACCATGCATTATATATTCCTCCATTCTCTTTTTGTATACAATCTTCTTATATTATATAATTTTTTGGCAATTTCTCAACCCATTTTCCACAAAATAAACTCTGTTTTTTGTCTTTTTTTCTATACAATCATACAATACTTTAGCGCATTACATTGACTTAACAGCCCATCTCATTTTTGTGGAATGAGCCCGACTGTTTCGAATACACTCTTCTTTGGACGGACGCACCACATCTCTTGCAATTTCACTATAATTCCCCAACTGTTTATGCCATTTGAAAGATTTTTTAACCAATCTGTCTTCCCCTGAATGAAAAGTCAGAATCGCTACTCTGCCCCCTGGTTTTAGAATGGATGGTAATTTTTCCAAGAAAGAATCCAACACCTCAAATTCATTGTTCACATCAATACGAAGTGCCTGAAAAGTTCTTGCACAGGATTTCTTTACTGCATCTTTCTTTTCATCCTTTGGTACATACACCAATGCCTTTTCAATTAACTCAGCCAGTTTTTTCGTTGTGTCAATCTTATTCCCCTTGCGAGTTTCATTCACAATCACCTCTGCAATCTCTTCTGCATAAGGCTCATCCGCATTTTCTTCTAACATTCCAATCAACTCATCTTTCGAAATCTTCTGTAGTCGCTCTGCTGCCGAAATTCCCTTTTCCGGATTCAAACGTAAATCCAAAGGACCGTCCACCTTGTATGAAAAACCTCTTTCCGGATTGTCAATTTGCATAGAGGATACGCCAAGGTCCGCCAAAATGAAATCAAACCCATCTGTTTCTTCCAACAGCTTATCCACATCTGCAAAATTCATAAGCTTAACCGTCAAAATATCTTCACCAAAACCTGCTTTTGCTAATCTTTCCTTTGTCTTTTCTGATTCAATTGGGTCTACATCCAAGCCATACATATGACCTTTACCATCCAGGCACTCTAGCATTTTTCTGGTATGTCCACCATATCCTAAAGTTGCGTCTAAGCCCTGCTGACCCGGCTGTATCTGTAAAAATTCCAAGATTTCCGGTACCATAATCGAAATGTGCATTCCCGCCGGAGTACTTCCTTTCTGAATCACTTTTTCTATCGTATCTGCGTACTTCTCCGGATTGTGTTCTTTGTATTTCTCACTAAATTTTCTAGGATGTGTACCCTTATAACGCACACGACGCTTGTGTTCTGTATTGGATGTATTAGAATCCACTATCGTTTCTTTATCCATAATCTGTTTCTCCTTTATTACAGCATCTCTCTATTGCAATCTATTGTATCACATAATTCCCGTTATTTTAATGCTACGAATTACAAATTTCCAAAACTTTATTTATCAGATAAAAAATTCAACGGTGACAAAATAAAAAATAGAGAACTTATTAAAAAGTTCCCTACTACTGATATTATCCAACTTCACTAAACTGTTCTTTTCCTACCATACAAAGTGGACACACAAAATCCTCCGGTACATCTTCCCACTTTGTACCTGGTGCAATCCCCTGCTCCTCATATCCTTCCTCTTCATCATAAATCCATCCACATACGTCACACACATACTGCATAACCACATTCTCCTTTCTTTGACTATATTTTTTAGGCAATTGCGAAACTCTCAAAACCTGTCATTGCCTTGTGCAAATTTAACAATACCATAAGCAGGTGCTTCACAATCCGTCAGTACTTAGTGAGACATAGTCGAACTTAGTACCGTTACGCATTGTGGCAAGTGCAAACGTCCTGCGTTGGTGTGTTAAATTTGCACAAGCATTACAATACAAACTTGAGTTTCGCAATTACCTAACAATATTTATTAACTCTATAGTAACGGATGCTCCGCCATTGCCTTCAATCGCTCCCATCGTCTGTCCACTTCTGTCTGAATACTCTCTACAACGCTACGATATTCCTCTTTTGCTAAATGCTTGGTTCTGCCCATCATGGTAAGCCAATCTGAAACTAGTATCTTCTTTTTCGCTTTTTCCGGATTATAACTTAAGCTTGTTATGCCCTGTTCTATTTCAAACAAAGGGAAATAGCAACAATCCACTGCTGCCGCAATAACACTGCGTTCTTTATTTGGTGAATCGTTCCAATTCAGAGGACAGGCAGATATTGCTTTCACATAGGCCGTTCCATATTCATTTGCATATTTCTGCGCTTTTTCTGCCTTTTTCATAAAATCCAACGGATTAGATTCCGCCACAGTTGCCACATAAGGCATATTGGTTGCCGCCATCAGCATTGGAGAATCTTTATGAAAGAAAGTCTTTCCATATTGCATATTTCCCACATGAGATGTAGAACTTTTTGCCCCCATTGGTGTAGAATAGGACAACTGATATCCTGTGTTCATATATCCACCATTATCATATTCAAAAATAATCAAATTGGCACCACGAATTGCTGTTCCAAGAGCAGAACCCATACCGATATCCATTCCACCATCTCCACTCACCATAACAAATGTGATGTCTCCTTCCGGATACTCTCCACGTTTTTGCTTTTGCTTGAACATTTCAACCAAACCGGATAAAGTAGCCGCACCATTTTGGAAAAGGTTGTGTACATACGGTACCTTAAATGCAGTCTTTGGATAAGCAGTAGTTACAACCATACCACAACCCGTCTGGAACAAAATCACTACATTGCCTTTGATTCCCCTCATCAACATATTAACATTCACCGGTATCCCACATCCCGGACAGGCACCGTGTCCCGGAGCAAGACGTTTCGGCATAGCAGTAGACTCATTCAAAGTTTTACAGCTAATCAACGTATCTTCCGATTTAAGTGGTTCAAATAGCTTGGTTTCTTTATACTCCATATCTCCAGGATAGACCCCTATATAATCAAAAGATTTTGCCCCCTCATCATAACCTAACAAAAAAAGGGTTCTGGCATCCTCTTCATAAAAATCCTTTCCTCCTAAACCATACACTCGGCTAATCACTTTACAAGATGGACAAACACTACAGGTAATGTTACCCGCAATACCACTCTGCACCCCTTGTTCCGAAACATGCTCAGCAGACTTTGATTGATACTCCTGTAACATTGCCTTCAATTCAATAGTAAGATTACCACCACCTGCACCATAACTGTCTTGTCGGTCTGCCACAATAATCGTCTGTGCATTTTTACATATTTCATACAACTGCTTAGCCGGATAAGGACGAAGCAACTTAGTTGTAAATACACCCACCTTTTTTCCTTCTGCCCGCAACTTATCTACTACTACCTTAGCTGTATGATATGCGGAGCCTAGAATGAACAGCAACACTTCTGCATCCTCACAACAATATCCTTCGACTACATCATAAGCTCTTCCGGAAAGTCCTTCATATTCCTTGAAAATCTCAGGCAACTCCTGACGCGCTTCTTCCATTGCAATATGAAGTTGGTATTTATTATTGATAATATCCGGTTCATTCATATAGGAGCCGATAGAAACTGGATGTTCCATATCTAACACAGAATATTTCGCTTCATACTTTCCAACAAAATCCTTAACCACGTTATCATCTGCAAACACCAGACTGTTTCGTTTTTGATGACTGGTAAAAAATCCATCAAATGCTACAATCACAGGCAGCTTTACCTTCTCTGCCCATTTCAATGCACATATATTAAAGTCATACACTTCCTGTGGTGTGTTGGCAAACAGAATCAACCACCCCGCATTTAAGGTATACATAATATCACTGTGATCTCCTTTGATAGACAGCGGACCGGACACGGTACGACAGGCTACATTCATCACCATCGGCATACGGGTTCCTGACTGTACCGGTAACTGTTCAATTGCATATAACAAACCGTTTGCACTGGTGGCATTAAACACTCTACCACCACCCGTGGTAGCACCATAACAGATTCCAGCAGCACTATGTTCCCCCTCCGCTGCAATCAAAGATATGTCATGCTCACCATCGGCCTTCATTTGATCCAAATATTCCGCAATCTGGGTAGAAGGAGTAATTGGGTAATAACCCATCACATGATAGTTAATCTGTTTTGCTGCATAAGCTGCCAACTCATTACCACTTTCAAATAACATTTTTTGTTCTTTCATTATACCAAACCTCCATCCACGCGTTCTTCTGTCAAATAGGATTCACTGGTCACATATGAGTTTGCTCCCACTTCTTCATACTCCATGTCTCCCTGCAACAAATCTTTGTTTCTCATAGAATATTCCGGACTCGGATGTTCCTTCTCAACGCCCTGTACTAAAGCATTTACAGGACACACTTCTACACAACGCAGGCACCCCTTACAATGATGATAGTCAAGCCCTTGATTTACCATCATTTCTTTACCCTTGTACTCTCCCTTTTCAAACTGGAATACCATATCAGGACAAGTACTGTCACACAAACCGCAGTTAATACAACGTTCCTTGATAAAAAGTGGAATATATCCTTCTCTTGAAGCTGACAAATCATTGGATACCGTAGAACCCGGACAGACATTCACACCACCGATTGGAGCATTGACATATCCCCATTGACTCTTAACATCCTCATAAGGAATATATGCGTATTCTTTATCGTCCGTAGGCGCAAACTGCTTACTTATAAGCTCTGCATATCCTCTACGCACTCCGGCCAAGTTTCCCTCTAACATCGCAGGATATTTCTTTCCAACCGTTTCCTTTACAATCTCCTCAAGAGCTTCTAACGGAATAAATCCGGATACCTTTGCCACAGCTCCTAACATCACCATATTAATACGACTTTTTTCTTCCATGGCAATGCCCAATGCATCAATACAATGTATCGTTCCCCCATAAAGCTTCATTTTTTCCCGAATTTCATTCGGAGTACTTGTAGTATTGATAACAATCTGAGTATTCTCATCCACACCTGCATTCACTGCGCTTTTTCCAATCATAGCTTCATGAAATAATCCAAGGATATGTGGTTTTTCCACCGGTGAATTAATACCAATCTCTCTATCCGGTGCACTATAACGAATAAATGCCTTTACAGGAGAACCTCTTTTTTCCGAACCATAGCTGGAAAAACTGGCAGAATTCAATTTCATATAAACTGCGCCTAACTCCCCCAACATCTTCCCACAAAGATTTGCTCCTAAACCACCAATACTTTCCAATCGAATCTCATAGTAACCATTCTCATTCGTAACAGGTAACGTTATTCCCACATTCATAATTTTCCTCCTAATATCCACGTGTTCACTTTACGCATGTAACTAACAAATTCCTCTTCACATACATTTTGTCCTCTTTATAGTATAGAAACATTTGGTAAAAATATTCTCTATTCTTTACATTTGGATTCTTCCATGCACACTATTCTTTTTACCTGCATAAAATAAAATCAAACAACATAGGATGCTAAATGATGTATTACTTTTTATTCTTACTATTGCTTGTAGCTGTATTAAGTAGCGTATTTATATACCATAGAAAAAAACGTATTATTTGTAAGATTACAGAAATGAAACAAACAGAAAAATGTGCATTCGCCAATGAACTAGTAAGCACTTTTGGTTACCAATACCACTGTTGCCCGGGGATTTTCTCATCTAGTTTAAACGCATGGCAAAAAAACCTGGGATATACTTTTCTATATGACTATATGGCACCTCGTTTCCAGATGGTGTTTGATAGTCTTCCTGTTTATTTTAATTACAACAACAAAACGTGGTTAATTCAGTTTTGGAAAGGGCAATACGGTATTAACTGTGGCGCTGAAATTGGTATCTACCATGCCGATCATATTGTAAAACCTGAAGAATACAAAACTACCTTATTTACCGAAATTACAGAACAGGAAATGTTACCTCTTTCCTTCCGTCTCTTTTACCCTGATAATACCTGTGTGGAAATGTCTCAGACACATTGGTGGCTTACCTCTTTTGATGTAGGACACTTTGCTGATCCCAAAAAACTTGCGACAGATAACTCTATTATTTTTCCAAATAGTGATATGCAACACGCATTTGTTAACGGTTTACTTAATGCAGGTGTGTCTGCAAACGATATCTCCATTCACGGTTTGCGAGTATATTTCTATTTCGAAAAATCACCATTTGAAATCAATACCTTATACACTCGTTTTTGGAGCAAGATTTCCCAATGGAGCAATCGCCAGTTTTGCAAACTATATCTAAGTTTTACAAAACCATTTGAAGCTACAGAAGACCGCATATTGTATATCTATTATTTTTTGCCTTTTCTATTTCGCAAAATATTTCGATTCCATCGATTCGATAAACATTGCCATACTAAGAAACGCTGTATGACAACCAAAAAAGCACAACATATCTTTTCTGTATCAAATAAATATTCAAGTAGGCAATCATGAGTGCCCATCATCGTATGGATAAAGCATTCAAAGATGCACTTGAACTTCCCCTCTTGCCAAACACCAAATATGTCATTATGAGTGATTGTCACAGAGGGGTTGGAAACAAGAATGACAATTTTTTCAAGAACAAGAATTTGTGCTTTGTCGCTTTGAAATATTATTATCAAAATCAATTTACTTATATAGAGCTTGGAGATGGAGAAGAACTCTGGGAAAATAAAGATTTGGAAAGCATCCAAAACACCTATCATGATATATATAGATTATTTTCTAAATTCCATGAAACACACCGGTTTTATATGCTATACGGTAATCACGACATTGCGAAACACAACAAAAACTACGTCAGAAAAAAATATGCTCGACTCTATTGCACTGATACTACAAAAAACAAAGAGCTATTTCAACCACTGAGCTGTCACGAATCGATTATCCTTCGTGCCACATCCAATCCCGAAAAAGCCCTTTATCTCACTCACGGACATCAAGTGAGCCTGCTCAACTCTACCTTTTGGCCACTGGCACAATTTTTGGTGCGATATCTATGGAAACCATTAGAGCATTTCGGAATCACGGATCCTACTAGTGCTGCCAAAAATTATTATATTCGAACTGATACGGAAAAGAAATTGAATGCGTGGGCAACTGATACGAAACATATCCTAATTGCAGGGCATACTCATCGTCCACTGCTAACCTCCAAATCACCCTATTATTGCAATGCAGGAAGCTTAATTCATCCAAACTGTATTACCTGCATAGAAATAGAAAACACCACTCTTACTCTAGTCAAATGGTGTATGAGAACCCAAACAAATGGTAGATTATATCTCCAAAGAGAAATTATATCCAAACCTGTCAGCATATAAAAAAGGAAAAGTGTCATGAACAGAAACCCCAAAGTCAAATCAAAACTCTAACGATTAGGAGGTCTGTCCAAAACACTTTTCTTTTTTACTTTTCTTCTTACTTACAGTATTGTATTCATAATCAACATTACCACAAAACCAATTAATAACGAATACGTCGCTGTTCGCTCATATCCATGACTATGGGTTTCCGGTATCATTTCATCACTGATAATGTAAAGCATCGTTCCTCCTGCAAAAGCCAACGCAAACGGCAAAATACCAGTTGATATCGCAGCCAACGAATATCCTATAAATGTTCCCACTACTTCAATCAAACCGGTAATGGCTGCAAGTAAAAATGCCCGACTTCGCTTAACTCCTGCTAAAACTAACGGAGACACCGTTACAATACCTTCCGGAACATTCTGTAATGCAATACCAACTGCAACCGTTAAAGCTGCGCTCGTATCCTCACCTGCAAAACCGACTCCTGCCGCCATACCTTCCGGCAAATTGTGTATGGCAACCGCTAACATAAATAGCAATGCACTATCTAAATTACGGTTATTTTCATGTGCCTCAATATCTACCCCTGTCACTTTGTGTAAGTGAGGTGTCATTTTGTCCATTGCATTCAAGAATAATGCTCCCATAAAAATGCCAACTACCGGAAGCCATAATCCTCTTTCATCTACCATTTCTACTGAAGGTAAAATCAATCCAATTATGGCTGCTGCCAGCATGATTCCCGCTGCAAAACTCAGTATGATATCATTTATCCGGTGTGATACATTGCGAAAGAAAAATCCAATCAACGCTCCTATAATCGTTGCTCCTCCCACACCTATTGCTGTCAACAAAATCATTTGCATATTATCACTCCTTATCTATCAGAGCTTTCACTCTACTACTATATTATTCATTTCGCTTTCAAATGTGTCAACATTCCTGTAGAAGATCTATTATATTAATGGTGCAAATGCTTTCAACAGGCTACCTGCTAATTTTACCCACCATTTTTCCTTTTTAACCATCTCAAACGTAACTTCTCTACATTCTGCAAGGGTTTCTTGAAAATCCTTCTCTATTTCAGGGATACAATCCACACCATACATATAAGTAGCACACTCAAAATGATGATAGAAACTTCGATAATCCAGATTAATCGTTCCAACCACACTTTTTACATTATCACTGACAAACACTTTAGCATGAACAAAACCTGGTGTATATTCATATAATTTCACTCCTGAGCTTAGTAGTGCCTTGTAATAGGTTTTTGCCAATGCATAAGGTCCCTTTTTATCCGGCACTCCGGGCAAAATAATCTTTACATCAATTCCACGCTCAGCCGCAAACTGCAACGCAGCTTTCATTTCTTCATCCAAAATCAAATACGGTGACATAATATGCACATATTCAACCGCTTGATTCAAAATATCCATATAGATTCTCTCACCCACTTTGTCACTATCTAGCGGGTAGTCTCCATACGGCAACACATATCCTTTCTCTGTCAGGTTTGAATCTGTCAGGCATCTATTTCCCATATCAAAAGTAAGGTATTTGCTAAAATCCTCTCCTTTTGTATCTACATTCCATATTTGCAAAAACATTAGCGTGAAGCTTCTTGCAGCCTCCCCTTGTAACATAATTGCTGCATCCTTCCAATGACCATACTTTTTCTTCACATTAATATATTCATCGGCCAGATTAATTCCTCCGGTAAAAGCGGTATGTCCGTCAATCACCAATATCTTACGATGATCCCGATAGTTATACATAGTAGATACAAATGGGGTTAATGGCGCAAACATCTTACATTGAATTCCTAACTTACGAATTCGCTTTGGATAATCGTGTGGTAACGTGGTAAATTCACAACTGCCATCATACAGCATGCGTATTTCTACCCCTTCTTTTGCTTTACGAGCAAGGATTTCTAATACCTTACCCCACATCAATCCTTCTTCTACAATGAAATACTCTAAAAAAATAAAATGTTTTGCCTGTTCTAGTTGTAACAACAATTCATCTAACTTATGCTCACCCAAAGGAAAATACTTAACATGTGTATTTGCATATACCGGATAACAACCTGTTCTATTCACATAATGAACCAAGGTAGCACTTTCTGAGTTAACCATTTTTAACTGTTGCAAAACCTCTGTCTTTTGTTCCAGGCTATCTTTTGTCTCTTCTAACAATTGCTGCATGCGATGCTTAATAGCTCGATGTCCAATGTCTAAACGGGTATACAAAAGAAACACAGACCCGAACAAAGGCAATACCATAATTACCATCAACCATGTTAACTTCACATTACTGTCAAAATCACAGTTGAACAGATATATAATCATACCTATTTCCAAAATTGTCAACCAACTAGTCAACTGTGGTATCGATTCACTACACCACTTATATGTCAAAACCATAGAGCCAATATTAATAAAAAATAATAAGGTAATCAAACCAAGTCGACTAAATAGAATATTTAATAAGCCTTGTTTTCCCTTTTTCCAGAGACGCAAGCCTACATTTTCTTCTTGTTCCATGTACTTCATCTCCTCACTACTTTTTATTCCATAGACCACCACGATAAAACCTTAACGACAATACCGTTCCAATCGCCCATCCAATCGGCCAGGCACACCATATTCCTACAGAACCCAAATATCCGGACAACACAACAGCTAACAAAACTCGTAAAATCAAGTCTGAAAAAGTTGCCACCATAAATTGCTTCATCATTCCTGCACCACGAAGAATACCATCTGTCGCAAGCTTTACAGATATTATTAAATAAAACGGTGCCAGAATACGCAAGAACGTAATTCCTGTATTCAACGCATCTATCGATGGTTCACTTAAAAATAGATTCATTAGCTGTCTTCCAAATACCACATACAACAATATGAATGGTACACATAACATCCATACCATCTTAATTCCTACACGAAAACCTTCTTTTACTCTTGGCAGTTTTCCTGCCCCAATATTTTGCGCAGTAAAATTCGAAATCCCATTTCCTAATGTTGTAAGTGATGCAATCACTAAATTGTTCAATTTCACAGATGCTGCATATCCTGCAATCACACCGGGACCAAACCCATTGATTACACCTTGAATCATAATGTTTCCAATTGAAATGAAGCTTTGTTGAAATATGCTTGGAATTGCAATTGCTGCAATTTTTCTTAACAAATCCCAGGAGAAAATATCTACTTTCTCTTTTGATTCAAATCGATTCAATCTTCGAAGCACAACAAACATAGATAAAATACAGCTAATACCCTGACACAGGAAGGTTGCCCAGGCAACACCTGCCACCCCCATACCAAATCCCTTAACAAACCATATATCCACTATAATATTCGTAACAGAGGAAAATGCAAGGAAATAAAATGGCGTTTTGGAATCACCTATTCCGGAAAAAATGCCTGTCGCAATATTGTAAAATAGCAAAAACGGAAATCCCCATACATAAATATCTAAATACAACCTAGAGTCATCCATAATTACATCCGGTGTCTGAATAAGCAAAAGCATTTTTTCACCCAGTATAATTCCGAATAACATCAACAATACGCACAAAAATGCAGATGCTATGAATGCTGTATAAACAGCCGTCTTCATTGCATTCAATTTCTTTGCTCCAAACAATTGTGATACTATTACAGAACATCCAATATTACAACCAAATGCAAATGCAATAAATATGAGGGTAATCTCATAACTATTTCCAATTGCTGCTAACGCATTTTCTCCAATCAATTGTCCTGCAATCAGACTATCCGCAATATTATACATTTGCTGAAATATTACACTCCCAAATAGTGGCAAACAAAATTGCCATAACACTCTATTCGGTTTTCCTATCGTCAAATCCTTCGTCATTGTTTTCATCTCCTATAAGAACAAAGCGTCATCTGCGCATCCTCGTAGAAAAGAGCACTTTCCTATATCTATCATAAAAAGAAAACTGCCCCTTTCGAGGCAGTTTCTATGCAATCTCTTAATGATTAGCCTTCATACTCAGCATCACCAAATGCAAGCATTAACAAGAAGATTGGTGTCAATAAAACCAAACCAACACCAAAGCCGGTACCCTTACCAAACTTCTTCGCTAACATAAAGTAAGCAACGAAAGGTGCAATCAATCCCACACATGGAATAAAGGTTAGCAAGAACAACCATCCGTTACCCATCGCAATCTTGAATAATACATATGAGTTGTAGAACGGAACAATTGCGGCCCAACCCGGCTCTCCTGCTTTAACAAACAGCTTCCATAATCCAATAATCAAAAGCACTGAAATTATTATAACAACAATGCTATACATACCATAAAACGCTGTTAAAGCAGCTGTACCTGCGCCATAATCATAACCATAATCTGAATACATCGTGTGATCCTCCCTCTTCTTAATTCGCAGTTAACTGCATGCAATAATCTACCAATTTCGATAAAATTTGTCAAGAACTTTAATTATATTACTCATCTTTTCATAAAAACTTTATTTTTTAATATTTTTTCTTTTTGATTTATCTGTAACCTTTTTTGTAAACGTTTGCTTCTGCTTATTTTCTTCTCTTGGTTGTTGCTTGTCTTGTATCTCTTCTTTCTTCTGTGTTTCAATGCTCTCTACAACGATTCCTTTTTCTGCTTCTCTTTTTGCAGTCGCATCTCTTAATAGCTTGTAAGCTGCTGCTGAAATCGGAACCCCAACCAGCATTCCAACAACTCCACCTAATCCACTACCAATCATAATGGCTGCAAGCACCCAAATACCAGGTAACCCAATAGAAGAACCCACCACTCTTGGATAAATAAGATTTCCTTCTAATTGCTGTAAAATCAACAAATAAATAATAAACACCAATGCTAACTTAGGATCTACTGTTAAAATCATAAATGCTCCTAATGCAGCACCTATATATCCACCAAACACCGGAATTAGTGCTGTCAATCCAACTAATGCTCCGATTGGACCGGCATATGGGATTCGGATAATCCACATACCAATTGTACAAAGTGTTCCAAGAATTACTGCTTCTGTTGCCTGTCCTACAAAGAAATTAGAAAAACTCTTATGTACGACATCCAAGACATAAATTGTCTTGTCATACACTTCTGTTTTCATAAATGCTTTCATAACACGATTACAACGACCTGCTATTTCTTCCTTACAGATTAAGACATACATACTAAAAATCAAAGCAATCACACCATTGGTAACTGCTCCAAAGAAGGAACCGACAAGCGTCGTTGCAGAAGACAGAATTCCCTTCGTACCGGACATCAATCCGGATGTTACTTTATTAATAATTCCACCCCAGTCTAATTCCAGACTTGTAAGTTGCTCCTGTAAGGCCGGTATCTGGTCGGAATGCTCAACCAAAAAATCCCATACATTTTGTATTACGCCCGGTACATCTTTCGAAATGACAACAAAGCAATCAACAACCTGTGGAATCACTAAATACAACACAAAAATCACAATCATAACCAAAAGCGTAAGAGACAACACGATACATACTCCGCGTCTCGTTTTCACTACAATCTTTTTGGTACTTTTAGGGAAATACAATTTTTCTAAACGCACCATCAAAATATTTAAAATATATGCAATGACACATCCTAATGTCAACGGATATGCAACTGAAAATAAGGTATTGCACCATCCGACTACTGTTGTAAAATTCATAACCAGCAAAACCAATACAGCTACTGTAATACCATATTTTAGAAACTTCCTATAAGCTAAATCTTTCATTTAAAACCTCCTGTTTATATACAGATTATCAATAAGCCACAAGTGAGATTAGTATACTCTTTTAACACAAAAAAAACAATGATATAGTTGCAAAACATGAATTTTCTTCAAGCTTTGGTTGATGGAAGCTCATTTTTTTGGTATTATTCTACTAAAGCAACTTTTATAGAAGAATGAGAGGTGGACGAATGAATTCAGAAACACAAGACGTATATAATAATACATTAGACATTGCCAGGAAAATTGATAAATACTTAATGAAGAATACCCAGGAAGATATATCTGTCAGCGAACTATTAAGAATTGATTTAAGAGATTTTCTTATTTTCCTGACTATCGCTGACCATATCATTGCAAAAGACGAAATTCGTTATATCAACAAATCCTTTGGATATACTTTTGACAGCGACACAATGAAATCCTTTGCTGCCAGTAGCAGAATTGTTCGTGATGATTTTCTCAATCAACCACCTGCATCCCTGCGTTATTTCCTGGATTTTGCAAATGACGAATTAATCGTTCATCAATCCAAATACTATGATATTAAAAAGTTGTATATATTAACCTTTCAGATGATAGGTGAAGACTTCTTATCCAGCTGTAAAAATGTAGACGAAAAAGAAGTTAACCAACTCACACGCTACCGTTTCATGTTAGAAAACGCTGTTCGATCCTATACCAAAAGTGGTGGTGTTGCACCACATAGACCGGATAGCATTCCATTTAAACTAAAATCAAAAGAAGAAAAACAAGTCAATGAAGCACCGAATAACGATATTCCATTCGTAGGTACCATAATTGAAAACGATAAAACAATGGCCGACTTAGATTCTTTGTTGAATGAACTGGAATCTTTAATTGGTTTAGCGTCCGTTAAAGAAGAAGTTAAAAACTTAATCAACCTATTAAAAATAGTTGAAATTCGTACCAAAAACGGATTAAAAGCTCCTTCTGTTACGAAACACTTTGTATTCACCGGAAATCCAGGAACCGGTAAGACTACCGTTGCCCGTCTTCTATCTCAAATATACAGTTCACTTGGCATTTTATCAAAAGGCCACATGGTAGAAGTAGATCGTTCCGGAATGGTTGCTGCCTACATGGGACAAACTGCTATCAAAGTAAAAGAAGTAATTGACAGAGCTAAGGGTGGTGTATTATTTATTGACGAAGCTTATTCTCTTTCCAATGAAACCCAAGGCGGTGACTTCGGACAGGAAGCGATAGATACTCTTGTTAAAGGTATGGAGGATAACCGTGACGACTTAATTGTCATTGTTGCCGGATATCCTGATCTTATGGACAATTTTGTAAAATCCAACCCCGGTTTAAAGTCACGTTTTCAGAAAACAATTCATTTTCCTGACTATACCGCTGATGATTTATATGATATATTCCTTCGTTTTTGTAAGAGCAACGATTATGTGCTAAGCACAGAAGGAAGTTCTTATCTAAAAGAGCAATTAGCATTATATGTACAAAATGCAGACAAATACTTTGGTAATGCCAGAGATGTAAGAAACTTCTTAGACATCGCCATATCTGCTCAGGCAAATCGTTTATTAGAAGAAAACATTACAGATGCAGATGCATTAATGACATTGAAACCGGCAGATCTTGCACATATTTTCAACAAGGAGTAATTATATGACATTATTGGCATATCAGATTTTTCAAACAGTTGTAGAACAAGGAAGCTTTCAGCGTGCAGCAGAAGTATTAAATCTTACTCCTTCTGCTATCAGCCATGCTGTTTCCACAGCAGAAAAAGAATTGGGATTTCCACTATTTAATCGCAACAAGAACGGTGTTACCCTTACCAGTTACGGTGAAAATCTGCAACCCTATATTTTAACTGTATTGAATAGTGACGCAAAACTTCAACAGGCAATTTTGGAATTTAACGGATTGACACATGGTTCTGTTAAGATTGGTACTTTCTCTTCTGTGTGCAATAATTTTATACCGGATTTAGTGACCAGTTTTTCCAAACTTCATCCCAATATTGAAATAAAGATATACCAGGGAACCTATGAAGATGTATATAATTGGATCAAGACCGGTGTGGTCGATTTGGGATTTCTTTCTGAATCAAGTTGTAAAGACTTACCAATTATTGCGTTATATGAAGACGAACTCCTTTGTGTTGCACCTAAGAATTTCCGCCCAAAAAACAAAAGATATATTGCATTAGAAGAACTAGCGAAACAACGATTTGTTTCCCAACGTGAAAGTACCGATGCTGATATCCAGAATCTTTTTGGAAAATATCAGCTTTCCATCCACTCTTCCTGCCATGTCGTGGATGATTTAAGCACCATTGCTATGGTAGCAGCAGGATTAGGAGTCTGCATTATGCCCCGTCTTGTCATGCAAAATATTCCCTATGATGTAAATATGTATCCGCTAAAACCATCTGAGCATCGCACCATCGGTATATGTGCACTGAATACGGATACAATGGCTCCTGCTGTAAAGACTATGCATAAGCACATACTAAAATATTTCAAGAAAATGACAGAATAATTTCAATATAATTTTCTAACCGAAAATACAAAAGCTTCGCCAACTATCAACGGCGAAGCTTTTGTATTAGATTATTATTCATTAACGAATTGTTTCATAAAAATGTGCGTGTGATGCATTCATATATGGCACAACCCAAAGAACACCAAAACCACATAGCAAAGAACCTAGAAGAATCCATCCAATAAAGCTTAGGTCTAATATAAACAATTCCATCTTATGACCATCCATCTTTTTACGACTCTCATCAATGCAATCTTTCCATCCCCAAGTCGGATTATCTACTTTGATGTAATAAGCCATTGAATAAGAATACGCTTTGATAATACCTGGAATTACAAATAACATTGACCACAAATACGTAAAGATAGAAATCATCAAACCAAGCAAGAAATTTTGAAGTAAATCTTCGTTAAATCCTTTGAATAAATCTCCCAAATTAATTGATTGACCATTACGAGCCTGATTCAAAAAAACATATGAAAGCCCATAAGACAAAGGTCCTACAACAAGCAGAGCTCCTATATATGGAATAACACTACCAGCAATCGTACTAAGTGAACTTACGATAAAACAAGCTGCTATTGCCATTAACCATTTCTCAGAAAAAATATTACCATCTAACTGCTCTCTTGCACGTGCTCTAAACTCCGAGTTAGACATAATCCTATACTCCTTTCGCTTTTGCATATATATCCATATTACTGAATCTTATCCTTACCACCCATATACGGACGTAATGCTTCCGGAATATTCACACTTCCATCTTCATTCAGATTGTTCTCTAAGAACGCAATCAACATACGTGGTGGTGCTACTACTGTATTATTCAATGTATGCGCATAATACTTTCCATCCGCAGCATCTACACGAATCTTAAGACGTCTTGCCTGTGCATCTCCTAAATTCGAACAACTTCCAACCTCGAAGTACTTTTTCTGACGTGGTGACCATGCTTCAACATCAATAGACTTCACTTTAAGATCTGCCAAATCTCCTGAACAGCACTCTAATGTACGAACCGGAATATCTAATGTTCGGAACAAATCTACTGTATTCTGCCATAATTTTTCAAACCACATTGGGCTTTCTTCCGGCTTACATACAACGATCATTTCCTGTTTCTCAAACTGGTGAATACGATATACGCCTCTCTCCTCAATACCGTGCGCACCCTTTTCCTTACGGAAACAAGGAGAATAACTTGTAAGTGTCTTTGGCAACTGATCTTCCTTAATAATTGTATCTATAAATTTACCAATCATCGAATGCTCACTTGTACCGATTAAGTATAAATCTTCTCCTTCAATCTTATACATCATAGCATCCATCTCAGCAAAACTCATCACTCCCGTTACTACGTTAGAGCGAATCATAAATGGAGGAATACAATAAGTAAATCCTCTGTCAATCATGAAATCTCTTGCATAAGAAATAATTGCTGAATGTAATCTTGCAATATCTCCCATTAAATAATAAAAACCATTACCTGCAACCTTACCCGCTGCATCCAAATCAATTCCGTCAAACTTTTCCATAATCTCTGTATGATATGGAACTTCAAAATCAGGAACCAACGGTTCACCATATTTCTGAATCTCAACATTCTCACTGTCATCTTTACCGATTGGAACAGAAGGATCAATAATATTAGGAATTACCATCATAATATTGGTAATCTTTTCCTGTAATTCCTTCTCCTGCTCCTCTAAAGCAGCCAACTCTGCAGAACGTTCTGTTACAAGCCTCTTCGTTTCCTCTGCTTCTTCTTTCTTACCCTGCGCCATCAAAGCACCAATCTGTTTCGAAATCTTATTACGGTCAGCACGAAGTGCGTCTGCTTTCCCCTTCGCCTCACGGCTCTTGGCGTCTAGTTCAATCACTTCGTCTACTAAAGGTAACTTATCATCCTGAAACTTATTCTTGATGTTCTGCTTTACAACGTCAGGATTCTCGCGTAAAAATTTGATGTCGATCATGTTCTCTCTCCTCTTAATATCCTAAAACTTTATCATATAACTGCATATATTTCACTGCAGATTTATCCCATGAGAAGTCTTCCTTCATTCCTCTCACTACCATCTTATTCCAATCTTCTCTGTGATCGAAATAGATTTCTTTTGAATAATTAATAACCTTTAACATCTCTTCTGCATTATAATTAGCAAATGAGAATCCGGTACCGGTTCCTTCATACTCGTTATACGGAACAACTGTATCTCTCAATCCACCTGTTTCTCTAACAATCGGTACAGTTCCATACCGAAGTGAAATCAACTGTGTCAATCCACACGGCTCAAACCTTGATGGCATAAGCATTGCATCAGCAGCAGCATACAATCTGTGTGCTCTCTCATCATTATAATAAATATTAGCTGAAACCCTATCTGAATATACCCACTGATAATGCTTAAACATATTCTCATACCTGGCTTCGCCAGTACCGATTACCACAAGCTGTACATACGGATCCACAATACCTTCCATTACCCAATCAATCAAATCCAAACCTTTCTGGTCTGTTAGACGAGAAATAATACCAATCATATACTTATTCTCATCCACCGGTAATCCAAGTTCTTTCTGAAGCTCCATTTTATTGATAGATTTGCCCTTCTTGTAACTGCGAACATTGTATTGTTTGTATAGCTTCTCATCCTTATTAGGATTGTATACATCATAATCAATACCATTCACAATACCACAAAGTTTCTGATTATGGAAACGCAATACATCATCCAAATTCTCTCCATATTCCGGTGTCTGAATCTCTCCGGCATAGGTGTCACTCACAGTAGTGATATAATCTGAATAAATCATTCCGGCTTTCAACATATTACCGTCTTTGAAGAACTCCATACGATCCGGTGTAAATACATAATCCGGAAGTCCTGATATGTGCTTAAATGTCTTCACATCCCAAACACCCTGAAACTTCAAGTTATGAACTGTCATAATAGTCTTAGTTCCATAGAAAAACGGATTCTCTCTGTAAAGCGTATGCAAATATACAGGAACCAAACCAGCTTGCCAGTCATGACAGTGAATCACATCCGGCTTAAAATTAATAACCGGCAAGATTGCCAAAGCTGCTTTACTAAAGAATGTAAATTTCTCGATATCGAAACGAATTGTTCCGTATGGAGACCATCCCGAAAAGTAATATTCATTATCAATGAAATAATACTTAATTCCTTCCATCTCCATTGTCATGATACCAACATGTACATTTTCAAAACGCTGACCTAAATCCATGTAAAAATGATGTACATACTGGAACTTCTCTCTATATTCCCAAGGAATACATGTGTAATTCGGAATTACAACACGGACATCATATTCCTCTTTCGGAAACATCTTAGGCAATGCACCTACAACGTCCGCCAAACCACCTGTTTTAATAAAAGGGACACATTCTGATGCTACAAATAAAATATTCTTCATAACTAATACCCTCCATCATCATAATCTCAATACAAACCAATAGAACAATATAGTGCATGCATATTATGCATCCAAACACCCATAACTCTCCATTTATATGATTATACCTTTTTTTACAAAATATGTCTATGCTAATTCTAGAACGATTGGAATGTTTTGCTTCATCCATTTCCAATTCATTCCTTAACCCAATCACTTTAATTCATCCAACGTCTTTTTATATGCTTCCACAAAATCACGAACAAAATCTCTAACTTCCGGAATATCCATCTCCGTTAGCTTTGCATATACCGAAGACTTAGCATTGGCAAATTCCCGATTTCCCGCTTTCTCTTCTTCAATACACTTGATATACGCAGACAAGCGATCTGCAGCCTTAACCAACTTCCAAAGATATTCTTCCTCCTCTTTCGGAAACAAAATAGCTTCATACTCATCTCGCAAATAATCCGGCAACATATCCAGCAAATCTTTTGCCGCCTGCTCCTCCACATACTTATATGCTTCCACCGTGTCCCTATTATAATACTTAATAGGCGTCGGCATATCACCCGTAATAATTTCCGTACAGTCATGATACATTCCGATTAACGCCGCCCTCTCTGCATTTAAATGATTACCATATTTTTTATTACTAATCACTGCAAGAACATGAGCAATCATTCCAACTTCTAAAGAATGCTCACTAATATTCTCCGGATACGAATTGCGCATTAATGCCCAACGATTAATATACTTCATACGAGATAACATCGCAAAAAATGAACTGTCATATTCCTTATATTCTCTCTCCATAATCCCTCTCCAATCTATCACAACATATACCAAGCTTTTGTGTCTTCTGTAATACACGAAACGTAATTAACAACATGGACCACCACAAAGCATATTTAAACATAGGTTCATTAAACACAAATTGCAACAATAATTACTACCCGAACCCGGATAACCATATTCTGCACTTCTTGTAGTATACCACGAACCACCAGCCTGCATTGTATTATACAACTGACGGTATTCCACATTGCCAGGTTCCATCTTCATAGCAATTTGTATATACTGCATTGCTGTCGCCTGGTTACCAGCACTGTAATTGGCAATTGCCGCTACATAATACCATTTTCCGGTTCGATTCTCAATCTCTGACAATATACGAAGCGCCGAATTATAATCACCTCCACGAATATAATTCATCGCAGCATTCAAATATTGAGCATCTTTGTCATCTCCATATGAATTAGCACTTTGGTTACCATAATTTGTTCCAAAACCGCCAAATCCACCAAAACCGCCATACCTATTTCCACCGTAATTCGCTCCATATCCACCATAGCCATCATTCGTTTTACCATTCATAATCGCATCATACGCCTGCTGAACTTCTTTAAAACGTTCTTCAGCCTGTTCTTTATTCGGATTATTCATATTAGCATCCGGATGATACTTACGACTCAACTTGCGATATGCCTTCTTTATTTCATCTTCTGATGCATCAGGTGCCACACCTAATATATCATATGGACTTCTCATTTCATTCCTCCATGTCTTTCCTATCTATCTTAATTCCTAATTGTATTGTTTCTTCTCCGTTTGTTCATTGTCTTCATTATTCCGGTCATCAGCTTGACTTCTCTTTTTCCGTACTTCCTCATATCGAACCCATATACCAGAATAAATGATATTACGCAGTATATCAACATTATCTACAATTGGCAACTTTTCAAAATCTCTTGCAAATTCTGCTGCACTCATTAACAATAACTGTTTAACCCATTCATCAAAATCTTCTTCCTTTTCTTTCTCTATAAATGGATTAAAACATCCTTTTTTCTTATCTTTTTCCAGGTCATCATATGCATCCAGAATATACACAAATTTCCCAATATAAAAACCAATTTTTCGCAGATAAGTTTCCCATTCATCCTCTCTGACAACGAAAATTTCTTCTAACAAACGACCAAAACAAGCGGATAACTTATCGATATCATAGTTACATTCTTTCTCTAGCAAAGCTAATTCTTTCAAAGATTTCTCTACCTGATGCGTTTGTCTCTCGTATATATTTTGAATTTTCCTAACCGAACTATGTAACATCGCACCATAGCAGGCTTTCATCACATTCTTTTCATCCGTAAAATCATCCCTGCATTTATATCCGGTTAATAACAAATTCATATCTGCCACATAATCAATCATTGCATTCTTCTTCATTCGATGCTTTGTAACCGGATGTACCATACAACGAGTCAAATACTCTCTTTCTTCCGGTTCATATAAAAGACTAAGTAATACAGCCAAAAATGTCATATCATAACTTAACGACATCTGACCTCTTGCACCTGCCTGTTGTTTCAAAGCTTTGCAAAGACCACAATAATAGGCACGATACTCATCAAAATCTTTAATTTTTAATTCCGGTTTATTAATCACAACGTAACCAAACATATTTTGCTATTCTCCCGTGTCTATTATTTCGATACCATACGAACCCTCTGTCAACATTATGTAAACTTTCGCGTTCTATCGACTATATTTTTTAAATTGAAACTTACACTTTGGACATGTAATCATTATCTTACCCTTTCCTTTCGGAATGCGTATCTTCTGACCACATTTCTTACACTTGTAAATATAAAATGGTTCCGACGTCTGTTTTCCATATTTCATGCGATATTTCACTTTTGCAAAAGCATTACGGATACCAAAAGTCTTATCTAAAAACTTCTGATTCTCTGCATATCGCTTGCTTATATTTTTCGAAAAGATGCGCATATACCCTATAATAATCAACACCCAACAGAAAATATTAATAACCGGAACACGCACAATCATTCCAACAAGTGCAACAAACACAGCCAACCCAATCAAAAAATTGGATAACTGATCCACACCGTATCTTCCTTGCATAAATTGTAATACTTTCTGTTTGAATCCTGTACCTTGATTCATATCACATCACTCCCTCTATACTTGATATTGTAACACTATATATCACATTTGTGTCTTTTCTATGTTTTATTATTCGTTACTACTATTCAATGTCTATAACGGCGCATAAACCCAACGGAACATATGGCGTATCATCAATATAACTGTTGCGATTATTATTAGTGCTATTATATAATTATCGTAGTAATACATGAACATTGTAAGATCAAATAATAGATGTATTATATTTTTGTTTTTTAATGTGATACATCTTCCATTTACACAGTTTTTGTAACCATCAAGATGTTCTGAAATATATACATAACAAATCCCACAAAAGAAAGGCAAAGCTACAATCACAGCTAAAATCAATAGCAAGACATACAAATGTAAGGTAACCGTAAAGAATCCCTATTTAAATAATACACGCTTAACATTAATAGTAGGGACAACCCACACTTTAAAAATAACAGGAAGCAAGGCAAAGAGTTGGAAAAGTAGTAATACATCAATAGCCACAGTATCAAAAAAAGGTGTAATCACAGCAAAAAAAGCAGGTAATGTAACCATTACATGTAAAGCTAAAAACAAGAAAAGCTATAAATGTAATTTAACAGTACAAGCAAAATCAACAGACGAACAAACACCATCTCAACCAAACGAGCCTACACAGCCATCAACACCAGATGAGCCAACGACACCGAATGAACCAGTAACACCGGATAGTCCAACAACACCGGATAGTAGTGAATTAAAGCTTGTCATCATTGAATTACTAGAAAAAGAAGAAACAAATAATTGAACGGAGACAATCGAACTTCGAGCCCTCTTCTGGGCTCGAAACAAAAAAAAGATATCCATTCGGATATCTTTTTTGTTCAGAGTGTGAGACGGCGCATGAGGTCCGGTGGACCTCGGGTTATGCGCCGACCGGAGTGGAACGGAGAAGATCGAACTTCGAGCCCTCTTCTGGGCTCGAAACAAAAAAAGATATCCATTCGGATATCTTTTTTTGTTCAGAGCGCGAGACGGGGATCGAACCCGCGACCCCCTCCTTGGCAAGGAGGTGCTCCACCGCTGAGCCACTCGCGCATGCTTTGTAAACATCTTATTCAATTTGAAAAAGAAGAGCGCGAGACGGGGATCGAACCCGCGACCCCCTCCTTGGCAAGGAGGTGCTCCACCGCTGAGCCACTCGCGCATATCCTTACAACAGTTGATAGTATATCAAGTGAAAAGCAATTTGTCAACAACAAATTTGATTTTTATATAATTTTTTATATATTTTTATTATCGCAATTCATCCATTTCTCATCACTTCACTAATTTACTACCAACTTTCGGATAAATCCTATATTCTTCTGTTATTCCTCCATAATAGATTTCTATCTGTTTCTTTGATACACTTAATGTGTAATAGAATTCAGGGACACCCAACATTTCTCCATCTATATTTTTCTTTGTCTTACCCTTGATTTCTTCTTTATCCAAAGCAGCATATACAGCTTTTTTAAAATCATTTCCATCCATATTAGAAACCAAACGAGGGGTTGCGTGTTCCACTGCATTATCGCTAATCTTTTCTTGCATTAGTACATCGGTCATAACCGTTGCAAGTTCTTTCGCCGTTTCCATATCTGCCTGTAATCGACTCTTCTTCACATATCCTGTAATTACCGGAAACATAAAAACTATAATTGCAATCAAAACTACAATCAATATGACAATTTCCACTATCGACAAGCCTTTTGTTTTATCATTCTTCATATATTAATGTACTCCATTACCCTATCATAATACTATAAAGAGGGGAACTCAAAAAGTCCCCCTAAATCTTTATCTTATATTTGCAAATACTTTTATAATGATACCATATCAATACTCAACTTCTTAATTGTCTGTAAAGTCTTTGCACGAATCTCATCTGCATCATATAGAGATAATAACGAATCCTTATCAAACTTATTCTGCATTAACATACTAACCCAATCTTCGATATATGACTTAACATATGCAATGTTCTCTTCACGACGATCCTTCAAGTACTCTTCAATTGTATTAATATGCTCAATAACAGTAGGTTCATTACTCTTACGGTTAACCGGCTTATCATCTGACTCATCTGACAACTCAATCACCTTGCCTGTCTTAGTAATAATAACCTTTTTATTCGGAGAAGCCTCAGGTGCTGCCGCTTTGTGCTTACGGACAATCAATAATTCTACTACTTTAACCAAACATGCAACACTGTATGTTACTTCTTCCTCTGACTGACGCTCTGTGTGTTTTTCTGTATATTGATGCCATAACCACTCTGACTTACAAAGCATCTCTTCAATCTGAAGATTCGCAAACATCTTATTCAACTCCGGATTATTAGAACTTGTTGCCGCAGCCGCCATCTTGCCAAATCCAAACTTAGATGATGAAGATGATGTTTCTTGTTTTCCGGAATCATACTTAGAAGGCAAATTCACTTTCGCATAAGTATCCTGGAACATCTTCTTTGCACGATCCATATTATATGAATCATGTAAGATACGAGACTGTTTGTCATTCAAACCATGCTTAATCATATCATTAGCAGCTAAGAACACAAGATGTTTCTGTCTATCTTCTAACAACTGTTTGATCTCATAGCTTGTTCTGCTCTTCTCAATAATAGTATTCTTACGCACCTTAAATGCCTTAATCTTTTCTTTCACACTAAAGAACAGCTTAAGCAGTGATGGATTCGCATTCACATAATTACCAATCCACGTAAGTTCTACATATTGATGCTCGATACGATTAGAAATCTCATATACATTATATCCATCAAATACTACATTCAATGTTGTATATAACATTTCAAGAATCTCATACTTTTCTTCCCATGAGCGAGTCGATAAATCCTGATTAACCAACTGCTTAATTCCACACTCATGGAACACAAGGTTATACTCATATAAACCTTCAAAAACATTTGTTTTATCTGATAAAGAAGAACCCGCACCTAAAATCTGTAAATTACGTTTCATTGTTGGCTCATCTTCAATATAACGATATATCTTCTTAACAAAAGCTGACACTTCTACCAACAAACTATCAATTCTCTTATTATAGATATCTTGCTTTGAAATTGCAGAAATGACGGTTCTACTTAATACATTCGTATACTGTGTACTGTTACAATTGCGAATCAACTCTTTGAAGTTATCATACACAACCATATTATCTACCGGAATATACTCTGCATTCAATCCATAAAACTCAAATGCTTTTGCATAATCCTGCTTGCGAATAAATGAGTTGAATATTCCCATGCTGAACTGAATCTTGTAATCATTACCAACATGTGTATCTTCCACAAAATAATCATACAGCACCTCTAAATTGTTCATGTATGACTCAGAGTTCGCAGCAGCCGGTGAAATATCCATCTCCATAACAACATTGATTAAATCCATATAACCCATAACAGCCTTATCATATGTAGCTGGTCTATCATCTGCATCTGCAATCTGATAACAAGTATTAATCAAAAGAGGCGCAACTCTTTCACCAATCAAGCGCATCGCCTCACCAAAGCGATCAAGCTGATATAAATAAATCAACCATATACTGTAACGGTAAATACCGGTTGTATTAATAATAGAATCTGTATCAGTCGGATCAATGTCACCATATACAAATTTGAATAATGGCTCAATCCATTCTTCAATCTCGTATTTACCTTCCTTCTTGATATGTTCATCAACAAACTCTGCTAATTCATATAGCTTTGTACACTGTGCTTTCACATCATCATCAACAAGCATAGTGGACAAATCGAAATTATGATCCTTTAAGTAATCAATAACTAACGCATAAAATCCTTCTTCCACTTGTTCATTCAAAAAGCGAATCAACATTCCCTTATTCGAAGATGCTGCAATAGAAATAATATTAGTATCGTTACTGCGCGTAACATTAGCTGGCAAATTCTGCATTGTCGTTCTCCTCCTCACCTCTTGAAATTTGTGTGAAATAAATAAATCCCACTTGATTATTTAAATAATATCACAACTTTTGCCCATTTACAACTAATTTTTTATTTGCTTTCAGTTATTTTGACAGATTTCAATTGTATATTTTGCATAAAGTAACCATTTTTTCTAACCTCAACCTTTCTTACTTCATATTTTAGAATAATATACATATACTATTGACATAATAATGAAATGCAAAGAAAAATGAATTGCATTTTCCTATTTAACGTATTAAAATGAATTTAAGGTAACTGTTTCCTAATCTTTACAGTTACGAATATAGTTATTATTTTGTATTTCATAAGTAAGGAGAGAATTGTTTATGGGTAAGAAAAATTCTACATTTGGCAAATTGCTTGCCTTCACGACAACCGTAGCTGCTATCGGTGGTGTATGCTATATTTTCCGTGATCAGATTAAAGAAAGCTCTGTCTACAAAAAAGCATCTGATAAGTTCGATGAATTACGTAATAATATGAAGGACAAACACACCGACGAAGAGGATGATTTCTTCTTTGATGATGACTTTGAAGATAATTTCGAAGATGACGTGTTTACTGAGGATGCTAAGCTGAACAGAGAATATACTGCCATTACAATCAATCCAAAAGAAGAAGATGAGGTTGATTCACCAAAAGCTGAGTCCGAGACAATTCCTACAATTTCTTTTGGTAATGATGCCGATAATAAAAAATCTGTAACAGAAGAAATTTCAGGTTACGAAAACGAAGGATTATCTGATGTTTCCGAAGATCCGGACACATTAGCTGACATGGACAAACTAGACTTCTAATCCTATATTACATCTATCATTTATTATCAATACGATACCGTAATAGTATGATGCTATTACGGTTTTCTTATGAAAGGAACATCTTATGTCAACCAGCTATAATAATTTTGCATATGTATACGACACATTTATGGATAACATTCCATACGAAGAATGGAGTGAATATATCTCTCACTTATTTCAACAATATCATATCACAAGTGGTAAACTTGTAGAATTGGGATGTGGCACCGCTACTCTTTCACTTTTAATGTCCAACCAAGGATTTGAAATTACAGGCATCGATAATTCACCGGATATGTTAAGTATTGCTGCCGAAAAACTTACATATAACTCTAACATCAATTTGCTGTTGCAGGATATGAGCGATATGATTTTAAATGATTCTTATGATGGATTTTATTGTGTCTGTGATAGCCTAAACTATTTACTATGTAAAGAAGATATTCTGTACACTTTTCAAGGTGTAAAAACTTATCTAAAACCCAACGGTGTCTTTATCTTCGATTTAAAAACGCTACACTTTTACCAAAATGTACTAGGCGATCAAACTTTTTGCGACCATCAGGATGATTGCAGTTACACCTGGGAGAATAATTTCTTTGAAGAAGACAATGTAAATCAATACGATTTGACGATATTCGTAAAACAAACCGATACGAATCTTTACGAAAAATACAATGAAGTTCATCACCAACGGGGATATTACTTAGAAGAAATAATTGACTTACTGACAGAGGCTGGTTTAGAATATGTTACGGCATATGACGCATTTACTGATAATCCACCAACGGATGACAGTGAGCGTATCTATATAATCGCAAGAAATGGAGAACAGATATGAAAGATACAATTATCAGAGGTATGGCTGCCAATAACCAGGTGCGTTTTTTTGCATCCTATTCCAAAGATTTGGTTGAAACAGCTCGTGCAACACACAATACAAGTCCTGTTGCAACTGCTGCATTAGGCCGACTTTTAACAGCAGGCGCAATGATGGGCAGCATGTGCAAAAACGATTCCGATGTGCTAACTTTACAGATTCAGTGTTCCGGACCCATCAACGGTTTAACAGTGACCGCCAATGCAAAAGCACAAGTCAAAGGATATGCTAACAACCCGGAGGTCATGTTACCACCGAGTCCACAAGGCAAACTGGATGTAGGAAAAGCACTCGATTTAGGCGTACTAAGTGTAATTAAAGATCTTGGACTAAAAGAACCTTATGTCGGTCAATCTAACTTGACAACCGGTGAAATCGCAGAAGATTTAACCTATTATTTTGCCACCAGTGAACAAATTCCTACTTCTGTAGCTTTAGGTGTTCTTATGGAAAAGGACAACACAGTAAAACATGCAGGCGGTTTCATTATTCAGCTTATGCCTTTCGCAGAAGAAGAATTAATTACCGATTTAGAAACAAGACTGAATGACTTTTCATCCATCACATCCTTAATGGATAAAGGAATATCTCCGGAAGATATGATAAACAAACTCTTTGAAGGGTACGATGTTGTATTCAATGATTCCATCACTCCAAAATATCATTGTGATTGTTCAAAAGAACGTGTTTACAAAGCAATTATGAGTGTTGGAAAAGCGGAAATTGAAGATATGATTTCAGACGGTAAGCCAATCGAAGTGGGATGTCATTTCTGTAACAAGAAATATACCTTTGACATACCCGATTTACAAAACATGATAACAAAATAATTTGCAACTGTTTAGAGTTATTTTCGAATCTAACTCCAGACAGTCACATTATTTTCAAACAAAAATCAAGGAACGTGTTCTGATATACCCCTTATCTATTTGACATGGGATATATCAATACGAACGCGTTCCTTTTATCTTTTGTAACTTATTCTTACACTTTTGTATCTCTACATTATCTTTGGTATCTTATTGATCTTCGTTGTAACTCAATCTGTATTTTCTTCCGTTGCCTTTTCGCCTGTTACAGCTTTCTCTGTTGTACCTGTCTCTTCATTTTCTTCTAAAGTACTTTCACTTGTTACAGTTTCCTCTGTTGTGTTTTGTTCTGTACTTTCTACTGCTGTTTCTTCACTTATCTCAGCTTTCTCTGTTGTATCTTGTTCTGTCGTCGTTTCTGAAGTACTCTGTGTTGTTTCCTCTTTCGTAGCTTGCTCTGCTTCTGTTGTACTTTCAGTTGCCTTCTCTTCAGTAACATATATATCATCAACGGATTCTTCATCCGATGACTTCGGAATTTCTTCACGAATCACCTTGATTGTGTATACATTCACATTACCGGACATAGCAGTAACTGTAACTTTGATAACATTCTCACCAAGCTGTAGTGTATCCGGCATCTCCAACCCTACTATACTGTCCTCATTCATAGGGATTGCACTAACGCCAACTGTAGTTACCTCCAATCCCACATGTATTTCATAATTCAACACATTCGGATGAAAATCCTCGGTAAATTGACCCGGAGCTACGACTAACTCTGATAATCTCGCATCTTCAGCAACCGTTTGATTCACTCCTATCTCAAACTGTTTTGCAGAAGGTGCTACTGTAATATAATCCAAGTCTTCATAATCAATTAAATACACATTGGTTAGGGCCACCTCAGCTATACCGGTTTCCAAAGCCTTAAATGTAATTTCATAAGTTGCACGCTTTGTTTCTTCCTCATAAGAATCCTTTAATTCCAATACACCGTTGGCACCTGTCACATAGTTATTATCCGGAACGAACTCCAATAAGTCTGCATTATAGGAAAGATATGCATCAATGGAATATAACTGAACATCACTTTCTAATACTACCGTTACCTTGAATTCATTGGCCTTCTTAATATTATCCGGCACTTCCAAATGCATCTCTGCATTCTTTGCATAAGCTCTATTCTGCGATGTAACACCCAAAACAGAAAGTCCAAGAACTAATGCAATTGCTAAGATAATAGATATTGTTTTCTTCATATAATTGCGCTTCCTTTCCTTCTGTTCTTACTGTGTGTTACGAGTTATGTTAATTGTATATACTTGCGCTGCACCATTCTGTGCCTGTCCTATCAACTGAATTGTTGTCGGTATTCCAGGCTCTTGCAGATTATATGTTCCTGTACCGGTTACTGTTGCATATTTGCTGACGGTTGAAGCCTTCAATGTTATTGAGGTGACAGCCATCGGAACAGCTATGGTATATTCAAACTGATTATATGCAAACGTAGGTGTCATACCTGCAATCTCCGTTTCACCGTTATATAGCTTCACGCTTGATAAGTAAGGATTCGGATTACCACTTACCGCCGGAAGTGCACAAGCCGTTTCCGGCATATTATAATAAACAGGAATATAGAATACCATGGAATCACCTAAAATTCCCATTGTATTATATGCTGTTCTGGTTATTCTTCCCTCCGAATATGGTGCCTGTACATTTGTCATATACTGATGAAGATACAAATCAGATGGATTATTAGGCTTCACATTAAACTTCTGGAAATACAAAGTATTCTGACCTTGGTTAATATAGTTCTGTGCAATATACTGTGCACCTCCTACAATCGACTTATACGGTGTCGTCCACGGTCTTCCATAGGTAGTTGAACCTGACGCTCCGCCCTTTGCCCATTGCAAACCTTTGGCTACTGCATTGGTTCCATCAAAAGCACCAATATTATAAAAATTATAAATTCCTTCATAACCTGCATAAGTACCACTGGTTGCATTAGAAACACTGACACCTACTTCCTGTTTCGCTCTGGTAGCAAGGAAATATGGATTCGCTTTGGCACTCTTACCTGCATCCATAAAAGCATCTTTATAAGAACCTGTTACCGTTTGCTTCGTTGTGGAATCATACGCACTATAGTCACCACTCATAAATGTATTACTCAAAATACTCTGAACAACTGAAATACTTTGTGACTCATCATAAGCCAATGCTTCAAACTGGAAAATGTCCGTAGTATTCAAGAAATTTCTTGGATCCATGTAATGCGCAATCACCTGGGAATTCGCACTGTACCAGTTCGATCCATCTTTTACAACATATTTGTCTTTTGCCCAATCGTATGCACCCGCTTCTGTTGACAAATAGGAAAATGGTGCCAAAGTTGCAGTTCCTCTTGGATAATTACTCTGAATTACATTACGTCCCACAATACTTTCGTTAGCAATCACAGTATTCCAATCCAAACCTGTATTAACTGCTACAAATCGCCAATTCGGATATTCTACATGCATTGCACGCAGGCTGGCTTTATAACTTTCAGGAAAATTCTGTAATAAAACCTCGAATGCCTGATCCGTTGTATCACCGGAATCATTATTGTTATTATCCGTATTATTAGAATTGTTATTGTCTGTATTATTGGAATTGTTGTTATCTGTATTACTACTATTATCCTCTTTAATTGTTATATACATCTTTGAGGCATATCCTGTGTAAGTTTTCTTGTTATAAGTAACTTTAATATTATACCAGTCTCCAGTTATTCCAAGAATCGTAACTTGTGTATTTCTAGGAATTGATACCAAAATGGTACTTTGTACATTTGCTTTATTACGAACATTCAAGGTGCTGGTAACCTTTTCATTCACATAACCCGTCAAAGTTGGTTGACTTGGTGTCGGATTAATTGGATTAGTCGGATTAGTTGAATTCGAAGAATCACCCGAATTAGTCGTACTATTTTTAACATCTATGTACGCACTGTCAACATAACCCGTTTGAGTCTTGTTATTGTAAGTAACTTTAACCTTGTACCAATATTTCTTTTGTGCATACTTAATTCCGTGAACAGTTACTTTCGTCCCTGCCGGAATTTTCATCAAAACCTTAGAGGATGTCTTTGCTGATTTGCGAACATTCAATGTCGTTTCAACCTTCTTATTAGTATAACCTGTCGGTTTTGATTTCTGTTTCACATAGGATGAACTGATATAACCTGTTTTGTTCTTTCCATTAATCTTGGCTTTACATTTGTACCATTTCATACCGTTATTGGTACACCAGCCCAAAATCGTTACACTCTGCCCTTTTTTAAGCATTCCATACGTCTTATAATTCGTTCCCGCTTTCTGGCGAAAATTCACTTTTGCTGTTGTCGAACCCGGATAAGAAATCTTAGACTTACAGGTTGTTCCTGCTTCTGCCTTCATTCCAACCATCGGAATGCATAACATACAAACAAATAAAAACGTTAAACACCGTATTGCCTTTCTCTTAATAATATCTCTTTTATTAATCATAAGTACTCCTCTTAATAATTGTTAAACATAATTAATTGACATAAGTTAGTTACATAATACTATACTCTTTCCTATATTTCAACAAAAAAACTCTATAAATCCAATATTTTCGTGTGTTTCTTCCACCTTTTTCCAATTTTAAAAAAACATTTTTCAACAAAATATATCCAATAGATTATGTCACCATTGTGAAAGAAACGTGAAGTTAACATTTTATAGAACAAAAAAAGTTGTAACAAATCGAAATGTACTTTTACACCACAATTTATTACAACTTTTATGTTCTGCCTATTATGCTAATGCACCTTCCGCAATCTTTTCTGCCAAGTCATTCAAATATACCCATCGGTCCATTTTTTCTTCTAATTGTTGCTCTAATTCTTCCTTTTCCTCCGAAAGTTCCTGAAGCTTTGTATATTGACTTGCTACAGTTGACATTTCCTGTTCTAATGTCTCAATCCGTTCTTCCAGCTTAGCAATCTCCTCATCAATTGTCTCATATTCTTTTTGCTCCTGATAGGTAAACTTCAATTTCTTTTCCCGATTCCCCTTCCAGGTAGCCTTGCTATCAACAACTTTCGCAGACTCCTCCTTCAAGGACTCTGATAACGTCATTTTTCCTTTCATAAAAGTACCATTGGCAATGGCCTTTTCCATATAGGTTGTATAATCCCCCTCATACTGCGTAATCACACCATTTGCTTCAAATGCAAATATGCGGTCAACCACCCGGTCAAGAAAATAACGGTCATGGGAAACCACTATCACAATCCCTTCAAAGTAATCCAGATAGTCCTCTAAAATTGTTAACGTAGCAATATCCAAATCATTCGTCGGTTCATCTAAAATCAATACATTTGGCGCTGTCATTAACACCTTTAGCAAATACAAACGTCTCTTTTCTCCACCCGATAACTTTCCAATCGGATTGTACTGAATTTCCGGTGTGAATAAAAATCGCTCACACATCTGTGATGCTGAAGTTAATCCTTTGCTGGTTCTTATATATTCAGCGACATTTTTCACATAGTCGATTACCCGCATTTCCGGTTCCATATGCTCCGCCATCTGAGAAAAATAACCGATACGAATCGTTTCGCCCATCGTAATCGTTCCACTATCCGGCACTTCTTCACCAACCAACATTTTGAGCAAGGTAGTCTTACCACATCCATTCTCTCCCACAATACCAATTCTTTCATTGCGAATTGTATAATAGGTAAAATCCCGAATTAACGTTCTTCCGGCATAGCTCTTGGAAACATTCTCTAATTCAATGGTCTTCTTACCCAATCGGGATGCAAGAGAATCCATCTCCACTTGCTTTTCCAGTTCCGGTGCTTTCATAGACTGCATTTCCTGAAAACGTTCCAACCGAGCCTTCTGTTTCGTAGAACGCGCCTGCGCACCACGTCTCACCCACTCAATCTCTGTTCTCAGGATACTCTGTACTTTACGATAACTGGCAACTTCACTGTCTATTCTTTGTTGCCTAAGTTCCAAAAAACCCGAATAATTCGCTTCATAGGTGTAAATGCTGCCTCTGTCAATCTCCACAATCTTATTGGTTACGCGATCAAGAAAATAACGATCATGGGTAACCATAATCAACACACCACTATACTTTTGTAAGTATTCCTCTAACCACATAACCATTCGATTATCCAAATGGTTAGTAGGCTCATCCAATATCAATATCTTCGCCGGTGCAAGTAGTGTTCTTGCCAAAGCAATTCGTTTCTTTTCTCCTCCGGATAATGGTGCAATCAACGCATCCACATCTTCTATAAAAAGCTTTTTCAAAATACTCTTTGCTTCCGCTTCAATATTCCAATTCGGATTTGAGCTCACTTTATCCCGGCACACATAGGATAGTATTGTATCTCCATCTTCGAATTCTGTATTTTGTGCCAGATATGCAATATCCGCCTGGTTATTTTTGATAATCTTTCCTTCATCTGTCTCTTCCAAACCGGCAATCATTTTCAAAAATGTACTCTTACCGGAACCATTTACTCCAATAACACCAATCTTATCGCCTTCATTAATCCCCAGACATACCTTGTCAAATAAGACTTTATCCCCATATACCTTTGTCACATTTTCAATATTCAAAATGTTCATATTGATTTCTCCTACTATTGCAATTCTTCCAATCTCGCTACATCCTGCTTTCTCACATTAGCACGAATAAAGATTCCTTCTTCCCGATAGTCCTCTTCCAACAATTGTCCGTACGTACGGATATCCGTCAACATCCCTGTCGCTTTATATGGCAATACCATCTCTACATAAACCTGACTTTCAGCAATCTTAATTTCAATGGTCTCTAACAAGTGCAATACACCTTGTCCCGTCTTTGCCGAAACAAATGTTGTAGCATCTGCCCGCAAATCTTTCAACACCGGCATTTCCTCAAAACAATCCACCTTATTAAAAACGGTAATCACCGGTTTATCCTTAATATCCAACTGTCTTAACGTTTCATAAACTGCATACATCTGACGATCCATATCCGGATTGGATGCATCCACAACATGCAAAATGATATCACTATACTTCGCTTCTTCCAATGTAGAACGAAAAGCCTGAATTAAATGATGCGGCAATCTTGAAATAAAACCAACCGTATCAGTCAACATAATACTTTGACCATTTGGCAATTTCATCATTCGTGTCGTAGGGTCTAGTGTTGCAAACAATTTGTCTTCAGATAATACATCTGCATTCGTCAAATGATTCAACAACGTTGATTTACCTGCATTCGTATACCCTACAATACACACCACCGGACTGCTGTTATTACTACGCAATTTTCTTTGTGTTTCTCTATGCTTTTTAACAGCTTCTAACTCTCTCTTTAACTTTGATATTTCCTCTCGGATCAATCGACGATCCATCTCTAATTTTTTCTCACCCGGACCTCGTGTACCAATTCCACCACCTAATCTGGATAAAGAGTCCCTAAGACCAACCAGCATCGTGGCATTATACTTAAGCTGTGCCAGCTCTACTTGAATTTTACCTTCTCTGGTATTCGCTCTTGCAGCAAAAATATCCAATATAATCATAGTACGATCCATAATCTTTGTATCTAATATTTGCGATAGATTTTTCATCTGAGCCGGTGTAAGTTCTGTATCGCAAACAATGCCTGTAGCATCCAGTGCCACAAGCATTGTCTTAAGTTCTTCCAATTTTCCTTTTCCTAAATAAGTCGAACCATGTGCATACTCCAAGTTCTGTGTAAGTGTACCAACACTTACTGCACCGGCAGTTTTAACCAGTTCTGCCAACTCCTCTAAAGATGCATCTGCCGACGTATCATTCTTTTCGTTGACAGCAACTAATATCACCCGTTCTTCTTCAGATTGATTCTCAAAAAACTGTGCCATATGCACCTCCAATTACTCTTCCGATAAGGTATGTCTTGTATACAAAAGATCATACTCATTTCTACCATTCATATCATCCGGATATAATTCAACAAACTCACAAGCCTTTTTATAAGCTGTATTATAATCCTTCAATTTCTCATAATATACAATTTCATCAAACAGAATTTCTTTAATATTAGACTGATCTCCCAAGCCTTTCCCTATCTCAATATAGGATAATGCTTCCTCTAATCTGTCTTCATCCAAAGCAATTGCTGCATATTGTGCATACATAAAGCTGTTCATCGGATTATCCTTCAAAAATACATTATAGTAAATCTGCATATTTTCCAAATCACCCGTCTGACCATAACAGCTTCCAACATATAATATTAAATCACGATATCCATCCTCATAAGCCTCTAGTAAGATCGGTAATGCACTTCTATATTCTTCCCAACTGTATAATAACAAACCATAGGATACATTTTGAAGATAATCCAAACCTTCTACTTCTTCATCATCTGACCACAATCTGATAAAATCGTACTGTTGACAAGCCAATGCATATTCACCTGTGTTAATATAGCAATCTGCAAGATAGAACCGCACATCATTATCAAAAGAATCCATCAATGGCAATCTTGGTTTCAATGCTTCGCAAAACATATCAATCGCACTATCATAATCCTGACACTCATAAAGTGAAATTGCTTTTTGGCGCATACTATACTTAACCCCAAAAACCACTCCATACATAATAGCAAGAATACACACAATAATCCCGAATATCTTACCTATCCTGCGTAACGTTAACGGTTTTCTTTCTCTGTATTTCTTCCTTGGCATATCATCCGAAAATTCATATATTCCATATATATCTTTCTTATTCCTTCTACCCATAATTTATTTGCCTTTCAATCTTCAAGACCCATAATTCAAATTAACATTTCATCTCTACAAACAAAATGCTAATGGCATTATAACATAATCAATCCCTCTAGGAAAGTCTATTCCTGTAACGGTAATTCCAACGGTTTGATTTTCTTTCGATATAATCTGACAAAATATCCGATACATAAACACAAAGCAACCGACTCCGCAATCGGAAACGCCCACCATACCATATTAATATTTCTCGTTAAAGAAAATACATATGCTACAGGAAGCAATACCAACAACTGACGAATCAGTGAAATAATCAGACTGTAATGACCATTTCCCAAGGCCTGAAAACTAGAAATCAAGATAATACAAATAGATGCAAGCACAAACGATATACTAATTGTACGAAGTGCCGGTATACCAATCGCCAACATATTCTCTGACGCTTCAAAAATACCCAGCAACTTATCCGGTATTGTCTGGAAAATTATCATACCAATTGTCATAATTGTAAATGAATACATAAGACTAAGCTTCAATGTCTTTGTCATACGTTTTTTATAGCGTGCACCATAATTATACGCAAGAATCGGTACCACTGCGTTATTCATACCGAATACCGGCATAAAGATAAAACTGTTTAACTTAAAGTATACACCAAATACTGCAGTTGCAGTTTCTGAAAATGTCAGCAATATCTGATTCATTCCAAAATTCATCACAGAACCCACAGACTGCATTACCATAGCAGGAACGCCAACTGTTAATATTTTCTTAATTGTAGCTGCACGTGGGCGAAGTCCCGCAAAAGAGAACTGAATCTCTTTGTTCACTTTCAAATTGAAAACAAGTGCCAGAGTAGCCGCAACTAACTGACCTAATACTGTAGCAACCGCCGCACCGGCAGTCCCCATAGCAGGCACTCCAAAATAACCAAAAATGAAGATTGGGTCCAACACAATATTCGTAATGGCTCCCACCATTTGTGTTGTCATGGAATACATCGTCTTTCCGGTCGACTGCAACAAGCGCTCTAATATCATTTGTGCAATCATTGCAAAGCTACACGTCATACAAATTGAAAGATACGAGCTTCCTTCCTTTACAATCGTTTCTACATCTGTTTGTGCACGGAAGTACGCTTCACAAAAAAACAATCCAAAAATCATAAATACAACCGCTCCAATGATTGCAACAAACAGACCATTCATCGCAGCACGATTCGCTTCTTTGAAATTCTTTTCTCCCAGACTTTTGGAAAGCAGGGCATTGACACCTACTCCAAGACCTCCTGCAAAGGATACGACTAACATTTGCACAGCAAACGCCAAAGATACCGCCGTCAAACAATCTTCACTTATCTTTGCCAGGAACAAACTATCTACAATATTGTAGCAAGCCTGTACCAACATCGATAACATCATCGGTAATGCCATAGAAACCAGCAAACGGTTTACCGGCATTGTTCCCATTTTGTTTTCCTTTTTCATCTCTTGCATTTTTTCTTCCTTATTTTCTTTCATTCTATCCAACTCCTACCTCTGACATTATAGATTTTCAATTCATAACCATTTAAAGCCACATTCGAAAATACTTTGCATTTGTCATATATCGACTTTTAGCAATTGTTTCACAATGCACAAAGCACATTGTAACGAATATCTTTCCAGAATGCAAGCAAATATGCGCAATAGAAAACACAGAGAACAAATAAGGTAAAAAACGGTTAGGACCTTCTTTCAAAAGTACTAACCGCTTCATCCTATCGTATTCACTTATGACGCCGGAGCCATCTTAGGCGTTTTCATTCTGCTCGAAATGAACTCCTCAACTTCACCTTTTTCAATCTTCAAACTAATTGCAAACTCACCATATAAAGTATCCTGAGCCTGCTTCAAATAACGCTCATCGCAAGCTGATATCTTCTTTCCTTGAGCTAAACGCTCTTGTTTTCTCTTACGAGTTGTGTTAATAATACGAATCAGCTCTCTACAATCACAAGACTTCACTGCTTCTTTGTATGCTAACTCTCTTCGTTTGTCATCTGTCACGTCAATCTCTTCAATATTCTGTATGTCATCAATCAACTGACACACTTCCTGTTCACTAATAACCGGTCTCATAATAACCTTCTGATTATCCACAGGTGTAAACACTCTGCTTCCTTTTGTGTATAGGGGTAATAGTGTATAATACACCTTGTCACTGTCTACACCACCCAAGCTCATCGGTCCAATCTCTTCCACCCTACATACACCATTCATTCCATAAACGATATACTCACCAATACTAAACATTTTTCTCCTCTCTTTCTAAAATAAGGCCAACTTTCGCGACTGTATTAATAATATCAAATTTAGTAAAATTTTGTAAGTCAATTTATTCGTTTTTCCCATTTTCTGCGTTTTTCACACTACACCTAAAAAATTATTGTGCATTTTTACAACACCCGAATCTCCATCCAATTATCATTTATATTAATAATATTATTTCACACATTTGCACAAAATATACAAAGCTTACTTTTGTTTCCAACTCAGATTCGTAAAGTCTCAAAAAGCAAGAAAGAATGCCCTAAAACGAACATTCTTTCTTGCTTTTTCATCACAGATTCCATATCGTCGACATACATTATGTCAACTTTATCCATTCTTAATAATTCAACTTTTTCAGGAATTCTTGTGTTCTCAGATTTCTTGGATGATCAATCACATCCCTCGGTGAACCTTCCTCCACAATCACACCTTCATCCATAAAAATCACTCTATCAGAAACTGCCTTTGCAAAATCAATCTCATGTGTAACAATAACCATTGTCATATTCTCTGCTGCAAGCTCTTTCATAATCTTTAGGATTTCTGCCGTAAGCTCCGGATCAAGTGCAGATGTAGGTTCATCAAAATATAACATCTTTGGTTTCATCGCCAATGCTCTTGCAATGGCCACACGTTGCTGCTGACCACCGGAAAGCTCACAAGGATACGCATTCTCCTTATCTGATAATCCCACCTTCAGCAAAAGCTCTTTCACTTCCTCATAGACTTCTTTCTCATTCCGTTTCTGAATACTCATCGGTGCATCCATAATATTCTTCAATACTGAATAGTGTGGAAACAAATTAAAATTCTGGAATACCAAACCAAAACAATTACACACCTGACGAAGTTGCTTCTGTGTAGGATATACAGAACGTCCAAGGTGTTCCCTTACCACTTCCTCATTCATATAAGTAATGGTTCCACCGTCCATTCGCTCTAAAAAGGTAGCACAACGAAGAAGGGTAGATTTACCGGAACCGGATGGTCCAATTATAGAAACCACTTCTCCTTCTTCCACAGCAAAACTAATATCTTTCAAAACTTCCTTATTACCAAAGCTTTTCTTGACATGATTCATTTCAATAACTTTCATTGTCTTCCATCCTCTTCTTAATACAGTTACGACTAAATTTACATATATTCCGCTATCCTCGAACAGGCAACTATATATGCATTCGACTCTATTATTCTACATAGTCCATACACATACGAACCTCTGTAAATGGTCTTACATATGTATTGGCAACTGCCACATGATCAGGATGTCCCTGATACCCTTTCAACGCTTCTTCACTCTCCAACACACTATCCAACATTACGTCTGCATTGGATGATTCCATTTCATTTATCACAATCTTAAGACTCACAAGACCCGGAACCATTCCAACCAAACCTTCCAGATTCTCTTTCATATCTAATAAAACCTGCTTTTTTTCTTCAACAGTTAAACTTTCCTTTAATTTCCATAAAATCAAATGGCGAACCATACCTCTCCTCCTTATTATTAAGCTTTCATAACTGCTCCATCGCTTCGCAGTTACCAGCATTTACTATTCTTTATCTTACTACATTATTTCAAAAAATGAAACCTATTTCTGAACTGTTACTTTCAAACCATAATTTTCACAGAAGTAAAACATTTTAAACACAGTTTGTTCACAAATCACAAGTATATTATGTCTCGTAAGAGCTTTTCATATAGTACAACTTAGTTGTACTGAAATCCTCTCCCCCCTCATTAATAGAAGGTCAGGCACATGTGCCTGACCTTCTTATCATTTTATGAACATAACTATTCAGTACCTTCATAGTTACAATTCGTAAATCCATTACCCTGTATTGAACCATTACAGTTTTTCAATCAACGCTGCTGCTTTATCTGCAAACTTTAATAAATATACAAAATACACAGCATAACCCACAAGCATAATTGCACCATGAGGACGCTTTAACTGTTTACTCTTAAATGTACATACCCACAACAACACTCCTGCCGCGATTGCAACAAGCATATCAATCAGGAACTTTGACTCAAATACTACCGGTGTAATAATTGCAGATGTACCTACAACGAATAAAATATTGAAGATATTACTTCCTACAATATTACCAATTGCAATATCTGCATTACCCTTTCTAGCAGCAGATACAGAAGTAAACAACTCCGGTAATGATGTTCCAAGTGCTACAATTGTAAGACCGATAAAATGATCACTTAAACCAGCCGCTTTCGCGATATTCGTAGCTGCATCTACTGCGATATCACTTCCAAACACTATCAAAGCAAGACCAATTGGAACCAAAGCAATCAGTAACCAAATCGACTTTTTCTTTTCTTCTTCCTCACTTGACGGTTGCGGATTATTCTTAGCTACAATAAAGAGATATGTTAGGTATGCAATAAATGCAACCCACATGATAACACCTTCCACACGACTCACTTCATTACCAGTATATCCCATCACCATTAACATGACAGTAATAAGCAACATAATCGGCAACTCAATCTTCAAAGTAGACTTCGCTATTGCCACCGAAGTAATCACCGCTGTAACACCCAAAATAATCAAAATATTCATAATGTTACTTCCTACAACATTACCAATGGTAATCGCTGCACTTCCCTTCAAAGCAGCAGTCACACTTACCGCAGCTTCCGGCGCAGATGTACCCATCGCAACAATAGTAAGACCAATTACCATCTGTGGAATTCCAAATTTGTCAGCAATTCCAGCCGCTCCATCCACAAACCAGTCAGCACCCTTTACCAACATAACAAAGCCGACTACCAATAACACAAATTGCAATAATAGTTCCATGATTCTTCCTCCTTAGTAAATAAAATATAACACAATGCTTTATTTTCGTAAAGCCCTTGTAATCTGAATCGAAACGGTTGGTAAAATTGCCAATCCTATAATAGATACAAGTTGCCCCCCCGATAAGGTTGACACAAAAAATAATTTTTTCATAAACGGTACAAATAATACAATTGCTAAAAATGCCACACCCAAGATAAATGCTCCAACACTCCAAACATTGCTCATAAATCCGATTCGGAAAATGGACTGATTACTTCTACAATTAAAACCATGGAGCAATCTCGCCAAAGTTAATGTAGCAAATGCCATTGTACTTGCCATGGCTGCATCCTTTTGCGGACCTAACCCAATATAAAATGCTATCATAGTAACAATCGCTATCATCAAACCATATCCCAACAAATGCATTACAAAATCCTTTGTCATAATACCGGTCTTCGGATCTCTCGGTTTATCTTGTAGCAATTTCTTATCTGTTGGCTCCATACCAATTGCAAGAGCAGGCAAGGAGTCTGTCAACAGATTGATAAACAATAGGTGCACCGGTTTAAATGGTGCTGGAAGTGCCAGCAGACAACAATATAATACCGTAAAGATACCTGCCATGTTACCGGAAAGTAAGAACTGAATCGCATTTTTGATATTGCGATATACATTTCTACCATTCAATACTGCCTTGATAATCGTTGCAAAATTGTCATCCGACAAAATCATTGCCGATGCATCTTTCGATACCTCTGTACCGGTAATTCCCATAGCAACACCAATATCCGCCTTCTTAAGAGCCGGTGCATCATTGACACCATCTCCGGTCATCGAAACAATATTACCTCTTCTTTGCCATGCATCTACAATTCGAATCTTGTTCTCTGGCGAAACTCTTGCATATACTGAAATCTGTGGAAGAATCTGATCCAACATCTCATCTGACATTGCATCTAACTCTGTTCCCGTTACCGCCAAATCCCCATCGCTGTAAATCCCAATTTGCTTTGCAATTGCAGAAGCAGTTACCTTGTGGTCACCAGTTATCATAATCGTCTTAATGCCGGCTTCCTTTGCATCCGCTACCGCCTGCTTGGATTCCTCTCTTGGCGGATCAATCATCGCCACTAAACCAATGAAAGTATATCCATTTTCATTTTCAAAAGATAAGGTTTCATTCGCATCTACTTCCTTATATGCAAATGCCAAAACACGCAATCCATTTTCCGAAAAGCGTTGATTTTGTGCAATAATTGCTTCTTTGTCCTGCTCTGACAAAGGACGAACACCATCTACCGTAGCAATGTTGTCAATGCGGTCTAACAAGACATCCACCGCTCCCTTGGTAAGCACGGTTGGTATACCATGAATATGATACTTCGTACTCATAAGCTTTCTGTCGGAATCAAACGGAAGCTCTTCCATTCTTGGCATCATATCCCGGATTACTTCTTCATCAATACCTTTCTTAGTAAGACCTGCATTTTCTGCCATGATTAATAAACAGGACTCTGTAGGGTCGCCAATTCCCTTTCCATCACGAATACTGGAATCATTATTCAAAATTGCTGTATATAGCAAATATCGATGAAGCTGTACTGTAATATCCAAATCCTCAGGCTTAATGCATGCACCATTAATATAAACATCTGTTACCGTCATTTTGTTCTGTGTTAAGGTACCTGTCTTATCCGAACATATAACCGATACACACCCTAGACTTTCTACTGCCTTAAGCTCCTTCATAATCGCGTTGTCTGCAGCCATTTTCTGTGTTCCCATCGCCTGCACAATGGTTACAATGGAACCTAATGCTTCCGGAATTGCAGCTACCGCCAAAGCAACCGCAAACATCAAGGAATCCAACAAGGCCGTTCCTTGGTACATCTGCAACGCAAATACAACAATACAAATCGCTATGATAATAATGGCAAGACGTTTGCTAAATCCATCTAAACTTACCTGTAACGGTGTACGCTTTTCCTTGGTTGCATTCATCAATCCTGCAATCTTACCCATTTCTGTCTGCATACCCGTTCCGGTCACAAGAACCTCTGCACGGCCATAGGTAACAAGGGTACCGGAATACACCATATTAATGCGATCTCCCAAAGGAAGCTCACCTTCTAATACCACATCCGCTTTATCTACATTCGTGGACTCACCGGTCAAAGAACTTTCGTTTACCTGCAAGGAATAATTGTGTAGAACTCTACCATCTGCCACAATCATATCTCCAGCTTCTAACAATAACAAATCTCCCGGCACAACTTCTTTCGACGGTATTTCTATTTTATTACCATCACGTATCACCTTTGCATGCGGAGAGGATAATGCTTTCAAAGAATCCAACGATTTCTCCGCTTTCACATACTGAACCGTCCCCAAAATAGCATTCAAAATAATAACTACAAAGATAACAATCGTACTTTCTATATTACCGGACAACATGGAAATCACTGCTGCAATAATCAATATGATTACAAGCAAATCACAAAACTGCTCAAAAAACACCTGCAAAGCAGTCTTTCTCTTACCTTCTTCTAAAACATTGTCTCCATACTTCTCTTTTCTATCCCTTACTTCGTCACTAGTCAAACCTTTCTCATTGGAACCTATATGACTATAAAGCTCATCTGTCTTCATTTGATAGATATCTTTCATGTCTATCTCTCCTTTCATGAACCCACCCCACATTCTTTATAATCTATTAGGCGTTTGCAAAACTCACCAAAAACTTTCATTGCCTTGCGCAAGTTTAACAAGTACCATAAGCAGGTGCTTCACAATCCGTCGGTACTTAGTGAGACATTGTCGAACTTAGTACCGCTACGCATTGTGGCAAGTGCAAACGTCCTGCGTTGGTATGTTAAATTTGCGCAAGCATTACAATACAAACTTAAGTTTCGCAAACGCCTACTTACAATCTACTTATGCAAGTTGGTCGACATGCATGTGTAATTATTGTTGAGCAATCTGAATTTCTGTCATTTCCTTTGAAATATTCAAAGCATGATCTCCAATTCGCTCAAAGTCTGTCAACATCTCAGAATACAAAATACTTCCTTCATCTGTACATGTACCCTTTGAAATTCTCTCTAACATGTTCTCTCTATACTGTTTTGTCATATCATCAATCTTCTGTTCCATGGATGCAATCACACCATAGCTTTCTACTGCATCTGCTTCCGGATTCAACAAATGCTCCATCAAAGAATCACATATGGCTTTCATCTCTCGAATTTCCTTCTGTGCAATCTCAGAAAACTGGATATTTCTCTCTTTTAACATCTTTGAATAACCACAAATATTGATTGCGTGATCACCAATACGTTCCACATTACTTGTAATCTTGAAATATGCATTCAAAATCTTACTTCCGTATTCATTACGTTCATGGGTAATTACTTTTGATATATACTTTGAAATCTCTTTGTTTAAGAAATCAATGTATTCTTCCGTTTGATCAACCTCTTCAATCAAATCTGTATTACGATTCATAAATGCATCAAAACTCAAAGAAATATTCTTCTTTGCCATCACCATCATGCGATGAATCTCATTCTTTGTAGCGTCCATACTGATTGCAGACAAACCAAGTCTGTCTTCTTCAATGCTCTTGAGACTCGGAAGATACTGAAGCTTAATCACACCATCCTCTTCCTCTACATCAGGAAGAATCTTCTCAGAAAACTTTGCAAGAAGATTACCAAACGGAATCAACAAACAGGTTGTTACAATATTAAATATAGTATGCAAGTTTGCAATCTGCGCCGGACCATTACCAGGTGCTAAACTCTCCATAAATGCAACCAATGGTGTAAGTATACAAAGGGTTGTAAAGATACATGTACCAATCACATTAAATGAGACATGTATCACTGTTGTACGTCTCGCATTACGATTCGTTCCGATGGATGCAAGGAACGCCGTAATACATGTACCAATATTCATACCGAACAATACATAAGCAGCACTTGAAAGTCCAATAATCCCACTAGCTGACAAAGCCTGTAAAATACCAACAGACGCTGAAGAGGATTGGATAATAGCTGTAAAGATTGTTCCTGCAAGAATACCAAGAACCGGATTTTCAAATGTTGTTAACATATCCACAAAAGCTTGTGAATTCTGTAAAGGCTTCATTGCAGCCCCCATCATATCCATACCAATAAATAGGATACCCAATCCGGCAAAAATATTACCAATATGATGTAATTTTACATTTTTTGAAAATACAACAACTGCAACACCTAAAAACGCAATAATAGGAGCAATCGCACCAACATCTAACGCAATCAACTGTCCCGTAATAGTGGTTCCAATATTAGCACCCATAATAATCCATACTGCCTGGCGTAAAGTCATCATTCCCGAATTAACAAAACCTACAACCATTACAGTGGTTGCTGATGATGACTGAATAATTGCTGTAATAACAGCACCAACTAAAACACCTAAAAAACGATTTGCAGTAAGCTTTTCCAAAATCTGCTTCATCTTGTTACCAGCGGCTGCTTCCAAACCAGCGCTCATCATCTGCATTCCATATAAAAATAGCGCCAATCCTCCTAATAGTCCCATTATGTCTGTGAACTTCATCTCTTTTCATTTCTCCTTTTTTGCACACGAAAATAAGACGAAACGCATAATTGCATTCCGTATACAACATTGAACATAATTAGGCTATTCTCTTTTTTCCATCTAGTCCATGGATATAACACAACAGGCATCGAATCGGCATAGAAAGCCCTGTACCGCCTGCTGCAAATAGAATCATAATAATTGAAAATAAAACAACTTTGAATATACTATCCAAAGTAGCAATTGACATTTCATATCTCTCATGACTTCTTTCAAGAGTCTGAGAACGTCTGAATAAAGAGGAAGAAAGACGAGCCGAACCATGCCCATTCCAACAACTCGGCTGTTCAATCTGACTATATCTTCTATTCACCTCATAAGATTCAGCCTTTAACATTGACGAAGCATCCGAAACATAAGAAAAATCTGCATCTGAAACAAACACATCACTAGAATTATCAATACGAATTCCCGATACCACCATAACCAATAATGCTAATACAGTTATAATCATTCGATATGTCTTTTTCATCCTTGCATCCTTCCCTTTCTGCATCCCATAAAATGCTATATTCAAGGTGAGTATAACATAGCAACTCTTCTCGTGACAAGGACAAACTTTTCGACAAAAAACTCCATAACGACCGCTACTAATTCAACAAGGGGACATTGTCAAACATGTATTTCTTTGACAATATCCCCTTTAGCTTACTTATTTTACTGTTACCTCAATTTTCTTAAATGCACCATTTTGTGCATAGGCATACACATAACAGGTTCCCTTCTTTTTTGCAGTGATTTTTCCTTTCTTTGATACAGTTGCTACCTTTTCATTGGTAGATTCATAGGATATCTTTCTGTGATTCTTAAGAATTTGCTTACTCTTTGTTTTCACTGCGGTAGTTTTCAGTGAGAACGTTTTTCCCTTCTTTAAAGACACGCTTGATTTATTGACTTTCACAGACTTGATATCACAATATTTTCCGCCTGTTGTCGGAGCATGTACCATTTTCGATGCAGAAAGTGTAACTTTTTCTCCATCCACCACTTTATATGCAAGTACCAGGTATTTGTAATATGTATTCTTCTTTAACTGCTTTCGCGTCCAGCTTGTGGTAGAACCTTTAGGGATAGTCTTTAATAACTTCATCTTTGTGCCGCATTTACTGCCAAAAATCATGTAACCCTTTGCACCTTTAACCTTATTCCACTTTAACTTCTGAGATATCTTGGCTGTCTTTGCTACTCGTAGACTTAACAAACTAAATGTAGTACCTTTGAAATCATTGTCTGTTTCATCTGACGTGATTAACTGTGTCGCCTGAACAGTAGATATTCCCTCTGTAATTTCCTCCACCTTAAAATTCTTACTCTGATCATCTGTGTCGGTTTTATCACTCGTGGTCGGTTCTTCACCTTTACTCGGTTCTTCACTTGTCTTTGGTTCTTCGCTCGTATTTGCTTCTTCGCTTGTAGTCGGTTCTTCGCTCGTACTTGGTTCTTCGCTCGTACTTGGCTCTTCACTTGTTCCTTTTGATGCGTCCCACGACATCCAATCGTAATATGCGGTAATCGGTGTATTACCATCATATGGATTCAGCCAGGCATCTACTCCTTTTCCGGGCCATACATTCATCATAATTCTACCCGATTCATTCGGAATAATGTTTGCTTCCGACTCTGGAGTTCTATAAACCTCTTTGCCATCTACATACCATGCAATATAATCATTTGCCCAATAAAATCCATAGGTATGATATTCTTTTGATGCATCAAAACCCAAATCGTATAAATACTCATGATCACCTACACCATCCGTAAAGTAATTAAACTGTACCTTGGTGGTATCTTTCCCAATGAATTCAATATCAATTTCATCCCAATTCCTATTATCTGAAGGACCTGTATAGACAAAAAAGGAACTTACAACTCCATCATTCTTAATAGGTTTCATATTCACTTGATACAATCCATAATGATAGAAGTGATCTGTTCGATATTCGCCCCCCGAATACTTTTCATATTCTGTTTCGCCGGTATCCTCCTTGATGGACATTTCCATGATTCCATCATTGAAAACAATATTCGCTTCTCTCCATGTACAATAAAACACACTGCCATTCGAATAATTACGAGCTTTATGCCATGCATCTTTATCATACGAATTAAATCCATCCGAAAAATGTGTTCCTGTAAATTCTGTCGCTGTCGCTTGTACCTGATTCGGACATACATTGAATCCGGTCAATGCTATACATGCAGTTAGCAAAAAAACACTGAATCTCTTTCCCCAATTATCTCTCATTGTTCCCTCTCCATTTTCTATATGCTTTATAAAACTTCTTCTGTTTATGTTTGACATACTCTCCATCAAACTTAAACTTTTAATTAAAATACAAAACTTTATATATTTAACTATATTTATCCTAATTTATTACATTAATACTCTTTTACTATCGTGTGAACCCCATACTTCTTCTGAAAAGACTCCACATCCTTTTCTGTCTTAATTAACATCATATCTTCAAATTTACCTGTGTGTAAATTCTTAAATCCGGCAACCTTCTCCCCCGTACATATACTACTACGAATTACAGCCCTCATATGACCTTCTTCACAAAGAATTTTTCGAACAAGGTTAGTAAAAGATTCCTCAAAAATCCGGTTATCCTGCTCCGTCCGTTTAGCAAATCCTTTCAAATGATGTTTCCTCTTTCCCATGCGAGCCTTTTTCGCCATATGACGTTCCATCAGCATACGATCAATATTCTCATCGGTGTACCATTTGCCACTCTGGTGAATTCCATAAGCGCCCTTCCCCAAGGCCATAGCTGCCACCCCATAATCCTGGGTCACCACTAAGTCACCCTTTTGGCATTGATTCACTAGAGCAAAGTCAACCGCATCTGCACCTGCACCGATTATCTTTACCTCACTGTAGGATGAAGTAAGAACGTGATTGGTGTCACAAAACAGACACACAGGGATATTATATTGCTCTGCAATTTCTTCTATGTTACGAACAACCGGACAGGCATCCGCATCTACTAAAATTTTCAAATTGTGTCACCTCATTCATGTAAAAAGCTGTTGCTCTTAACTATACTCTATCCATATTTCAACCACTACTATCTAATTCTGATATATACCTTTATTTTATCATAAAGCGATATTCAAGTTAATGTATTTTTCAAACAAAAAACACATTTCTTAATCTATCTCTTCTAATAGCCATTTTCTCTTATGATGGCAAACTGTTCTTTACACACAACGCTCCCCACCCCTTTAATGTCAAGTTATTGCTAAGAACTTTTTTAACTTTTTTAAAGAAATTCTCGCTAACCCGCATATCTTCGTTGGGGTAATGGTAAATGTCTGCTAAGTTCAGTAAAAATTGATGGGAAGTTAATGTTAAGTAAAAAAGCCAAGGAACCGCTCCTCGACTTTTCAACATCATTAAAGATTGTTATAATTCAAACTATCTACCATAATAAATAGCAATCGGGTGTATAACACATAAATTATTTTCGCTCGTCGGTAGTAATTTTCTCAACACTTCATTTGCTGTAAACTGCACTGTAGCAAAAATGTTATTTTCATCATTAGGATTTGTGTCTTCTCCTATTATGTTTGTAATCATTCCAACACATGTAATTTCTCCACCATACTTAAATCCTAAGTCTAAAGGATCCACTCGGAAATACTTTGTGTTTAACGGCACCAGATATCCATCACTAGAAATCAACATTCGATTGTATGGTATTAAACCTCGCATAGCTTTTATGATTACCGCAATATCATCATATTGTTTATTATTTGCATCAATCGCCTTTTTTATTTCCTGCTTAAAATTTATGCCTGCTTTACGCAATTGTTCTCTATTGTGTCCTTCTTTAACTTTTTCTGCTTCTGCTTCAATTTGTTCTGCTGAAGTTTTCTTAATAAATTCAATTATACCGTCTTTTTCAAAAAGTTTCTCAAGATAATCCAAATCAACAAAATCAAATACTCTTGTTAATTCAACATAATTACCTGTCTCATCATTACTTTGACTTTGTAACTCAATTTCAGATGGACTAATGTATGCATATGCAATATCAAAAGCCGCATCATGTAGTGTTTTACTAATAATCTGTCGTGAAGTCGATGATAAACTTCCCCCTTCAATACTCTCTAAGCTTCCAGAAAGATTTGCTTCTGCTTTAGCCAATTTTACTATCGAGCCACCAATCGTTCCTGTACCTTTTATAGACGCATTTAAACTGTCTGTTTCCGTTTCAGTAGAAACTTCCTCATCAGACAAACTTTGTACAAGACCTTTCTCTGTTTGAGCAATAATTGAATTAATAATATCTGTATCAAGATACAAAAATTGTTTCATTTGCTGATCACCTCTTTTTATTTAGCTATACAATACTGTATTTTATCGTAACAAATCCCATATCGTCATCTCATCAGCTCTGACCTTTGAAACTCTCCGATATTCATGTAATGCATTCAATAAAACCTGCATATCCGAAAAATATTCTGTTACAAAATCATAACTTTTTACATTATTAAACTTTAATATTGACTTACAATAAATGCTAGGCTTTAGTCTTGGATTTTTTCTTGCTTCTCTTTCGTAATCTTTATACTTTTTCTCATTGCAAATAATTAGTTTCTCGATTTCCGGAGCCGTTATGACATTTTTCACATCTACTTTTTGCATGTATGCTTTACTCAAATTGAATCTCTCACTACGCGAATCCAAAATACGATAAATGGTAATTTTATCTGTAAATCCTTTTCTTAAGTATCTTTCCTCAAATTCCTTACCACTTCTGCACCTTAAGACTTCTTCCTCTATCAACTCTTTGCGTTCGAAGATCAATTTGTGATTATCAAGTAGCAAATCTAATATTGCTCTTTCTGCACCACCTTCACAAATACAGGCAACATATCTTCCCATACTACAGCCCCCTTACTTTACACTAATTAGTACTTTTTTCAGAGCCATGTATGCTTCATATGCCGGCACAGTGCCTCCAAGATAATCACTATCATATACTTCACTTTTTTTAATATCATTTCTTTTCAAGATATTAGACAAATTTTCTACTCCAATTCCCTCTTTGTTTCTAACAACATAAATGCTATCATTTCTATCGAATTCGTCTAATAATTCTGAATAATGCGTTGAAAATAGAATTGTTGCTCCATTTTTATTCACTTTTTTATCCATGAAAAACCGAATTAATGTAGCTACAATTTCTCTATTAAAATGATTCTCGATTTCATCAATAATAAGATATCCTCCTTCAATAAAAGCGAATGTCGCGCTCATAAAGACCCCTAAACCTTTTATCGTTCCTGATGAAAGATAATTTTCCAAAATTCTTGGACTATTAATAACTATTTCTTCTTTTCCGTAAAACTTCAATCGAATATCAACTTTCTTTTCCTTCAAACTACATTCAAGATATTCTATACTAGGATCCAGAAAAGTTAAAAGTTCTTTAGGAAATCTCCCCAGAACATTTAAAATATTATGATCTGTCCACTCCAACATATCGCAGATAAAAATACTCATATTTTTTTTCTTATTCTCTGCAACAATAATACTAACATCATCCATTAAATATTGCTCATCACTATCCCTTTTTTCCTTTAAATCAGAGTCAGCAAAATCAAACATATTCTTCTTTGTTTTTATTTTACCAATTTCTTTTGACCATAATTTTTCATCTCGTATAATCAGCTTTTCACTACCATCTAAGACATTTACTTCTTTTCCAATGAAAGACTCTAACTTATTTATATATGTCCCATCAAAGAAAAAGGATGTGATAATAACTTGCTGTTTATCATCAAGGTCATCCATAATTGTTTTTGCTTGAATATTGTTTATTGACTCATTATTCAACATTTTCATAACAAATGAGATAGCTTTCAATATTGTTGTTTTTCCAGATGCATTAATACCAATAAATGAAATCGCTTTATTTACATATATATTGGAAAACACATTGCACAGCCGCTCTTTGTCATCATCATCAACTCTTTGCTGTGCTACAAAATCAATATCCAAAACATCCTTAAAATGTGGCAGACCATTTACTGTTATTTTTAAAAGTTTCATAACGACCTCCGTTTTTATTTACAAATAATACGTTTTTATTTTATATTATACCAACACTTCGAAATATATTCAATATTTTTTTACAGCTTTTCCGTTTTTATTTTATATATGTATCTCCGCAAGATGTCTCAAATACTCTTCCATCTTATCATCAATACTTGGACCTTCCTCCTGAAACCTTACTTTCACTACATAATCACCAATTCTATGAATATACAAATTATTTGTCTGCTCTGCGAATAATCGCAATTTCTCCTCTACCGGTAATTTTGTATCAATTTGTATATCTCTCAAATCTGTTAATTCTTCAATATTTACCGTTCGTACATCAACCTCCTGCATTCTTTTTAAATCCTCTAATGTTAATTCTTCATATTTCATAAATAAACTTCCTTTCTACTCTTTTGGACAAACCAGCAAAACCTCTTGACTTTATAGGTTGACTAACCATTTTTATTCTAAAATATTCTGTTAAAAATGCAATGGGTAAGAAATCTTATCAGACTTCTTACCCATTACTAAAAAGTTGTAGAAAACATATTGTATCTTATAAAAGAACTGAATTTCCCCTTGGTTATCATAAAAAAGGGCAGACTACCCCCTTGGTATACTGTCCACAAGACACAGCGCTCCCCAGCCCACCAAAGGAGAGGGCTGTCTTTCTTGAAAGGGCAACTTTCTGGCACCTCGTATCAAGCTTGCCCTAACCTTCTCTCCGTACAAATAAGGATCATTTCCATTCACAATTCCCGAGTCCAAACAAGCCACTAACACACCCTTTCCTTTGAGGCTATAATCCGGCAAACGCACGGAATTGATACAGGATGCTGTAATTCCCACCATCTGGTCAAGTATTAACGACTTAGGTTTTTCAATATAGTTAATCTGCGGATAATCCGATAATCTTCCAATCAGATATTGAGGAATCCGGACAATCGCATAACCACCCAACAATTCTTCGATGGATATTCCCAATTCATCCCGAACCTGACTGAGACTTCCTGTATACCGTATAATCAATTCCCACTCTTCAAACTCTTCGCTATAGCCTACATTCAAATCCAAGCTTTTCTCACGCTCTTCCACCGATAGATCAATGGCTATATTTAATTCCGGGCTAACCTTGCTTTCTGTCATAAAAAAATCTCATACTTTATCTCTTATCGATAAAGTATGAGACCTTCTTATCTTATGTCACTGATTCAAAAGAACTTTATGTTCGATTATTTTACTGTAATCTTACATTTTGCAGTCTTACCACTAGTTGTCTTAGCTGTAATAGTTGCTGTTCCTTTCTTCTTAGCTGTTACAACACCCTTACTATCAACAGTTGCAACACTCTTCTTGCTACTCTTGAATGTTACCTTATCTGTTGAATTTCCCGGTGTTATTGTAGCTTTCAATTTCAAAGTCTTACCCTTGCTAAGTGTAGCAGAGGTCTTGTTTAATTCAATTCCTGTTGCAGGCTGTTTTACTGTAATTGTGATGCTTGCCTTCTTCTTACCAACAGTTGCTGTAATTGTAGCTTTACCTGGTTTCTTAGCTGTCATCACACCATTCTTAGCAACAGAAACAACAGATTTCTTGCTACTCTTAAATGAAATCTTTTCTGTTGTTCTAGAAGGTTTTACAGTTAATTTCAACTGTTTCACATCTCCAACCTTCATTGTCTTAGATGTCTTCTTAATTGTAACCTTAGTTGCCTTTACAGCTTTCTTCTCAACTGTTACTTTACATGTTGCTTTCTTACCACTTTCAGATGTAACAGTAATGGTTGCAGAACCTGTTGCAACTGCTTTAATCTTACCTGTTTCACTTACTGTAACTTTCTTGGTGTTAGAAGATTTCCATGTAAGCTTATCAGTTGAATCTGCCGGAAGTACAGTTGCTGTTAACTGAAGAGTATCACCCTTCTTAATTTTAAGATTCTGATTTAAATACAACTTTGTAGCAGGAACAATAACCATTACCTTACATGTAGCGCTCTTTCCATTAACAGTTGTAGCTGTAATGTTAGCAGTACCTACTGCAACTGCTTTAACCACACCATCAGCAGTTACTGTTGCAACCTTCTCATTATCTGATGCAAATACAACTGTCTTGTCCTTTGCGCCCTCTGGAGAAACTGTTGCTGTTAAAGTAATTTCTTTACCTCTTTCAACAGTTGCTTCTGTCTTACTTAATGTTACCTCTGTCACTTCAACATCTTTTGCTTTTTCTGATTTCGCAAGAATAACAGTACCACCGAAGCTACTCTTTGGTAATGTAACTTTTACATTTCCATTTGCATCTGCTACATATGCTGTATTTGAATACAAATCAACATAGCTTGCATTCTTCTCTAATCCAGAGATTGTAACTGTCTGTACTTTATTTGCAATATTCATACCTACCCATACAGATTTGTCTGCGTAAGTACGTTTTACAATATCATAACCCTTTGCATCATTCGCATCTACAACCGTTCTGCTACCTCTTGCAAAAATATCTGTATATGCATTTCGAATGCTTAAGAGTTTCTTGTAATGATTATATGTTTCATTGTTACTGTTTGCTTTCGACCAATCATAGTCATAACGGTTAGTACAGTATGGATATTTCTCCTTACCTGTCTGACCTAATTCTTCACCATAATAAATAACCGGCTGTCCCTTAGCAGTAATCTGTAATGTTGCAGCAACTAAAGATAATGCTGTTGCTTCCACTTCAGTCATACCATTATTTATTAAGTTCTGCTTGAATCCCTCTTTATCATGACTTCCAAGGAACTGTCCTGTCATGTAAGTATTGTTGATTGCTTCATTTCTCTTTACTAAGTTACCTTCAATTGCAGAAATACTTCCATTAACAAAGCTTGATGCCCATCCATAGAAATCAAAGTCTAATGTAGAATCCATCATACCTGTTCCTAAAGTTCCACCATTAGAAGCATAACCCGAACCATAATGTTCACCAATCATCTTAAATGTTGGATCAGCAGCAGTAAGAGAGTTCTTAAATGCTGCCCATGTCGTATTTTCTACATGTTTTACAGTGTCAACACGATAATAGTCGATATCGAACTTAGTCATCCAATCTGTCTGCCATTTCACAAGCTGAGCTCTTACATCCGAATCCTCTGTTACGAAGTCTGGAAGATTTGATAAAGAATCTTTCTGATCATCGCCTGCAAGAGTCTGATCCTTTGTACGAATCATATCGCCAAACTTGTCTTCTGTTCCATATCCTGCATGATTTAATACTACGTCAACCATAATCTTCATTCCACGATTATGCGCTTCTGTAATTAATGTCTTGAATTCTTCTTCTGTTCCCATTGTTGGGTTTAATTTTGTAAAATCGCTCGCCCAATAACCATGATAAGCTGCATTGTATGGTACTTCATCACTACCCTCACCAGTTACTTCTACACCAGGAATGTTTTCTACAATTGGAGTAATCCAGATTGTATTAACTCCTAAGTCTTTCAAATAATCTAATTTTGCTGTTAAACCTGCAAAGTCACCACCGTGGTATAAACCTGCATTCTTTCCGTATGTATCAGCACCACTAGCTGTGTTGTTTGTTGTATTACCATCAAAGAAACGGTCTGTTAACATGAAGTAAATAACAGCTTCATCCCAGTCAAAATCTTTTGCGTCTTTTGTTCTTTCAACAAGTTTCACATCAACTGTTGATTTGTACTTATTATTGAACTGATCCATTACAACAATTGGTAATGTCTTGTCACCTAATGCTGTATCATTCTTTGCTGAAATTGTTACAGCCAACAATTCAGGATCAATTGGAACTTCCTTTCCACCACCTAAAGACGAAAGGTCAATATATGCTTTCGAAACTTCTAATTCCGGTACTTCCTCAGATTTCTTCTGAGAAACAGCAAGTTTCACTACATTGTTCTCATTATAGTTGAATTCTTTGTTCATAACTTCTGCAGTTATGTCAACATCTAACTTATAGTATTCAACATATGAGCACTCAACACCATCTACTGTTTCTTTCTTTGGATTGTATTTATCCAAAATGTTCTCGCCATTTACTTTGAAGTAGTAATGTGTTCTTCCTGTTACTGCCTCAACACTAGCAACAAAACGCTTTTCCGCTTCGTTGTATTCCATTGCACATTCTGTACCATTAACAACAACAACCGGTTTCATGTCCGCCAAAGTACCATCTACTACTGCAACATCATCACGATAGTAGAAATAGATTTTTCTTTCATCCGGATTCACTTCACAACCACTATTAAGTGGCGCAGCTAATGTTGGTTCTCCACCTTCTGTCATTTTAACAAAAAGAACAGTCTGGTCTAATGGGAAATCAATCTTATGATCACCACCATCCTTAATCCAATCACCTGCAGAAGAATCATAAACAAGAACGTAACTAACACTTGAACATGTTGAAGTTACTGGAACTTTAATGAAATATTTGCCATCGCCTTGAGCTTCCATGTCAAGTAACGTTGCATTATATCCAGGTTTTCCAACTGTCCAAGAATAGAACTGTGGTACACCATTTGTGAATAAATCAGTGTTTTTATTCTCATATTCAAAGAACAAATATCTTGGATCTGAAGTGTCAACAACTGGTTTCTCTATTAGAGGAGTCTTTCCATATACATACCATAATGTAATTTCTTCTGTATCCGGATCAATTGTATAGAACTGATCTGCATCCTGTCCACCATCCCAGCTTCCGGCTACAACTCTTCCGATAATACCAAGATCATTATATGGCAACTGAACAGAACCTTTTAACCATGTAATACCATTCTCTTCATCTTCAAATGTTTCTGTTAATGCAACTTCTTTAGCAGCACCACCAGTTTTACCATTATCGAAAATATATATATCTGAAGCATTTGCTACCATATCAAAATCTTGAGAATACATATAGAAAGTAACATTATACATCTTATCAAGAAGCTGGATTGTGAAGTCCTGACTAAACTTACCACAAGTTGCAACCATAACAAGTTCTGTTCCTGCTACAGTCTTATCAACAGTTACTTTGCTTCCTTCAACTGTAACACCAGCCACTTCTTCTTTTGTAGCAAAAGTAATGTCTTCTGTTGTAGAAGTCTCACCGTCACCAGCATAATATGTAGCTTCTAAAGTTAACGACTCACCTTTCTTTACCGGAGCAGTTTTAATATCAATGAACTCGATATAATCAATGACCGGCACTACCTCTGCATCTTTATTCTCTTTATCTACTGTAAAGGTAACATTCGCAGGTGCAGAAAGTTCAAGAACAAGATTTGCCTGTCCCTTACCGCCATATACAGTATCCCAATTGTTATTTTCCAAAATCTTATACTCGTATGTTCCCGGAGCAATTCCTTCATAAGTAATTGTGTACTGAGAGGTATCATTGATTTGTTTAAAATCATTATTTTCATCAGTAGGACTCCAGTTACTTCCTGCTAATCCTGAAGCTCCTGCAAGTGTAACTTTGTAAATCGGCAAAGGCATTGCCTCTGTGTACTTACTATCTAAATACCAGCTTGAATCTTCAGGATTGAAATATAAATCCGTTGGAGTTTCTCCTGTATAGGTAGTCATGGTAGATACATAAGCTGATTTACAGTTGCTTGTATTGTCAAAGTCTAAAAACTGAAATCCTTGAATGTTACCTTTCAAGGAAATCTTATACCAACCTTCTGTATCTTCCGCTGTCAATAACGTGCCTTGTGCACCACCCCAGCCCGGAATTTCTGCTGTTTCTCCGGCATCAGATACCACTGGCTCGCCTCCCCAGTATTGGAGTGCCGGTGAAGTCCATCCCCACGAGTTATTAAAATGTAATGTCACATTCATCTCATCGCCTGCCGCTTTTACCGGCATTGCAGAAAATGGTTGTAATGATAAAATCATTGCGAACACAAGTAACCAACTAAGTATTCTTGTGAACTTTTTGTTTTTCATTTTCATTTTTAATTATCCCTCCTAATTAATTCATTCAATACGTACAAGAACCTTCTTATAATAAGTTCTATGTTTTATCTGCACGTTATCTTCTATTCCTCCTTTCTTCATGCAGAAAATATTCAAATAGTACATAACAAAAGGTTCAATCCCTCTATTTTTGGGCATAGTTTCCCCCTTTTGCTTTTTACCATCGCATAAATTATAGCTAACTTGTACAATAAACTCAACCCGAATATGAAAAATTTAACACTTTTGTAAAATGTAACAAAATTTATATGAATATTTTGGGTAAAATGAAATGTAATATTCACCTCATTATCATTATTGCCAATAACTATCCCCTCGGTATACTATTCGCCACGCATAATGCTCCCCAGCCCACTAATGGAGACGGCTGTCTCTGTTGAAATGGTAACTTTCTGGCTCCCCGTATCAAACTTGCCCTGATTTTCTCACCATACAGATAAGGGTCATTATCATTTACAATTCCATATTCCATAAGAAGCGCCGCCGCCCCCGTTACAAATGGTGCTGCAAAAGACGTTCCCGAATATTCTCCATAATCACCACCTACACTACTTGTATTGATGTTCACGCCCGGCGCTGCTAAGTCGGGTTTTGCTATCCTTTGAGGTATTTCTTGTTCCACATTAGGTCCTCTTCCGGAAAAGTTGGCAAACGTATCATTTCTCGAATCATATGCCGATACAGAAATTACATATCGGGAAGTAGATGGAATTACCAACGTATTGAAAATAGATGGATTGACAAAAGATACTTCTGCAGAAGTGCTTCCAGCAACCGGCAACCACATTGCATAATCTCCCGCCAGAATTCCCCTCGGTTGCAAATAAACCTTCCAAATTCCCGCAGTTATATAATCCATTCTTGGAATCCACGATATATACACTTCCTGTTCCGGATTGTAAGGGGTTGGTTCACTGTAATACACAGCGATATCTTCTACCGGCAAGGTATAATTTTGTACACTGGCATAAGGAGAAAATGGTCCAACTCTCCGTCCGGTCGGTGTCTCCAGCTCAATATCAAAATCATCCAGATAATGTTTCCATATTTGCAAATTAAACGAGTTTACATAATCTCCTACATATATCTCTATTTCTTCTTGTCTTCTTGTTTTCAAAACACCTTCTGTATGTCTTGCCGTAATTCCATCATTTCCTGTTCCTGCCACAACAGAAATCTTATGTAAGCCTGAAACCGTATCAATATAGCGTTCCAACATGGAATCTCCATTATGAGCACCATAGTTATTCCCATAGCTAATATTAATCGCAAGTGGTTTATTTACCTTGATTGCATATCGAACCGAATAATCAATTGCCGTCATCAATTGTGTTGTCCGAGGAAAACCTGTTTGAGTAGGACTGCCTAACTTTACCACAATAATCTCTGCTTCCGGTGCCACACCAACAATCTCGCCATCTGATGCATTGCCATTCCCTGCCATAATTCCAAGTACTGCTGTTCCGTGGCCGGAAGAATCGAATTCCGGAACAATATCGGATGTTCGCTCATTTCTAACCTCTCCTGTGTTGCCCTCATTTTCTTGTATCAATACATTATCACGATTCCCCACTCCTAATGCCCGATTAATATCCTCTTCACTGTACTCACTTCCGGTATCAAATCCATCCGGTGGATTTCCGGGAACAGTTTGATCCCACATTGTAACAATTCTGGTTGTTCCATCCATATTTCGAAAATCCGGATGCCTATAATCCACACCGGAGTCCAAGCAAGCCACCAAAACACCTTTTCCTCTAAGATTATATTCTGGCAACCGCACCGGATTCACACAGGATGCTGTAATTCCTACCATTTGGTCCAGTATCAAAGACTTTGGCTTTTCAATATAGTTAATCTGTGGATAATCGGACAATCTTCCTATTAAATATTGCGGAATCCGAACAATCGCATAACCACCCAACAATTCTTCTATGGATATTCCCAACTCATTTCGAATTATTTCCAGATTACCTGTATAACGGATAATCAATTCCCACTCTTCAAATTCTTCACTATACCCCACATTTAAGTCCAAACTCTTCTCACGTTCCTCTTTGGGCAAACCAATCGCAATATTCAACTCCGGACTCACTTTGCTTTCTGTCATAAAAAAATCTCATACCTTATCTCTTATAGATAAAGTATGAGACTTTCTTAATGAGTGTCACTGTATTCTTTTCCTACTTCTTTGCTCTCTCGTCCCAAACCGGCACCTCTACACCTATCACCTCAGATGTAAAAGGCGTTCCATCATTTTTTTCAAAATGCACGGTTGCTTTCTTCACATACTTAAATCCAATATACAATAACGGAATATTACAGTATGCAATCAATATGTTAGCAAAATCAGATAAATCCCACAAAGAACCCAAATCCATTCCTGCAATACTGGTTAACACACCAAAAGATATTACAACGAGACAAAGCACACGAGTCAATACAATAAATGATTTCTTTTGCGAAATCCGATTAGCACAAATTTCCGTAAAGGAAAAGAATCCCAGTAAACAGGTAAATGCAAACAAGCCAAAACATACTGACACCAGTATCGAAACAATGGTGTTAAAGACTATACCCGGAGCAAGCTCTCCAACCGATGCGATAAACTTTGGTAGCTTGCCTAGTTCAAACCAAGCCTCCGCATTGTCCGTCAACCATGCTCGCCCCATAATTACCACGAAACTGGTCAATGTACAGATTACTATGGTATCTAAGAATACGCCTATAGCCTGAACACATCCCTGATTGCAAGGATGTTCTGCATCTGAAGCTGCTGCCGGCATAGTAATGGTTCCCTGTCCCGCTTCATTAGACATAAGACCTCGTTTCACACCCTGAATTAACGCAACACCAAATGCACCACCAAACACGGCTTCAGGCTTAAATGCACCTTTAAACACCGCACTAAAAAACCATGGTATTCGATCTACATTCACAATCACTAACACCAATACAGTTAACACGTAAACCACTGCCATAATTGGTACAATGATATCGGTAACCTTAGTCACCTTCTTAATTCCGCCAAAGGAAATGACAACCAACACAATTAGAAGAACCACAAAGCTCACCCAATAAAGTAGCGAATTGGTGGGAATTACATTTCCTGTAATGGTTTCTGCAATCTGCCCTATGGAAGATACCGTATTAAATCCTTGAGCCGGAAAACATAACAATGCATACACAATGTACATAACCGATAAAAACACACCTACCGGTGCTACATTTTTAAGTAAACGCTTGCCATAAAATGCAAGACCACCAATATACTCATCACCCTTCTTTTCCTTGAAAATCTGAGCCATAGTAGATTCCGTATAAGCCGTTGCCATTCCAAAAAATGCAGAAATCCACATCCAGAAAAGCGCTCCGGGACCGCCTACCGAAATGGCTCCTGTCACGCCCAGAATATTTCCCGGTCCAACTCGCATGGCTGTAGACAAGAAAAATGCAGCCAAAGGTGATATTCCGGTCTCATTACTCTTACTGTTCTTCAAGACCTGAAGACCATACCGAAACTTACGAACCTGTATAAATCGAAGATTACAGGTAAAAAATATTCCAGAGCCAATGAGTAGAATAATTGCCAATGAGAAATTGCCTAAAATAGGGATATTGGCGTACCACTCAAAATTCGTAGGAAAATTCCAAAACAAATCAGACACCACTTGAATCTTAGAACAAATCTCATTAATCACATCAAATAATTCTTGCATAACGTAACCTCTCCTTAGCGTATCAATCAAAGCTACCAAACTTCTTCATTCACTATCAAGCAACTTATCATTTTACCGTCTTAAATAAATCTTTTAGTATCTTCTCTGCCGACTTTTTCTGATAATGCTCCGGGTCAGATAAATATACATTCTCACCGGTAGTCTTCCATCTCATCTGCCCATAATGTGAAAGATACGCCGGACCTTTACTGACATCTGAGTACTTCTTATACCATGCCGGATAATACTTTTTCATATATTTCTTAGCTAAACGATATGCCTGACTATTCTTCTCCCCGGAAGGTGTCGTTGTGCCATTAATCTGCACACCCGGTGGTGATGCATGCACCAACACCACACTTCCATCCTCACACTGTCCAATCACAATCCAGACATGACCACAACACGAACAAGTAGAACTCATTATGTCCCCTGCTTTGTAATTCTTAACCTTACTAGCTGAACGATAACTTCCAAACCCGAGTTTTGCAAACTTATTCGCCTGTTTTGAAGCACTTAGTACATATCCCGATTGATTATTCTGCGTATTCATCACATTATACACACACCAGCCAACATATCCGGAACAATCCAATCCATCATGAATCTGATACCTATAATTTCTGTAATTATAATCTGCACTTTTATTCTTTGCGAAATTTCTCCATGACTTGCTAAGACCGGTTGTTTTCGCTTCTTTTCCTGCGGCGGTATCCGGTTCATTCCAACCACCACCCCATACATACATTGTGGAACCGATTGGCGCAATTGCTGTCTGAAGAAAGTTCTTAATCGTGGATATTCCATTATCCGGAATACGCACAGACACCTTCTTACTAATCTTGCTATAGGTTTTCTTGCCATTACTTTGGTTCTTATATGCTTTCACATAATAACGGTATGTGTCACCCTTTTCTCGCCCTTTCAAAACAAGTTTCGTTTTCTTTGTCTGGCTTATAAGACGATATTTCTTCAAAGAGGATGCCTCATATATGCGGTATCCATCCGCTTGGTTCAACTTCTCCCAAGTTAATACTATTTCGCCATCCACAATAGTTGACATAATACCATTGACTTTGTTCTCATTTATTGTAGTTGCTGCAAAACTTTGAAAATTACATAAATTCATCATAGTCCATATTATTACGACTGCTACTATAATATTCCTTCGTATTTTCATGCTACCCCACTTCTTATTAATCACAACATATACATTATACATAACAAACCAATGTAAACTTCAATCAAATAATATGTAATGCATCTACCAACTCAACATAATATATTTACATAGTATATTCACATAACAACTCTACATAATAACTTTACATAATCTCGCACCATTAGTCAAGTTTAATTCCTGCCAATAATGCACCGAACGGATTATTCGGAATCTCCTCGCACTCATAATCAAATGTTTCAATTACATCTGTAACAATCTCAGACGTATTGGTTTCCACATCACAAATGCTAAGACTAATCTTACCATCCTTCACTTCTATGACCTTTACCTTAACCTTCTGTCCCACAGACAATACTTCTGATGGTTTGCTAATTCGCTTCATAGAAATCTTCGAAATATGAACCAAACCGGTTAAACCATTCTCCATTGCAACAAATGCACCATACGGCATAAGGCTCTCCACCGTTCCTTCGAATATAGAACCAGGAACAATCATCGCCATCTTTGCTCTATCATTTTCTGCTTCTCTTTCTTTCAAGACCAATTTTGCAGAAAGCACTAGCTTTTTAGCAGATTCTTCTACTGTAATCACTTTCACTTCCAAGTTCTTTCCAATATAACTTTCCGTATCCTCTACAAAGGTCAATGCTAATTGTGAAGCCGGAATAAATGCTCGAATTCCTTCAAGATATCCCACAACACCAGCATTTACCGCTTCTTTCACGCGAACAGAAACCACTGTTTCCTGCTCTTTTAACTCTTTCAAATGTTCCCAAGCAGAAATTTCATTGGCTTCCTTTAAAGAACATTCTACATTGCCTTTTCCATCATCTGTCTGAGTCACAATTACTTCTATATTATCTCCTATTTTCAAATCCCTCATAGCTGAAAAATCCGGATCATCCGAAAGCTCTGTCAAAGGAATTACGCCCGGTGCATAATAGCTCAAATCCAAGGTAACCACCTCGTCATTGATATCTACAATCATTCCTTCAATGCGTTCTCCCTCTCTTATCACGCGAAATGAGTTCTTTAACTCCTTCTCAAAATCTGCCATCGTTTCCATAACACACATCCTCCTGTTCTATAACTATTTAGGTAATTACGAAACTCATAAAAACTGTCATTGGCTTGTGTAAATTTAACAAGTACCATAAGCAGGTGCTTCACAATCCGTCGGTACTTAGTGAGACATAGTCGAACTTAGTACCGTTACGCATTGTGGCAAGTGCAAACGTCCTGCGTTGGTTTGTTAAATTTGCACAAGCATCAAATTACAAACTTGAGTTTCGCAATTACCTATATTACTATTCCTTAGTCTAACAAAAATAAAAAAATATAGCAATCTTATTGTCACACCTTTTCATTATTGGCATATTATAACAGTGTAAAAACAATTTGGAGGACTCCTCATGGGTGACTTATCAGCAAACAACTGCGGTTGTGGTTTTGGCGGTGGAAACTGCTCAACAATTATTATTATCTTACTTCTTCTTTCTTGCTGTGGTGGCAACGATCACGGTTGTGGAAGCGGCTTATTCGGTGGCAATGATGGATGTGGTTTCGGTGGTGGAAACTGCTCATGCATTATTATCATCTTACTTCTTTTATGCTGCTGCGGTAATAATGGCGTAAGCGACAGAAGCAATTGCGGTTGTGGTTGTGGATGCTAATTGAGCTTTAGAATCTGAGTAGCATCCCTACTCTATTCGAATCGAGTAGGCTTGCACCTACCCGTATACGTAAAAGGGGTATCGCTCTTACGATTTCTCGTTTGAGCGATACCCCTTTTTTTGTTCTCAATGCAAATATTTCCTATCATCAAACCGGATGATTCGGATGTTTCTTCTTTATCTGCTGACGAATTGGTTCATTTGTCAGGCGAAGCAAATCCTGATACAGCACTTCCCTCGTTTGTTCTGGTTTAATCTCCGCATCAACAAACTGACGTTGTAAAACCATATCACTATTCATATATGCCTTACGATAATCTTCTAACTGTTTCTTAAGGAAAGCTTCCTTTTCCATGCCTTCTAATTGATTAAGCTGACTATTACTGATAACCGCTACTGCACCCTCTGCTTTCATAACTGCAACCTGTGCTTTCGGCCATACATAGTGCTTATCCGCTCCTAACTGCTTACAACCCATGAAAATATAAGGACCACCATAAGCCTTACGCAAGATAACAGTTAAGCGAATGGTTGTAGCATTCGCATAGGCCTGAATCATTTTTGCTCCGTGACGAATCAACCCTTTATACTCCTGCTCCGCTTCCATCACAAATCCTGTCGAATCTGCAAGTGTAATAATCGGAATATTGTAACAATCACAATATTGTACAAAACGGGTTGCCTTATCAGCTCCATCTACATCGATAGAACCATTCTTGTGCAGCGTCTGGCTTGCTACTACACCTACTGTAAATCCACCAAGCTTACCAAAACCAACCACAATATTCTTAGCAAATTCCTTTTGTACTTCGACAAAACTATCATCATCTAATATCTCTTCAATAACCGGAATCACATCATATGATTCCTCTATGTCTTTCGGAATAAATGTCATAATATCCGACAAATCTTTTGCACGATACAAATCCGTACGGAACGTTCTCTCCTCACTATAGCATGGTGGAAGCATATCAATCAGCTTCCGCACCTGTGCATAACAACTTCTCTCATCCTGCATGCGAAAATGTGCTACACCACTAATTTCAGAATGAATGTTGGCACCACCAAGCTCTTCTATCAAATAATCAGTTCCCTGTACTTCATTGATAACTTTAGAACCGGTTACAAACATATTGCTAATCTTATCGATGGTAAACACAAAATCCGTAAGTCCCGGCGAATATACTGCACCACCCGCACAAGTCCCTGCGATAATCGCTATCTGCGGAATATAACCGGAAGCTAATGCATTCATTCGAAACAATTCTCCACAGCCTGCTACTGATGCTGCTCCTTCCTGAATCCTTGCACCACCGCCATCATAGATACCTATAATTGGTTTCTTTTCACGAATTGCTTCCTTGATAATGGCAATCATCTGTCTACTATGCTGATAGCCGAATGTTCCTCCCATACAGGTAAAATCCTGCCCATAAAAATACACTCTTCTTCCAAAAATATTACCATATCCGGTTATCACACCATCATAACCTTGGTTAATATTTTCCTCTATCAAATCATCCGGATAATACTCTGTAAAACTCCCTTTATCAAATAATGCTTGCACCCTTTCCAGAATATGCATTTTATCCCGTCTATGTTGTTTTGATATACTATAAGGATTCACCTTGTTTAAATACATCTTTTTTCTCCAAACCTTTCTCTGTCATTGTATTTTGCTAATTCTTCTTTTTCGTTTGCAAAAGACTCACTACCCTATTATAATCACTCTTCTCATAATGTCAAAATAATCATTTTCATTTGTAGTTATTTATAGTAAAATGTAACTATTCAGAACCAAGCAGTTTCTAATGTGGCTCTGAATAGTTACAGTACGATTATGATGAGGAGTATACCAATGACATACATTAATAACGTAGGAAATCTGAATGAAAATACATATCAAACCTTAGGTTCTGCCAAGCAATCATCTGGTAACAACTTTGATTCGGTATTAGAAGCCGAATCCGTAATCTATGCAACACCGGAATCAGCAGATACATCGGCAAGTTCCAGCAAGAATACAGGCTCTAAAGAAACGGTTACCAGTCCTGCCGAAATGGAAGACATTTTCAATCGTGCAGCTAAGGAATACAACATAGATGTGAATCTCCTGAAGGCGGTTGCCAAAACAGAGTCCAACTTTAATGCCAATGCTACCTCTTCGGTAGGTGCAATGGGAGTCATGCAACTTATGCCAAGCACTGCACAGTCTTTAGGTGTGACCGATGCTTATGATGCCGAACAGAATATTATGGGTGGTGCCAAATACCTTTCCCAGATGCTTCATAAGTATAACGGCAATGTATCGCTTGCATTGGCAGCTTATAACGCAGGTCCTGGCAACGTAGATAAGTATAGCGGAATTCCTCCATTCGAGGAAACTCAAAACTACGTCAAAAAAATACTGGCTTATATGGGAAATGAAGAAATTACTTATCCTGTCAGCAATACTACTAATGATACTCACACAATCAATGCCACTGCGGATCCAACCATTTCAACTTCGCAACCTGATATTACGACTATCTATGCGGTTGCTGCAAGTGACGTTACCAACCCAGCAAAACTTAATCTGTAGTATATCTAGGGGGTGCGAAACTCGTAAGTACAATGTTCTTAGTTGTGCATATGTAACAAACTTCACGACATAAATTCGAGTTTCGCAAACACCTATGTAACATATTTTAAGAAAGGACGCACATATGATACGAATTGAAAATGTAACCAAAACCTACAATAGTACCGTTCGTGCCGTAGATAACCTGAATCTCACCGTTAACAATGGTGAGATTGTTGGTTTTATTGGACCTAATGGTGCCGGCAAAACAACCACTCTGAAAATGATGACCGGAATCCTAAAACCGGATTGTGGTTCTATTCTTATTAATGACCATGACATGCAAAAGGAACCTTTAAAGGCAAAACAGGTCATCGGATATATCGCTGATAGTCCGGACATGTTTCTTCGTTTGAAGGGTATCGAATTCATGAATCTGATTTCTGACATCTATAAAGTTCCTACCGAAACACGCAAAGAACGTATTAAAACCTTTGCTACTAGGTTTGATCTTGCTGACGTATTAGATAAACCGATGCAGAGCTATTCCCATGGTATGAGACAGAAAATCATGGTAGCTGCCGCTTTGGTACATGATCCGGAAGTATGGATTTTGGATGAGCCACTAACCGGTTTGGATCCCAAATCTGCCTATGCCTTAAAACAAATGATGCGCGAACATGCAGATGCCGGTAATTCAGTTCTTTTCTCGACCCATGTTCTGGAAGTTGCAGAAAAGCTTTGTGACAAGGTTATCATTATCAACCATGGTAAATCTTTATTCTATGGTACTTTAGAGGAACTAACCGCCAAGTATCCTGATATGGATCTTGAGAAAATCTTTTTGGAGATGACTGCCCATGAATAGATATCTTACGCTTACGAAAACATTTATTGCGGCCATCAGTATGAGTGCACCACAAGATAAACGCAGAAAAGTAATGATTATCATACTTTCCTTATTCGGAATTTTCGGCGTATTACTTCCGGTTACTATTACAGTTGGTGTGTTGGTGAATCTTATGACAATCACACTGCAACCGGTGGGATGTGAACCAATGGGAATCCAATTGATGTTTCATGTTATATGTCTGTTTACACTTATATTTGGTATCAATGTAATATTTAATGAATTCTATTTTTCAAATGATATTGAATATCTGCTACCTTGGCCGTTACAAGCTTACCAAATTATAGCTTCCAAATTCACAGCAGCATTCATCAATGAAAATATGATGCAGTTTCTATTAGTAGGGGCTTGTATTGTGGGATACGGAATTGCTTCCGGTATGGGAATACTCAACTGGATTCTCTCGATCATCGGCATCCTCACTTTACCAATTATACCTTTAGTCTATTGTGGTATATTGAGTATGCTATTAATGGCATTTACAAGAGTAATTCGCAACAAAGACTTAATTCAGAGAGTATCCGTTGCCATTCTTTTCATTTTGGTAATTGTATTGGTTGGTTCTATTGGCTTTTTACAGAATATGGACATTGACAACTATGTAGAAACCCTTGCTTCCGGTGATAACCCATTCTTTAACACCATGAACATAATATTTCCAAATGTTCCTCTATTGATTAAAACATTTACGGAAGGTGATTTTCTTGCATTGCTTGGATATATTCTTGCCAATACTGTCGCTGTCGGAATCATGCTCCTGCTTTCCGAAGCATTGTATTTCCGCGGTGTCATAGGACTTACATCGTCTAACAGCAACAAAAAAGCAAAAGATATAGACAAACTCATGAAAACCTGCAAACAGCGCAATCCGGGTTTTTCGTATTTTATGAAGGAGATTCGTCTTCTGACGCGTACACCTGTGTTTTTCACTAATTGTATTGCGATTAACTTCCTGTGGCCCATTTTCGTATATGCCATGTTAAAGATTCAGCACTACGAAATTTCCATTACTCGTTTGAGGCAGTTATATGCTGCAAAGGATATCCGAATCCAATTGTTTTTCTTACTTGGAGTGATTGGAATTTCCGTAATTCTATCTGCAATCAACAGCTTAAGTTCGAATGCAATTTCACGAGAAGGAAAACACTTCTCCTTTATGAAATACATACCTATATCCTATTGGACACAATGGAATGCAAAAGCACTCGTTGGAATCCTATTCCCTGCTATTGGAGTACTGATATTCTTCATTCCTGCCTGTATGGTAATTCAAGTACCTTTGGTACATATTCTCTTATTTACTTTACTAAGCCTTATGTCCATTAGTTTTGTATCTTACATGGGAATCTACATTGATTCTATCCAACCAAAACTAATATGGGATGATGAAATGAGTGTTTTGCGAGAGAACTATAATACATTTTTCTCTATGGCAATTTCGATTGCATTTACCATCATCATCTGTGTTGGAGGATTTTTCTTATTCTGCAACACAACCATTTCCATCGGATTATCAGCGCTACTCCTCATATTAATTCTTGCAATCGCTAATATTATCGTATTAGTACTTACAAGAAAATCAGGAATACGCAACATACAAGAACAGGAAGAGGCTTAAGCCTCTTCCTGCTTTTTGATTGTAATCATACCCTTATCCAACAATCGTTCTGGTCGATAGGAAAGTTTTGCTTTTCGCAATCCTTCCTCTCCCAAGTCCTCCTCACGATTCACATAAGTGTATTGTTTTAATTCATTTCTTACAAATTCTCGATTAATCATCGGATATGCTCCCTGCACATCTGAAAATGCCTTTTCAAAATGTACTACAAATGTATCATTTGTTAAGCGTTCACCCAATGTAATCGCAACAATTCGTCCACCTGCTCGCAAGGCTCCACCCTTCATTCCAAGCTCATCTCTATGACGAATTGCATATACTACCAACTTAGACTCATCAATTTTATCATGTTCCCAGTTATCGTTCTCATCTGCACAATTTTCAAGACACCATCGCATTGCCATTTGGGCACACTCGTTTTCATTTGCCTCTGTAATCGATTCATATTTCCAATCCGGAAAACTATCTATAAACCGGTTGATGTGATTTCTCTTTCCATGAAGCTTCTTCCCTGAAAGGGTTGCCAATTTCTCCCTCAGATAAATATAGTCACTATCCTGACGACGCACCGTCATTTGGTACATACCAGGATACCACTGTTCAATCATCTGAAATTCTTCTTCTAATATACAATGCATTCGAAGTGTTTGTCCTGTTTCCTTTGCAAGCATCACAATCCGGTCAAATAATTCCTTTGGATGTGACGAGCTTAACAAATTACAAGAATACGAATATGCATCTTCAAAATAGGTAGAACGATATATAATTTCTTCCTGCCAAAATGCTATCTCTGTGTTGTAATGTCTTGCCCATAACACAGTATTGGCAGCTGACATTTCACAACTCGGCTTTCGATTGTTTGCCATTGCTTCTCGTATTTTACCAATATCTTGTATAGTTGGTACATAAAATTCCATATTAACCTCCAAAAAAGGGGCGTAACATCAACACCCCTTCTCATTGTTATTATGCTCTCGATTATAGCAATTATTCAGATTCCCATTCTATTAAGAACCTTACCGACAATGCTACATATTTATCTCATACAGCTTCAAATCATCACTCGTATTCCGGACTTTGAAGTAGCACATCTACATCATTATATCCGTAATCCATTAATGCTTTACGAAGTTTCTGCTTAGTGTCATCACTAGCATGAATTACAACCAAATCCCAAAGTTCTTCTACATATCCTGTCCACTTGCTATAGACTTTATTACGAATCTCTGCATTACCAGTCATCTCTCTTGCCTTACGAGCCTGCTCTACCGACTTCTCTTCCTTAACAATAATCGGTTCATTCTTTTGTGCCTCTTCCTGTTTTTCCGACTCGACTGCTGCAATGATATTCTCCACACCTTCTGACAATGTTCCACGAATATCTGTAATACCCGGATCATCCGATTTTAACTCTTTTGCTGCTGTAACAATATCTTGTTTATTCTTTTTTAAGAAATGATCTGTCATTCCCTCTACCTGAATCACATCATCCAACTGAACGATTTCTTCTTTCGGTTTGGAGGTATCTGTCACTTCATCCTTACCATCTGCACTCAATTTCTTTGCAGATTCGTCATTACCAACAGCTTCTTTCACCGCGTTATCCAAATCTTCCAAAAAAGACAAATCCACCTCATGCAAACAACTCTTCCCATAAGAAATCTGCCCTAATTCATCTGTACGAACAATACCACAATCATACATTTCTATTAACAATCCATGAATAGCATCTTCTACACTGATAAAAAAGTTATAGTATCGCTGTACATCTTCTCCTTCTTTGCAAGCCTCAACCTCTCGCTTATTATACCAATAATCCTTCGTGTCATCGATTAGCTTGTGTTCTTCTTTTCCCTTAGCACGAAGCTCTTGAATACGCTTCACTTTCTTCTGGCGCTGTGTGTGAAAATAGAATTTCACGCTCCATACAACCATGTATATAAAGAATATTATTAATATGCCTATTATAATATATGTTTTCATTGTCATCATCCTTCTAAACTATTGAGTCCGTCCTACTTTCTATATCAGATAGTAGGATCCGTTGGATCCCATGTATGTCCCGATTTCAACTTTTGCGCCTCTGGTTTATCGAATGGACCCGGATCTTTTTCATTGTTATAAATTGTAACCTTTGTTCCTACACTACAATTGTCATAAATCCACTTGGCATCACCAGCAGTCAAGCGAATGCACCCATGACTTGCCATTGTACCCAGCTTGTTATATCCTTTCACATCCAAAGATCGATTGTCATTTCGTGAATTATACGGTACGGAATGGAACAAAATGCTACTTGTTATATGCGCACACCACTGCCCCCAACACGGTCCCATCAATTCATGCCAACGTAACTTGTCTTTGGTTGTAAAATTTCCAACGGGTGTTGCTCCACCTGTAGAACATATAAAAGAAACAACCGGTATGGTATATCCCTTATCACCATCTTTTGCATATACCGTTACACAACAAGCTGTTCGATTCACTTTGATGTAATAACTTTGCTTCTGTTTTTTAGTTAATTTTTTGCGGACATCCTGTACTAACTGTCCCTTCTTGTTGAAGTAATACTTGTATTTGCCAACATAATTCCATCCTCTCTTGGCTGCATATGTTGTCTTATCAAAATAGTATCTCTCTTTATCACTATTTCTGGCCCATCCGGACTTTAAGTAATGACCGGAAGTAAAATAGTAATATTTGCCATCTACTTTCTTAATACCTGTCTTTTCATATCGTTGACCGGATTTCTTCTGAAAATAATAGTACTTCTTATCAACCTTAACAACACCTGTCTTCAGGGAATAGTCCTTATTAAAGTAATAATACTGATTACTTATCTTCTTAAGCCCTTTATTCTTATATAGTTTGCCATTATCCCTAAAATAGTATAATTTTCCACTAATTTTCTGAATGCCGGTAACAGCCTTATTGTTTACATAATAATATGTCTTGTTCTTATCCCAACCATTCTCCATTACCATTTCTGTAGTTTCCGTTGACTCCGTAGTCTCTGTACTTGTTACCGTTTCCGTAGTTTCTATCGAATTTGTTGAGTTCGTTGAATCTGTGGTCTTAGTAGTTTCATCTGAAGTAGTAACATTGATGTTATCTGTAGGCGAATCTGACATCTCATCAGCCAATGAATTAGTATTGGAATAAAATACACATACCATTACCACTAATACAAACAATATCATTTTTCGTACTCTGCAATCTTTTTTCATCTCAATCTCCATTAATTACTTTTTAATATTAATCTTTACAACCTTACTATAAACACCATAATAGGTCTTTTCATTGACCTTGCGGTATGCCCTTACCTTTATATAATACGTTTTCTTTTTCAAATTCTTAATAGTGTAAGAATTCTTAGTTGTCTTCACAGAAGATGCCTTCTTAAATTTGCGATTCGTACTATATATAATTTGATAACCGGTTGCTTTACTTACTTTCTTAATGGTTATCTTTGCTTTCTTTCCTTTTACATTCTTAATCGCAACCTTATTTACTTGAGCTGGTTTATAAGAAGTTGTGTTCTTGTCACTTCTCTTATTATACTGGGTCAATATCCATTTGCCCGCGGGAGATAACTGTGATGTAGTCCATCCACTCGTCTTCGTTGTTCCCGCCTTCAACAAAGATGCTGTTTCATCTTTGCTACTCAAACTCCAGGCAAAGTAGCTAATCTTATTACTATCTAATAAATCCAACCACTTCTTTGCTTCTGATGTATTCATGGAACCATTACCACTGGCTTCTGATACCCCAAACTCTGTTACCATAATCGGTAAACCATTATTCAATGCCATCTTTAATTTCTCTCGATAATAATCAGTATGTGTTGCAGAATAAAAATGCAAGGTATACATCACATTATCATACTTCAATGGCGACTTGGATGCTACATCTACATCCTGCGACCAGGTCGGTGTTCCTACAATAATCACCGCGTCACTATCATTGGCACGAATAACCGGTATAATTGTATTGGCATAAGACTTTATATCACTCCAGGTTGTCCCACCATTTGGCTCGTTACAAATCTCATAGATTACGTTATCATAATCTGCGTACTTTAACGACATTTCTGTAAAGAAGTCCTTTGCTTGTGATTGATACTTCTTGGGAGTCTGGTCATTCAGAATATGCCAATCAATAATAACATACATCCCAAGATCCGTTGCTGCCTGCACGCCTGTATCAATTCTTGTCTTCAACGTGCTTTGCACTGTGGATTGAGACTCTCCGGCACCACCCTTATCACAATATCCATAATACTCTGTTGTGTACATGGCAAGACGAATTGCATTGACACTGTACTTATCTCTTAATGTCTTAAATGCATCCTTTGAAATATACGGATATCCAACATCCCAATTAATCCCATGGGTGCTGACACCTCGTAGTTGAACTTGCTTACCGGTCTTTTGACTAACAAGCTTAGTCCCTTCCACCTTCAATGCTCCATTGGCTGATAAAGCCGTAGCCGCAAACGAATCTATTCCCTGCAAAAATAACGCCGTACAAAAAAATATTATACACGCAACATACTGAATGATAGACTTTCTCCATTCCAAACAACCTGTTTTGTAATCCTTTATCATACAATCATCTCCCTTATAAAAGAGAATGGCAGCTACATTCATAGCTGTCATTCTCTTCATGTCATAATTCATCCTTATTCATCTGAATTCGTCTGGGTCTTCTCCTCGGTCTTATGTTTTTCTGAAAATTCATTATATACACCTGTCTCATTTGTAATTGCGTCACTAATACGCTTAACCTCATCCGATACCACATAATCCGTATCCGCAGGATACAAGAACTCATGCAGATATTCTACATTATGAATCAAATCTGCCGCTACAACTAAGCTACCCTTGGAACCAATAGTAGGAGTACTCCTCGCAGAAGGAAATCCCATACTCTCACCCATCTGGTAATCTAACAAACCGGATGCTAATGAAAGAACCTGTGTCTTCGTAATATTGGTTGCTACCATTGGGAACACTTCATTCACCAGATTATTCAATGTTGCCAAATCAGATTCCTTTGCTTTCGCAATCATCGCCTCAATAACCTTACGCTGTCTTTGCGTTCTCTCAAAGTCACCATTACCAACCTTACGAATTCTTGCATAGGCAGTTGCCTGTGTTCCGTTCAACGTCTGCTTACCTGCTGACCATACACCCTCCGAATACTTTCCGGTTACCTGTACTTGTTCTTCAATATTCTTATTCAAGTTCGTAATCTCATTACTCTTAACATTAATCGTTACTCCGCCTAATGCATCAATTGCTGTAGATAATGCATTAAAATCTACTGCTACATAATCCTTAATATTCAAATCTAAATTACGATTCAATGTCTCAACTGAACATGTCGGTCCTCCCAACAAATATGCATGGGTAAACTTCTGTGTAGTTGGTGTATTGGAGGCAATCTCCATAAAACAATCTCTGTAGACAGAAGCCATGCGAACTTCTTTTGTCTCATTATTAATACTAACAAGAATCACTGCATCACTATGTGCAACACCTGAGCTTGTCAAATTAGCATTCTTCTCTCTAGTATCCAAACCAAACAAAGCAATGGTTGTATAGGTTTCCTCCATCGTCTCGGTAACCGCTTCACTGACATCAATCTCTTCCTTTGATGTTTCATCCGTCATCATCATATCTATTGCATTGTTAAAATAGTACACTCCGTAACCGATTAACAAACCAATAAATACTAATATTTCCAATAGCAAAATTAGTCCTAATCGTTTGTTAACACTTTTCCTCTTATTCTTACGCGACCTAGTCATGATACTTACTCCTCCTAAATGCTACTTCCTTTGTTACTATCTCTCTTACTCAACTGTAACCGATTTTGCAAGATTTCTTGGCTTATCTACATCTAAGCCTTTCGCAACGGATACATAATATCCAAACAACTGTAACGGAATTACTGCAAGGGATGGTGCAAAACAAGGATGAGTCTTCGGAACATAAACTGTAAAATCTGCAGTCTCTTCCATCACACAATTACCCTTATTGGTTAATGTAAAGATATAAGCACCTCTTGTCTTAACCTCTACAATGTTACTAATCATCTTTTCATATAAGTCCGGCTGTGTTACAACTGCCACAACCAACACATCATCTTCAATTAATGAAATAGTTCCGTGCTTTAATTCACCTGCTGCATATGCCTCAGAGTGAATATAAGAAATTTCTTTCAGTTTTAATGAACCCTCTAAGGATGTCGCATAATCCACGCCTCTTCCCAAGAAAAATACATCCTTGGCATTAGCATACTTACTCGCAAACCACTGAATTCTCTCTTTGTCACCAAGAATCTCCTGAATCTTATCCGGAAGACTCTGAAGTTCCGTCAACAATTCCTTATACTCTTCACTTGTAATCGAACCTCTCACTTCACCAAACAGAATTGCCAACAGATACAAAGCAACTAACTGTGTACTATATGCCTTGGTTGTTGCAACGGAAATTTCCGGACCAGCCCATGTATATAACACATTATCTGCTTCTCTTGCGATAGTAGAACCAACTACATTCACAACCCCTAATACTTTAACACCCATTTCCTGTGCCTTACGAAGTGCGGCTAAGGAATCTGCTGTTTCACCTGACTGACTGATAATAATCACCATGGAATCCTTTTCCAAAATCGGATTACGATAACGGAATTCGGAAGCCAAATCTACTTCTACCGGAATTCTTGTAATCTGTTCAATCACATATTTGCTGGTCACACCAACATGATAAGCAGAACCACATCCAATTATGTAAATTCTCTTCAAATTCTTAATATCATCTTCGGACATATTCAGCTCATCAATTACGATTTTATCATCCTTAATTCTAGGACTAATCGTATCTAATACCGCCTTTGGCTGTTCATAGATTTCCTTCAACATGAAATGCTCATAACCACCTTTTTCAGCGGCCTCTACATCCCATTCGATTGTCTTAGTTTCCTTATTAATCGGCTCCATATCCTCACTGAAGAAGTTAATTCCTTCACGTGACAACTCACAAATCTCACGATTTTCGATGAAATATACTTCTCTTGTATACTTCAAAATAGCAGGAACATCAGATGCAATCAAATTACCATCTGCCGACTGTCCCACAATCAATGGAGAGTCTTTACGAACTGCATACATCTTATCCGGAAATTCCTTAAACAGAATTCCTAATGCATACGAACCCTGCACTCTATGCATTACTTTAGCAACTGCCTGTAACGGATCTCCATTATAATAATAATCCAACATATGAGCTACCACTTCTGTGTCCGTATCGGATACAAATGTATAACCTCTGGAAATCATCTTCTCTTTCAACACCTGATAGTTCTCTATAATTCCATTATGAACCACTGCTATGGTCTTCTCTTTGTTAAAATGCGGATGGGCATTCGAAACAGAAGGCTCTCCATGGGTTGCCCAACGTGTATGCCCAATACCTAACGTACCCTTCACACTCTGACCATCTGCTGTCATATCCTTCAGTGTCTGAAGTCTTCCTTTTGCCTTCACAATATCAATATCCTCGCCACCAAAAATTGCAATTCCGGCAGAGTCATAACCACGATATTCCAGCTTAGCTAAGCCATCCAAAAGAATTGGCGCAGCCTGCTCTTTACCGATATATCCAACAATACCACACATATATTAACCTCCTGATTATGCTATAGCAATGCACTATATCATTATTCTATGAACAATTCTTCTTTATCATTACATATACACTTTGTAGAAAATTACAAAGCACTAAAATTATACCACTCTTTATCACATTTTACAAGAAACGAATTTCAAGCCAGCATCCATAACAAAGAGACAACCATATTTATTCTTCTTTCTTCTTTTTCTTTTCTGCCTTTATCATTTTCAACAGATTAATAAACTTATTTCGTTTCAAAAAAAAGATGATACCGATAATACCAAACAACACAAAACGAATAATCATATGCTTATAAAATATCATAGTAATAGCACATAAGATAATAAATGTAAAGGTAATACCAAGAATCCATCTCATATCAAATACCTTCACATTATCCATCTGTTTCTTATTAATACGACGCATAAGCAGATAATGTCCTACACAATATAGAATATAGCAGAATAGCGTTGTATAACCCGCAGCATAATATCCATACTTAGGAATGAATATATAGTTTAACACAATATTAGCACATGCACCTAATACAGATGCAACCATCATAAACTTGGTACGTTCAAAGTAGAACTCAAATCTGGAAAACAAGCTGTACATAAATATAAAATAGGTACTAGCCGCCACCGGTGGAATCACCCAGATTGCATCATAATAGGATTCCGGAGCCATAATGGAAACAATTTCCGGTGCTAATGCAACCAATACAAAGTTTGCAAATGCCATCAAAATTAGGATTGGTACAGAATTCGTACCAATCTGCTTATACTCTTTCACCTTCATTTTCTTATACATCCATGGAGTAAATGTATTAATAACGGATGTATTCAAAATTGTCATCAAAGAAGCAACCGAATATGCTAAACTGTAAATACCTGCTGCATCTGAACCCTGTAATGACTTAATCATAACACGGTCGGATTGATTCAATACAATCTGCGAGAGATAATGCGGAACCAATGGCAAATTGAATGCAAGGGCATACTTCCAGTATTGGGTAGTAAACACTCGTGCCCCTTTTCTGAAAATTCCAAAAAAGAATACACCAAAGGTAAGCACATCCACAAGTACCATGGAAAACACTCTGGCTTCTAATCGATGCTCAGGGAACAAATATATTGCAAAAACACCTAATGCTGGTCTTAACACCGCATTCAGCACTGTCACAAGCACCAGCTTGCGATATTTGTAATCCACTCTTTGCTCCGTTGACCAAAAATGATACGCAGTTGCCATAAGAATATCGACAAACATCACATATACAAAAGAAGAATCCAACCCCAAGAAAGCATTCCATTGTGGTTGGAATAACAAATAAATCCCAAAACAAATAGTGGTTGTTAGTATATAAAGACATTGCAAGGAACCGGTAAACCGATCCTTATCTTCTTCATATTTTACCAATCCCCGCATATATACTCCCGATGCAAGGTTTAGTGAGGCAAAAATGATAACAATGTTATACCATGTCTGATACACATTAAAGTCACCATACTCACCGGTAGACAACAATCTGGAAAAAACAGGAATTGTAATTACTGAAATACCACGCTGTATAAATCCACAAATCAAAAACCAAAACGACGCCTTAACCGTCGTTGAAAAATTATTATATTTATCTAATATCTTTTTAATCATAATCCTTCCGCCTATTGAAAGTAGATTTGTTCCATTTTTTGAAGCTCTTTCTTGTGCATAACAAGATGCACCTTACCTTTCCATGCAATCAAACCAAAGTAAACACACTTGACAAGCTTTTTCATTTCCTTCAGTGTATGTTTCAACGTAAGCTTACCAATACCCGCAAATAACTGTTTCACATAATTTCTTTCATACTCTGACACTTTTGAATCTGAAAAATAGAGACGTAATACCGGAATTTCCATGTCTCCATTCTCTACATATAGACAAGATGCCCGATGTTGTCCATCCCGAATCAACATCTGGTCCTCATAGAGAATAATATATTGTCCATTATACGGATAACCATGAGCTTCTATACTCTGCTTCATAGTATCCAAACGTTGCTTACTTGTCTGGCCTACATGATGTGATTTACGCGCTCCATCATTCTCTGACGAATCTCCACGAAGTGCTTTTACTGCACGTGACTCCGTCAGCTTATTATATTTCAAAAAACCAAATTTATTTCTATAATTCACAATTAACTCAGACAATCGTACCGTATCCAATTTCACAGATTTTAGATACTTCAAGCGCTTTGCCAAAAGAAGGGATAAGAACACAGGATCCATCTTCTTGCAATCAAACCCTTCGATATCTAATAGCAGATTCATGGAATCCGCCAATTCACCTGCAAGCTGCTCTATTTCCTCTACAGTCAAATCCAATCGAAAATCCGCCAGATGGATATGTATAGACTCTCCAATGTTGTCATCCATCCAAAAGCGCAAATTACCAATATCATCCCGTACTAATTTTGTAACTGCCGGATTACTCATCCTCTTCCTCCTTAATATTCCTTATATGTGTAGTATTCTGTAATCACTTTGTCATATTCACCTTGCTTACAAAGCTCAATCAAGCGGTCTGCAAAACCAAATACAATCAAGGAAAGCTTGTGTCTTAAAGTATCATTGGTCAATACAGACTTATACTTCTCTAAAAATTCCTTATCCTTTTTTGTGATTTCAATGCTAGTAAACATTGACCGGGTCATACGGTATATCCACATTTCTTCATCGGCAACATAGTGGTAACCATCCTGTTCCCTTTTTGTTTCCCATAAAGCTGTCTGTACACACAAATCAAGTGGCATCCACATCTTCGGGGTCAGACTCTTACATGGTAACTGGCACATCACTTCGTAATACCAGCCATCCTTTTCATAGATTACAAACTCTTTCATTTGATATAGGAATTTATATCCATGACGCTTCCCAAACGGATGCTCTAATCGCTTCATGTTACATTTTTTCGCAAGCTTTTTAAACTGCTTATAACAATCCGGTTTAATCAAAACAGTAATTATATGATTTCTCACCTCTAAAATGCGATATTCCACCTCTTCCTTCTTGATGTCCTCTAAGAATACAAATTCTGTCACCTTGGATGGTTCCTTGCTTTCCTTTGGTATCATATCTGCATAGGAAGTTGGAAGATGTGTCTTAATATAATTTAATTCCACGGAAGCTCTCATAATATCTGATGCGACCTTATAGAAATCACCTTCAGTCAAGAGATAACGAAATTTGTTATTCTGAACATGAATGACTCTTCCCTGATTTTTTGTATATCCTTCATTCAGTTCTACCATCAAATCCGCTCCGATTAAGTTAATCGGACGGACATCTCTTATTTTCTCACCCATTCTTCACAACTCCTGTTTTCACACGTTTTCCCATACTGCGATATAATGCATACACTTTTCTTTTCCACTCTTTAACAACATTTTTTTCTACCAGCCTCTGGTCTACTCGTTCCATATGAAAGATTGTCCCCAAAAATTCCGGATAGCAGTAAATATAACCCTTATCAGCCATATAACTGTTTAACACATCCTCCTTATTCTCAAAAGAATAAGAAATAGAAGCCTCTTCACTCATAGACTGCAGGCGTTTTACATAATCCTCCGCTACCGTATCCTTTTGTATAATTACATGATAGAGCAAGGAATAAAAATAATTCTCTTCATCCATCACATAATAATTCTGTCTTTTCACACGATTATTCAATATGTTGTCTTCCCATGTAGTATCCAAATAACCGTCACCTACACAACGCAAATCAACTGCCACCTTTGCACCTGCAACCGAAAGCTTATAATGGATACCATCTTCCTTCTTCCTACGTGATTCCAAAGACAGTTTTTCTACTAAGACTTCTCGATTTCTACATAATATATCAATATCCGGGTGACAAGTTAAGAAACCTAGATTATCAAATTCTTCATAATTTCTTAAAATTACATATTCTTCATCTTCAATTGCTGTAAAAACATCCGATAATTTTTCAAACATACGAATCCTCTTTTCCTATCATTATATTGTTCTTATCTTAGTTACAACTATCTCCTATGAACATACCATAACTTTCTTTACGCCACCTAACGGACTACCCTTTGTACTTTCTCACTCCATTAATGGCATAATGACAAAAATAATATATTGCCACCGGCAAATTTAATCCTATATAACGATATACGCCAAAGGTCATCTTTGCAGATTTTAACTTATTACCAGACTTTGTTCCCTTCATCACACGATATTTTAACATTGGCTCATTGATGCCATATGCAACCTTATACTCTTTCAAAATGGACAACCACATAATATAATCCTCATGCAGATGATCCTGCACCATCTTATACTTCTTTGCAACCGAAGCAAGCACCATAACACCGGACGTATTTAACACATTACCCTTTAATAAATCCTTATAACAAATGACATCCGGAATGCCAATCACCCTGCCTGTGGATACTCCATTCTCATCAATAAGCTCTCTACCCGTGGAAGACAATACTTTATTACCCTTCTCCATAAATGTAACCTGTCGTTCTAATTTGTCTGAGGTCCAATAATCATCCGAATCCAAAAAGGCAATATACTTGCCTCTGGCAAGATCTATACCCTTGTTTCTGCTTGCTGCGACACCGGAATTTACATCATTCGAAATATATATCACACGTTCGTCATCCAAAAATTCACAAATAACCGCCTCGGTTCCATCTCCCGACTTATCTTCTACTATAATCAGTTCTAGCGAAACTGTCTGTTCTAAAACCGAACGAATCGCCTGACCGATATACTTTTCACAGTTGTATGCCGGCATTACCACCGACACAAGCACGTCTTTCATTTCACACCTCATAATTCAACTCTTTATATAAGCAAGAGCATAATGAAAAAAATGATCCATATACATTACAAAAAACATAACGATTCAGCATCCACTATTAATCGCAAGATACGCTATGCCTTGCGGTGCTTTTTGATATCCATCCACCATTGCAACTCAACTTTTGCCTTATGGAACAAAGTAACCGGATTCAACAATCCCCAGTCGAATATATAAATACGATTCTTAATATATAACTTAGAAATCCAGAAAAACTTCTTTGGTCCCCATTTCTCAATAAACACATCCACAAGTTTCCCTAATGCTTGTCTGTCAAGATGGGTATAGCGAAATTCTTTCTTTGAAAGATGTTCACGTGCATAGATGTAACGATTCACAAACACCTCTACTCTTGTATCAAAACGTTTTTCATCCTTATTGGTAGTCAATGAATTGCCACCACGAGTCACACAGTAAATGGTCTTATCAGACAAACCAACATTCTTGCTATAGTATGCACACTTAGTCAAACACATAATATCATTCGATACTGCAACCTCGTCAAAAGTAATATTGTTATCTTTCATAATCGCTGTACGAATCAACTTTGACCAAGGTGAACAGAATGCAAACTTCATCTCTGTAATGTTCTTAAGAGTTGGATTCTCATAAGCTTTCAGAATCATCTCCATATACATTACATGACGTGATGAAACTTCCCCCGTCTTCAAATCCATACTGGTTGGCGGAAAATATACCATATCATAATCCGAATCCAAAAAAGGCGTAAGAGCTTCCATCCAGCCATCCACAAAAAAATCATCTGAATCTGCAAATAACGTCCATACACCAGTCACATGTTTCAATGCAACATTACGACTAGCACCAGCATTCTTCACACCGGAATTATTAACATAAAACTGAACATTACTACGTTGTTCCACATAATCATGAATAGAAGTCAAATCAACTGTGCTATTGTCATCTACAGCAATAACCTCTATATTGTCCGTATCCGGTATACTTTCCAATAATTTAATTAACAAGTCCGGCGAGTTGTAATGTGGTACAACTACTGAAATCTGACATTTACTCATATCTTATTTCTCTTCTTTCTTCTTATCCTCTTTCACTGCCAAATCATAATCTATCTTTCTCACATGATACTGAACATCTTCCAAAATCTTGCGATTAGCAGCAATAATATCTGCCTGAAAACCAATAATGCCAGTCATGGTCCCCATCATTAATAAAGTAGATGCCAAAATCAAGGACTGAACGTGTCCACTCGAATCGCCTGTAAACATGAAAATCAGATAACGAATGCCTAGAATCAAACCTAATAGGAAAATAACAGCACCGATACCTCCAAAGAAACGCAATGGCTTATACATAATAAAAGAACGTACAATTGTTACCATAGACTTCTTTACATATCCAAACATACTGCTAAACAATCTGGATGCACGAAGTTCTGCATTCGTACGAATCGGCACTGAAGTCATAGCCATCTTTTCATGCCCTGCCTGTACAATCGTCTCTAATGTATAAGTGTATTCATTCACCACATTCAAACGCATAGCTGCTTCTCTGCTATATGCACGAAAACCACTTGGAGCATCCGGAATATCTGACTTAGACGCAACACGAACAGTCCAACTACCAAGATGTTGCAACTTTTTCTTAAGTGGTGAAAAATGCTCGGTGTCATCAATCGGACGTTCACCAATCACAATATCCGCTTTTCCTTCTATAATAGGTCGAACCAATTTCTCAATATCATTACCATTATACTGGTTGTCTGCATCTGTATTCACAATAATATCTGCACCAGCACGAAGACACGCATCCAAACCTGCCATGAATCCTCTTGCAAGACCCTTATTCTTCTTAAATGTTACAACATGATGAACACCCCAGTTACGTGCAACTTCTACTGTATCATCTGTACTGCCATCATTGATAATTAAATATTCAATCTCATCTATTCCATCTATCTGACGTGGTAAATCATTCAATGCAATTTCTAAAGTTTCTGCTTCGTTAAGACATGGTATCTGAATAATTAACTTCATTCTTAGTCTCCTTTATCCTATTCATATAGTATCTCTTATTTTCATTCAAAAATAGTATCCCTTAATTGAAATCTAATGGTTATTATATCCCATTTTTAATTAATGTCAATCAAAGGATACTATACTTATCCCGAATTATTAATGGTCGGTTAATATCTTCCAGAATCTTAACTACCAAGAATAGACTTAGAATGTCTCTATCCTAGAATATGTTTTAAGAAGAAACTTAGAAAGAATTATTAAAATTACAAAAAAACATTTCCAAAAAAATTTCAATATAGTATAATTGTCTCTAAAAAATATATTTATTTAACTATATAGTTACTTAGAGAGGAAAAAGCAATGGAATTACTAAAGTTATTATTTATTATGATGGTTTTGTTTGGCATTATATGGGGAATATTTGAAAAAAATCGAACAATATGGAAAACAATAACTGATAAATTGAATTCTTTCCAGGATTGGAAAATTCGGCTGTCTTTATTTATATTTGTTGTGTTATCTGAGGGGTGGATGGTTTTTTTAAGAAAATTACCAATTGCTGCTGATGAAGTTTACTCTATGTCAGGCGCATCCTTTTTTGCCGGTTATAATTGGAGTTCTTATATGCATTTAAAAAAATTCTACAATTTCGGTTATACAATGTTATTAACTCCAATCTATAAATTATTTAGCGATCCTATAACTATATATCGTGCAATGTTATTTTGCAACGTTATTATACATGCTATTACTGTTGTAATTGCCTATCATGTCTTAAGTTCAAAATTTAAATGTCCAAAATCTTTAAGTATAGGAATTGCTTTTGTAAGTACATGTAATGCAATTATACTCTTTTTTAAGGGATTTATATATAACGAAATGCCCTTGGCGCTTGTTGTATGGATGATTCTTTGGCTATTGCTTGAATTGACAGAAACCACAGGAAAGCGAAGAATCGTTTTATCTACACTTTTAGGTGGCCTAGCCGCATATGGATACATCATTCATAGTAGATGTATTATTATATATGGAGCATTAGTTGTGCTAGTATTTTTCTACCTTCTTGTTTATAGAAAATGGTTGATACAACCTATATCTTTTGCATTCGCATTTACAGTTTGTTTTTCTTTAGAAAAAATATTATTAGATTATGTTCAACGAAATTTATACTTAAAAGGATCAGATATAGTAATGGGCAATTCAGTTGAACATGTAATGACGGGAACATGGCGATACAAATCACTTACTACGCTAGAAGGCATTTGGGACATAATTTTAAGATTTTTTTCTCATGCAGGTGCATTGACTATTGAAACTGGTGGTTTGCTTACGATTGTTACAGTTGCAGTAATTTATTACTTTGTTAAAAATTGGGGAAACTATAGAAAAGGAAAAGAAAACAAGTTGTTATTTATTATAATGATATTTTCTTCTATTGCACTATGGAGCATGGTAGCCGCCATTGCTTTAACCGGTGCATCAAACGGGAAAATCCGCTTTATTGCATATACCAGATATTTTATGCCTTTTATTGGACCGTTTATTATGTTGGGACTTATTATTTTAAAGAACTATTCCAAATTCAAGTATAAGTGGATGGTCTTATGGTCGGGAGTTCTTACTGCCATCGTAGGGGGAGTATATGTATTTTTTGCATATCCTATTCTGAATGGAACTACTATGAGAGAAATTACTTCCTATTATTTCTTTATGGCATTTGCAAGATATTCATCACAGGTAAAATTTTCTAAAAACGTGTTTGCTATTGCACTATTTTTGTTAGTGGTGTATACATTAATAATGTTGATGTTATATAGAAAAAAACAATTATTTTCTTTATGTGTTATTGCAATGATTTTCTCAACTGCTCTGTTATGGAGAGTAGAGAAGACACAAAACGAGCCATCTTCGTCACGTAGGTACATGATGTCAAATTCTACTTATGAATTATTAAAGAATGAAGAATCATTAAACGAAAAAGACTTGTACTGTAGTGGAAGTGGATTGTACAAAAAAGCAGTTTTAGTTTCTTCGTATGATCAAGAAGATATCATTTATGCTTTTGACAAAATACAGAATAATAAGGATGCAGTTTTATTGTCTAATCGAGTAAAAGATTTAGAAAAATATAACGCAACATATATATATCAACTTGACAAAAATGAATGGGTTGGATTTTGGGATGATGCATTAACAGACGATTTCGAAAAAAAATATACACCATATTCAGTACAGTAAGCAATTAAAATAGTATCATGCATAAAAAATTCACTTTAACAACTCATCTTTCCCACCTACAGAACTGATAGAACCACGACATATATTATCAACGAAAAACAAGCTGTTTATCTAAAGATAAACAGCTTGCTAAATACATAATTCAATAATACTACGCCTACACTTACCAACACCTTAGCAACCATGCCCTCCACACCGAAAATCGTCTGATTCAGTCCCATACCTACTAATAACGGAACCACTACAATCTCCAATATTCCGGTAACAACTCTGGCCGAAAGAAACTTCCACAATTCAGGAATCCACACAGATTTTTTCCAACTCTTACTCTGAAATACCCAAAGTTTATTAACTACAAATGCAAAAACAATGGCGAATATCCAGGATAATATATTCGCCATGAGAACAACCATGGACATTTCCATCCCTAACAATCGAACCATGCTTACCTGTCCTTTGAAAACCAACGCAAATACACTATAAGATGCCCAACTAACCACCGTGGTCATCACACCCCAGAACAGATATGATATTATTTCTCTATATTGTTGTATCCAGTATTTCAACTGATCCATTCTTTTCTCCTTTTAACAAACCAATAACCCGCATTATTGATGCGAGTTATTGTCTTATCATCTTAAAATGCAAATGTATCCTTAATTCCTAACCATAACTGATCCTTATCACTCAAATTCAACGCAGTACCATCTTCTAGCTGATAACCTGCTGCCGATGCATTTCCCTGATATTCACCAGTAAGCATTGGCCATTCAATACCAATTTCCGGGTCATTCCATGCAAGACCACCCTCATCACCCGGATGATAGAAATCGGTACACTTATAACAAAATTCTGCAATATCCGAAAGTACTAAAAAACCATGTGCAAAACCTTCAGGAATATAGAACTGCTTCTTGTTCTCTTCTGTCAATTCCACACCGAACCACTTTCCGTAAGTATCTGAATTCTTTCTCAAATCTACTGCCACATCAAACACAGAACCTTTCACCACACGGACCAATTTGCCCTGTGGGAATTCTTTCTGAAAATGAAGTCCACGAAGTACACCCTTCACTGAACAAGACTGATTATCCTGAACAAACTTCATGGTAAGACCTACATCCTCCATATCTTTCTGATTATATGTCTCCATAAAATATCCTCTTGCATCACCATGCACAGTAGGTTCAATTACGCATAAACCTTCAATGCCACCGGCATTCTTCTCAACTTTTATCTGTCCCATATTGCCACTCACTTTCTATACAACAACTTTACTTTAACTAAAACCTGCATCTTAACGCCTGTTAGCTTACTGTTTTTTCAACACATCCTATAATTCTATCTCTTTTAAATATCTTGAAAGTGCATCCTGCCAAGTCGGCAAAGGTTCAAATCCACTCTCCACAAGCTTACTCTTGTCCAAACGGCTGTTAAATGGTCTCGTCGCCTTTGAAACACCATACTCTTCTGTTGTTACTGGATTCACTGTCACCTTGTCTTCACCATATTCTGCATGACCTAATTCTACTGCTTGACGGAAGATTTCCTTCGTAAAATCATACCAGCTGATATAACCACCTTCGTTGGTTGCGTGGTAGTAACCATACTTATCTGTCTGAATCATATCCACCAGAAGTCTTGCCAAGTCATAAGTGTATGTTGGTGTACCAATCTGGTCGTTAACAACCTTTAACTGATCAAATTTCTTTCCAACATTCAACATTGTCTTAATGAAATTATTACCATTCACACCAAATACCCATGCAATACGCACGATAAAAAACTTCTCAAGATTTGCAACAACAGCTTTCTCACCCTGAAGCTTTGTACTGCCATACACACTAAGTGGCTTATAATCTGTACAATCCGGTTTCCATGGTTCTTCACCCTGTCCGTCAAATACATAATCAGTGGAAATATACATCATCGGAATATCTAACGTCGCACAAACTCTGGCAACATTTCGTGTTCCACCAAAATTAATCGCCTTCACCTTCGCCTGATTTTCCTCATCTTCTGCCGCATCTACTGCCGTCCATGCCGCACAATGAATCACTGCATCCGGCTGTTCAAATATAATTCTCGCCTCTACTGATTCTCCGTCTGTCAAATCCATCGGCACATATTTCATTGTAGTAACTGCTGTCCCATCCTGTGCACCTGCATAAGAATCCGCAATATCACTACCAATTCCTTCCATGCCACGCTTTGCAAGCTCATTCATCACATCATGACCCAACTGTCCTGCTACACCTGTCACTAATACTTTCATAACCACGAATCACCTTTCTCATTTTAACAAAGTCAGCATTGTTAATAATTTGCTGACTTTGTCTATCTAATTCACATTATTCATCATTGTATAATGATTAGCGGTCACCATACATCTTTTCATAGTAATTCTGATATTCTCCTGAAATGATAGTTTCCCACCACTCTTTGTTATCCAAATACCACTGAATTGTCTTCTTGATACCATCTGCAAACATTGTCTCAGGTAACCAACCCAACTCATTGTGAATCTTAGTTGGATCAATTGCATAACGCATATCATGACCTTTACGATCTGTTACATATGTGATTAAGTCTTCTGACTTACCTAATTCTTTACAAATAATCTTAACAATATCAATATTCGTCATCTCATTATGTCCACCGATGTTATATACTTCACCAACACGACCCTTATGAATAATCAAGTCAATCGCCTTGCAGTGATCCTCTACATATAACCAGTCACGTACATTCTCACCCTTACCATATACAGGAAGTGGCTTGTCATTCAATGCGTTGGCAATCATCAATGGAATTAACTTCTCTGGGAAATGATATGGGCCATAGTTGTTCGAACAACGACTGATTGTCACAGGAAGTCCATACGTTCTATGATATGCCAATACTAACAAGTCTGCGCCAGCCTTTGAAGAGCTATAAGGACTACTTGTATGGATTGGTGTCTCCTCTGTAAAGAACAAATCTGGTCTGTCAAGTGGCAAATCACCATATACCTCATCCGTAGATACCTGATGATAACGATCAATACCGTACTTACGACATGCATCCATCAATACTGCTGTTCCCTTAATATTGGTATCCAAGAATACTTCCGGATTTTCAATTGAACGGTCAACATGGCTCTCTGCCGCAAAGTTTACTACCATGTTAGGCTTCTCTTCCTCAAACAGCTTATAAACTGCTTCTCTATCTGTAATGCTCTCCTTTACAAAACGGAAATTAGGGTTATCCATTACAGGTGCAAGTGTTGATAAATTACCTGCATAAGTTAAGCAATCCAAACATACGATACGATAGTCCGGATACTTATCCAACATATGAAATACAAAGTTACTTCCAATAAATCCTGCTCCACCAGTTACAATAATTGTCATAATATAATCTCCTCTCTTGAATTGATAATTTTCTTGTTTGCCCTAGTATATATATACGTTGAATATATTTAACAAACCATCGCAGGCACGCTTTCGCTGCCCGCGGCTCGTAGCGGTACTAAGCTCGACCTTGTCTCGCTAAGTACCGACGGCCTTAGTAGCACCTGCTTATGGTCCTTGTTAAATATATCCAACTTAATTTACCTGCTAAATTTCCGCAAACAAAGAAAATTATCTTAATTTTACGTTCGTCGTTACATTTAGTGTAGGACATCTAGATATTTTCCATCTAAAACGTCTTTTAAGTACTGTCCATATTGGTTCTTCTTCAATAGTTCGTAAACTTCCATTACGTCATCCTTGGTAATCCATCCATTCAGGTATGCAATTTCTTCCAAACAGGCAATCTTACGATGTTGATGATCTTCAATGGTCTTAACAAAATTAGTTGCTTCTACTAAGCTTTCATGGGTTCCTGTATCTAACCAGGTAAAACCCTGTCCAAGCAATTCTACATTCAATTCGTTACTCTCCAAGTAAATGCGGTTCAAATCGGTAATTTCCAACTCACCACGTGCACTTGGTTTCAAGTTCTTTGCATACTCTACAACCTTATTGTCATAGAAATAAAGTCCTGTTACACAATAGTTGCTCTTTGGGTTTTCCGGCTTTTCTTCAATGGAAATCGCCTTACCTTCTTGGTTGAACTCTACGATACCGAAACGCTCCGGATCATCTACATAATATCCAAATACAGTAGCTCCCTTCCCCGTCTCTGCATTTTCAACCGCTGCTTTCAAGCGTTTCTTCAAGCCATGTCCGGCAAAAATGTTATCTCCTAATACCATGGCTACCGTGTCATCTCCAATGAATCCCTCACCAATAATGAACGCCTGCGCTAATCCATCCGGACTTGGCTGTACTGCATAGGAAAGTTGCACACCAAACTGCTGTCCATCCCCTAACAACTCCTGAAATCTTGGTGTATCCTGCGGAGTAGAGATAATTAAAATCTCACGAATTCCTGCATTCATCAACACTGACAACGGATAATAAATCATCGGCTTGTCATAGATTGGCAACAACTGCTTCGAAGTTACTCTTGTGAGTGGATACAGACGTGTGCCCGAACCACCTGCTAAAATAATACCTTTCATCCAAATATCCTCCTAAAATTGTATCTACTGTAAAACTAGTATGTCTATTTTTCTGCTATTTATATGCATTATAAAAGGTGACGTTACGTCACCTTCAAGTACTTTTTTATTTTTTTTTGCAAATAAATACTCCCGCTTCTTTCGTTATATGAAATCCCTTCTTTATCTTCTTCTCAACAAAGCTTCGAAAATCCTTATAACGATTCACAATATACTGATTCTGATTCCCATGACAGGATAAGATATACTCGATTAATGGTTCCGGTTCGTCTACTATCAAGGAGTCTTCATACATTCTGCATACTACGGAATCAAAATATTCCACTAACAAGTCTTTTCCATTATCTAATCCAAAATGTTCATATAACTTATCAGCAGACAATGATATTGAAGAATTGAATCCTTGTACCAAATCCGTTATTTCTTTCATGTGGTTTGAACCATACCCACTACATATCAATATTCCATTTGGTTTTAACACACGACTAATCTCAGTAATTGTTTTCTCCAAATCTTCACAATAAAACAAGACATGATTGGCTACCACATAATCAAAACATGCATCCTCATACGGAATTTCCTGACAATCAAAAGCCTGATATTGGAACTTCGAATCATGTAATGCAGACTCTCCTTCCAATTTCTCCAACTCTCTACGGGTATCTCGTAACATTCCATCCGAAATATCACTAAGAACAATCCGAGTATTCTCTGGGATTCTACTATAGTTTTCCAACCACATAGCACCATTGCCACAACCAACTTCCAAAATTTTACTTCCATCCGGGAAATCACACTGTTCAAACACCCAAGGAAACCACCCTTGCAAATTCGTCGAATAATCCTGGTGCAAACGGATTCTGGCATCAATATTACTGGCATTCTGATACTGTGTCTTTAATGAATTCTCCATACCTGTCAGATGTATCAGATTCATCATCTGTGACCAGTCAATCACCTGATTCTCATCCAAAGCCATTGTTGTATCCTCAATTGCCTGTACCACCATCTGCATTTGCTCAATCTGGTCCTTCACAAGTTTCTGTTGAATGCGCAACGAATTACGAAGCATCTGTTTATCCAACTCTCCCACTGTCATATTGCGAATTTCTTCTAAGGAAAAACCAAGATACTTCAGAAGAAGAATCTGCTGTAAACGAACAAAATCCTCATCGGTGTAATACCTTGCTCCGGAATCCTTCACAAATGATGGCTTTAAAATATTCTGTTTGTCGTAGTACCGAACCGTTCGCACAGAGATGTGTGCCATCTTTGCAAATTGTCCAGATGTGTAATATCCATTCATGAAAATAACCCCTCTATCATCTAGAAACCTAATCACCCTTGGTTAATTAGCTTCAGTTCTTTGCTTATACAACAGTTCCTTCGTATAATACTCCGAATTCTTCATCAATTCCGTATTCAGGTAATCCAGACCTTTCTCCTCAACAATCGTTGATGTATCCGAATATAAATCTACTCCCAATCCAAGCCGATTCCCTTCAATCTCTACTCCTAAGCTCGACAAAGTAGTTGGGTACAAATCGAGAGAAGTATATATTCGCTTTCCATTCTTATTCACTTTCCCATCTGCCGGATTCACAATATTAAAGTACATCTTTCGATCAAATCCTGCAACACCTTCATTATTAATATATGCCGAATCCATAGTCAGGTGGTCACCTGCAATCACAATTGTGGTATTCTCATAAAAATCCTGTTTTTTTATCCAATTCACAAATTCAGCAACCTGCTTACTGGAGCATGCAATCACATTGCTATATTGCGTTCCATATTCATCCTCACACAAATCACATTCATATCCATCTGTAAAATGCGTATCTACTGTTAACATAGTAAAATTAAATGGTTCATCTTGTTCTGCCAGTTTTGTAATATCTTCTTTTGCAAAATCAAACAGTTTCTTATCTTCGTATCCCCACCATACTTTATAATCTGATGGAATTCTACCTTTTTCTATCGCCGCATCATAATCCTCTATTGCATAATTACCATGTCCCCTAAAATAAGATGACCGTCCAGCAAAATCCCCAACGGAAACTATCAATAATTCCTGAATATACCCTTATTTTCCAATGCAAGACTTGTCAACTCCATCATATAATTTTGTCGCATTGCTCCCCCGAATGAAGTATCCGCATATGTAGTTTCCATGGATTCCAAAAAAATATAAATCAAATTTCTCTTAGTTTCCGGAAATGTCAACTTTACATCTCTTCCATCCACATAATAATCTTCGTATAATGTAGTATCTGCATTCACATATTGATAATACTCTACAATATCATAATGCATGATTGCTTGTATGCCTGCAAATACAACTAACATCATACCAAGAAATCCACCCCATAAGAGATATCCTCTATTGGCCTGTTTCTTCTTTAACAACATGTTAATTAGATTATAGATGACTACACAAATTAACGTTAAAATAATCCCAAATACAATAACGTCTATATACGAAGATATATCCGTGCCATCCAACGGAGTATGTAAATGATATAATAACTGTCCAAACGGGACTTGTCCAAAACACAATACACAAAAATCATTACTATACGCGAAATTTCGTTTTTTATGAAATTATGCTTTTGAATTATTTCTGAAAATGACTTTTTCATAATAATCATAGGGTCTGTGCTTTTGGATTGACATACAAGTTCATCCTCTTTCCATTCACAGGAAATCTTTTTTGTATTATTGATATATGATTTCATATCTTTTCCATGTATAGCAAGCAGCACTTCCTCACCACAAGCAACTTCTAATTTAACAATCGAAAAATCTTCTTTTTGATTAAAGGAATCTAGTCGCAGATAATTCTCTTTGAAATCAATATCACCAATCGGAATAGAAACAAAATCATCCTCAAATGTTTGTGTTATTACTTTATTACCTTTGAACTTCTTGCTATTCTCTGAGTAAAACAGTTGTGTAATGTTATTCTTGCCTGCATGACTCTCACCAAAATATACATTCAACACCATCTGTTCGTGATTACTAGTACATTGATATGTTAATACACCAAATATAATCAAAATAATTATAATAAAAACCCTAGAACCAATGCAATCTATAATAGCTAAATTTATGCTTGCAAATCAAACAATAATTAACGCTAGCAAAATCCTATAAGCCGTTGGCATTTCTATTAATCCAATTCACATAGTGGCAAACTCCATTCTCACGTAACAAAAGCAGCTTTATCCGACTATTATAACGAAAGCTAAATCCATCTCATTTCCAAAAACACCTTCTATTTTAGACGATACTTTTTTCTTCAAATTATAAAACAAATGTCGATTCATTTGCTTTACAATTTTAGAGAAGAATGCTAAACTGTTCATAGTTTTGTAAAAACATACTAAAAATTTGCATAAAAATATTTATTAATTTAATCTATGTTTTTAACAAAAAGTAAAATCAGCAGAAGGGAAAAAATGATTTCTTTGTAATAATCATTTTAGAACAGGTGAAAATAATGCAAAAAGAAAGAATATGCTACTTTGATTTTATAAGAGCTCTCTCGACAATAAGTATTATTATTTTTCATTTTAATTGTAGCCTTGCTCCACACATGGTTTACGGAGGAGATAACGCAATTATTCTTTATAATTACAAAAATGGTAACTTGGGCCAAATCGGAGTTTCTTTATTTTTCATATTATCAGGAGCTAGTCTCATGTATAATTATGGAGACAAATTATCCTTAAAGAAGTATTACACAAAACGATGGCTAGCCATTTTCCCAATGTTCTATCTCGCATGGATTTCTGCAACTTTATTTTATATGTTTAGATTTTTTTCATTAAATCCATTCTGTGTTGATAGAGAACCTTGGACTATAACACTCACCATTTTGGGGTTAGATGGATATCTTTGTTCTTTAATTCCCAATTATTATCTATTAGGCGAATGGTTTCTTGGCTGTATTCTTATTATGTATGTATTCTTTCCATTAATTAGATTTTTATTTAAAAAGGTTAATCCATGGTTTATTTTATTCGGATACGCCGCTATTTATTTATTAATTGTTGCAAATTACAACTTAGATTTTAGCATAGAATACTTTGTATTTACTAGATTGTTGGAATTTATCTTTGGAATGTTTTTAATAGAACGTGGTAACAAAGTAAACACTGTTAGCGTTTTAATAAGTGGTAGTGTAGTAACATTATGGAGTTGTGTGTATATTAACATCCCTCAAATGTGCAAAACTACAATCATGGGCATAAGCTTATATATCATCCTTATGTTTATAGGTCAAAAACTGGATAAGAACGGTAATTTCTTTTTCCGATATGTTAGCAAATTATCATATGCTATTTTCTTATGTCATCATATTGTTATTGATCAAATTTGTACAAGATTTGATGGCAGGATGTATGGCAAACATGAGACATATGTAATATTAGTGATGTCCTTTATAATGATATTTTTTGTTGCAACCCTTTTATATAATTTACACGAAAAAACAATATCCTTTTTTTGTAAAAAAGACAACTCACACCATAATTGCCCTTCAACGACTACGCAAACGAAAACTAAAACACCTCCAAATATTTAAATAATTACTAATTTATTATCTAAAACTTACAGAGTATCATTCTTAACTAAAATAGTTATAGAGCGATACTCCTTTTTGTACTATAACAAATAGATCTGTTATGCAAACAACTAATCAATAAATCCAACAATGCTAACTTAATATAAAAGAATTCTGCTAATATCATCATAATATGTATTGTTCCGGATTATGATTATCCTTTCTATAATTAGAGCACGACATAACTGCAAATCCTTTTTATTTGGTATGGTTCCGAATTGATAGATTAATTTTCCAGTAAAAACAAATGAAACTCCTTATTCTAGATGCAAAAAAACTTCTCATATTAATACCTTTTAACTTTCTATATAACAGTCAATCTTTTTCTAGATATCATATACATTAAAATGGAAATATCCCATACTAATACTTTCATTCACAAAACTGTCTAACTAATAAACACTAAATTTTCCAGAAACACATCATACATCAATCTTGCTTTAGGTTATATTTTACAAACTGAAGCAAATTCATGTTCTCATACTTATCTAAGTTCATTTTATCTTCAACATATTTCTTTTCTAAATTATCATATCTTTTGATTATTTCCTGATGTTGTTTTTGTAAGTTGTCATATCTTTCGTTTATTTCCTGATATTCTTTTTGTAAGTTATCATACCTTTCGTTTATCTCGCGATTCTTTTGTTCCATTTGTATTTTGAAAGACTTATTCTCCTCAGTAAGTCCATAATATCTTTTATATACCTCAATAGAATTATCACCATAAGCATAATCTAAATACTCAACGTTAATAATAATTCTTTTCAAATCAACAAAATTGCTTCTATTTAATACAACCTGCAAATCATCATTGAGCCCTACAAAAACATCACCGTATTTATCACCATTTGTCCACGCTTCATCTAGCGAAACATTTATTTGTTCACCTTTAGTATCTTCGAAAGCTAGATTAATCCGAGCAATAACTTTTACATCTAACGGATCAATTCTAACACCTTTTAATAACTCTGAATTTTTCACATCAAAAGAATATTCTCCAGATACTGGTTTGTGTAAGCTTCTGATATCCACCAAATCTTCTGTCCATCCACTACCATAATCCCAATATACTTTTAACTCATAATTAGGAAAATAATCAATAATTTTCCTTTCTATTTGAACGTTATTAGTATCTACATATGCTTTTTTTTGCAAAGTAAATAAAAATTGATAAACATTGGCATATTTGCGTTCACGAAAATGTTTTTGAATTACAGAATCAAGTTGATTGTAATGAGATCCAACCTCATTATCGCCCACATTAGAATATGTTGCATCTTCAATAACAGGAACGTAGCCTGCATAATAGCAAAACTCCTTCAATGTGTTATACGCAAACAAATGAATGTGTGTATTATCCAAAAGTCCCAACGGCGTATAGTTAAAAATATTATTATACTGATTAATCAAAACCGAATTATGACTTACGTTAGGTACAGAAATAATAGTTTGCCCATCATCCTTTAATAATGTTTTGGTAAGTTTCAATACTTCTTGCGGATTATATAAATGTTCTAAAACATCAGCAAATACAATGTAATCAAATCTTATATCAGACCATCTCTCTACCCACGCATAATTTTCAATATTATCAACAATACCATCCTTCGCATACTTCAATGCAGATTTGGCTGCCTCTTCTTCTATTTCAACAATATACACGTCACATTGTAGATTTTCTTTTAAATACTTTGTCATTCTACCATTAGCCGGACCAAATTCTAAAACAATAGAGCATTTTTTAATTTGTTTAATAATTTTGCTAAGTGAATTATCCTCATCCAACACTAATTCCAAGTCATATTTCATAATTATCCTCCATTATTAATACACTTCATCCTATTTATTCAACAATATAATTAATAAAATATTCACGAAGACTTTCATTCTCCAATAACTCTTCTTCAGGATTTGAAATTTCTTTTGCAAAACGTACATCCATATACATCATAATCATCCAAAATACTTTATCATTTCCTTGTAAATTAAGTGATTCAACAACTTGTACCATTTCTTCTCCTAGATTCTCGCCTGAAAAAAGTTCTTTACCATAGAACCTTCTAAGATTACTCGCCCACATCCATACTATTTCAAACATCATCCATTTACGATTACTTGAAATTGTATTCGATGAATGAATTCTATACTTCATTAAAGGCTCTTCAATTATTTTACATTGAGTCACCTCCGCAGCACGCAAAGCAAAATCCCAGTCATGAGCAAATCTAAGATTTCTCATTCCTCCTATTTTTTGATATAATTCTCTCGTAAACAAAAAATTACTTGTTGTAGATGTAAAATTAGTCATGAGAAGATTCTTTTTAAAATCATCTGTTGCTTTAAATGATAACTCTGGATGTGGTATTTGCCAAGGCTCCATATTTCTCCAGCCTTCTTTTACTCCTAATTCTTTGCCCTTATCATCAATAACTGTAATATACGAACACAAAAAACCAACTTCTTTATGTGCTTCCATATATGTGATCATTTTCTCAAATCGATTATCTTCATATACATCATCAGAATTTAATATTGCTAGATAATCGCCTTTAGCCATCTCTAGACCTCTATTGATTGCCATGTGTGCACCAGCATTTTCTTGTTCAATCAATTGAACACGCTCATCGTTCAAATATTTTTTTGCAATCTGCACGGATTTATCCTTCGAACCATCATCAATGATAATCAATTCCAAACTTATATATGTTTGATTCAAAACACTTTCAATTGCTTCTGCTATAAATTTTTCATGATTGTATAAAGGAATGACAACAGACAACAATGGTCCAGAAACCTTATTACTATTTTTTTCTTTTACTTTCCTAATCATATTAAACATGTTTTTTCCCTTGATAGCTCAAATGCCATTCCTTTCTTTAATATTATTTCATATTAATTAATCTGATATCTTTAGGAACAATCTTTCCTCTTCCTTCTTGATACATTCTATCATCTACACATTTAATTACTAATGCATCTGTCACAAAATGTATTTGCTCATGATTTTGATATGTTCCTTCTGCTAATGCCACATCCAAAAGATAATCTCCCGCATGTAGTTGTGGAAATTCAAATTTCCATTGATAATGATATGTTTGATTTGCATTCATAGCAGGAATCTTTATCTTTTCAAAAATATTATTAGTTACAACAAGTTCATTCCCTAACACATCTTTCAAATTAAAACCTAATATTGGAAATTCAATTGCATCGCGAGTCATTAATTCCATATCAATACATATGACTTGTTTAGAAGAGACCTGTGTAATGAGTTTTCCCTCACTATTCCTTAACGATATTTTTACAAACTGCGCTGATTGATTACCAAAGGATAACACACAAGTATTATCTTCATTTTCTGCAACCTCGTCATCTAAACCAGAAGTATCTACCAACATCTTTTCATCATTCTTAATATCATATCGCATAAACGAAAGATACTCTTCTATAATTTCACCCGGTTCACCAATCTTATATATTTTTCCATCATCTAGCCATATCACCCAATCACAAAAACTTGCTATTGCTCCTGTATCATGACTTACAAATAATACTGTTCCATTCTTTTTAAACTCTCTTATTTTTCGATAACATTTCTGTTGAAAACGAACATCACCAACACTCAGTGCTTCATCAACAATTAAAATTTCCGGTTTGACATTAACTGCTGCTGCAAACGCTAATCGAACCAACATACCACTCGAATATGTTTTGATTGGTTGATACACAAAATCACCAATGTCCGCAAAGTCCAAAACGGATTGTAAGCTATCATCTATTTCTTGCTTTGACAAACCATTAATTCTTCCATTCAAATATATATTATCAATTCCATTTTTTTCAGCATCAAACCCAGCACCTAATTCTAACAATGCAGAAACATTACCGCTTAATTGAATACTACCAGACGTAGGTTTCAAAACTCCTGTAATCATCTTCAACAAGGTAGACTTACCAGCACCATTTTTCCCAATAATACCAACAGTTTCACCCTTTTTTACCTGAAACGAAATATCATCAACAGCCCTAAAATCTTTATGATATGAAGAATTCTTTTTCAGTGCTTCTTTAATTCGATCACTCGGCTTTTCGTACAACTTATATTCTTTTATTAAATTTTTAACATTTATCGTTATTTCATTCATATTTTTTCCCTCTATTACTATAAAACATCCGCAAAATGATCTTTTAATTTATTCATTAATGATTTTCCGGTTAAGAAAATAATTATAGTAACTATCCAAAACCATACCATTTGCTCTTTTTGGTGAAAGAACCAATATCCATTAATTAAACTTTCTCGATATCCATTAATCACATAATGTAAAGGGTTAAATTTATATATCCACTGTAAATTTGTTGGTATCATTTCATAGGACCACATCATCGGTGTAAGCCACATTAATATCTGTAAGATAATACCCATAAACTGTCCTATATCCTTAATAAATACATTTAACGTTGCTGTAATATACGATAAACCTAGTGTTAACATAAACAAACAAAAACTATAATATATCATATCAAAAATATGAAATCCCATAAAACGATTATAGATACAGTAAATAATAATTAAAATCCCGTTAAAAATCAAATTCAATATACTTGAAGACAACACTTTTACCAATGGTAATACTTCAATATTAAATACTACCTTTTTCACAATATATGAATATGATACAAAAGTGTTTGTTCCATCAAACCATGAATCATAAAAATAATTCCAAGGAATCATTCCAGCCGCTAACCATAAAATAAAAGGAACATTATCTATTGGATTGGAACGAAATCCAACTTGAAAAACAAACCAAAATAATAATATGTTTGACAACGGTTGTATTACTCCCCAAAAAACTCCTAAATAAGAACCTGAAAATCTTCCTTTAAAATCACTAATTGCTAACGCAAAAATTTGATCTATCATTTCATATTTCCCAGCAATACTATGGTTGTTTTTAATCTTAACAAGCAAATAATCCTTATTAAGATAAACAAAAGAAACCAACCAAAATACAAACAATATTATTGGCAAGAAAACATAAAAGCAAATCCTACTTTCATTTGAATGATAGAGTTCTACTTTATCAATGTAAAATGTATCCCCTTGTTTACTAGTCACATCAAACCTTAAATACTGAACTCTTTCGTTATGATCTGATTTGATGGTATTATTATATGAAATATTTTGAATTTCCCAATAGCTATCAGCTTGCATCTCTTCTGACATTCCATAATAAATCTGACCATACTTTGTGTCAGGAATATTATTAAAAATAATGTTAATTGATTCAAGTTTGGTTTTTCGAGGTAATTTTATAACAAAATATGCGTCTTCAATAACTGCTGTACATTCTGATTTTCCAAATTCCAATCCATTATTAACTACTATACAATTCTTTAATTCTGTTGTTGAATATGACGATACAGCATCCTTAGTCAAATTGTTAAAATAAAAATTTCCAAAAGTACACCACATCATTCCAAGAAAAATTATAATACTTCCAATCAACCATACAACTATAGTTCTTTTAAATTTCATTTTTTACACCTTTCTATTAATGATTTATCTGTCTTAAATATTCTAGGTATTCTTGTACGCCCTCATCAAATGTTGTTAATTTTAAATTAAATAATGATTTAATTTTTGTATTGTCCAAAATAATCTGTCTAACATCAACACTTCTTTTCTCCTGATATGTTACTTCCACATTCAAACCCAATCCACGAATCACATCAATAATTTCATTTTGAGAAATACCAATACCTGAACTAACATTAAAAACAGATTCCTCACCTTTATAAAGTGATAACTGGTATAAGCATTCACACAAATCAGAAATATAAATATAATCTCTGACATTACCACCATCGCCCCATATTTCCACAGGTTTACCATCTAATGAACGTTTCATTACCGCATCGACGAAACCTACTCCCTTACTAAAATCTTGTCCTTTTCCATAAGGATTTGAAATTCGAGCAATACTTATATTCAATCGGTTCTGAATATGAAATATTCTTAATGCATTTTCAATTGATAATTTTATATTTCCATAATGATTAATCGGCTGTGGCAAAACATCCTCTCGTAGCGGCTGATTACTATGGTCGCCATATACCGTTCCACCAGAAGATAAAAACACAACTTTCTTATCCATATCCTTAATCCATGAACACATATTAATTGTTTGTACAAAATCATTCCTATAACCATCCATAAACTTATCATTGGAATTTCCTGGATTAATTGTACTAATTGCATGGATAATTACATCCTTATCTTGAATAATTTTCCGCAAAAAATTATCATCAAAAAAATCTCCTTGAACATACTCTATACTAGGATTTTTCTGTTCTGGAAAGATTCTGTCCATACTGGTAACGCTATGTCCGCGTCTTACAATATACTCACATAAGTTTTTCCCAATAAATCCATTGCCACCTAAAATAATATACTTATTTTTCATGTATTATCACATTCTCCATCATTATTTACAATCTTGAAACATTTGCAAATACTGTTGTGCAACATTTGTTACAGAAAAGAAATCTAACATTTCATCTGCACATGCCACAGCATTCTTTTTAAACTCCGACAAATTACTTCTAAACATTTCAAAATTACTTACATCATCTATATTTTCATCAATAATCATTCCACATCTGTTCTGTTCAATAAATCTCTTGGTGTCGCCTGTATTGGTCGAAATAATTGGTGTTCCCATACTCATAGCTTCAATACATACAATAGGCAATCCCTCGTAATCCGATGTGATAACCAATCCATCTAAGACACTTATAAACTCTGGTGTATTTGCTATATAAGGCATTCTAACAATGACATCCTCTAAATGATTGTCTTGTATATACTGCTCCACCTTGTCTCTATACACGCCATCTCCAACCATAATAAACTGTATTGATTCAGTTCCCATGTTGTGTATTTGTTTCACTAATTCCAAATATCGAATTGGATTCTTTTGCTCTGTCAAACGTGCGACATAGGAATAATGCTCTTTTTCAATATCTAAATTATATTTCTTACACAATTCTTCGCGAGATGGTAACTCCTCTTTTGTTTTTTTAATTTTGATATCATCAACAGCAGAATATATAACATCAATTTTTTCAGAACTTATATGATATTCATTGACAAATGTATTTTTGATTAATTCTGTTATTGCAATATACCTATCAAAACATTTCTTTTCTTTGTTTTTATAATACTCAATCCATCCCATTTTTGAATCATACACATCTTGTGAAATCATTGGTATTTCTTTAAATATTTCACGTATATGCGATATATGATTTTCAAACCATGGTGAACTATTACACAACCACAACAATTCCGGTTTAAACATTTCATTCAGCTCATAAAATACTTCCAAGAAATTAGTGTGTTCTGTTATTTCACGCAAATCAAATATATAATTACACAATCCCTTCAACTGATAATGCAATGATCCTTGTTGTTTTGTATGTCTTTCAAACGTAATTAATACAAAATCATAATGCTCGTGAAGTCTTTTCATTACCTCTATCGTATTTCTTTCAACCCCACCTACAGCCAAAAAAACAGGAACCACGAATATTAACGGCTTATCTCCTTTTCTCATACCAAATCCTCGTTGGCTAACACGAAATGGTACGCCAGAACCACCTAAATAGTATTCTTCATTCAAAGAAACATTATTAATGTAATCTTTGATATCAACACTTTGTTCTTCCCTTTCATAAGCAGGTAAACGCATATATCGTCCCGTAGCATTTTCTAAATTATTATGATCAGTTGTAACCGTTAATTTATCATTATATATCAACACATCAAAAAAACTCTTACAAGCAATCTGCGGAAACTCAACAAATGACCTTGAAACAACAATGTAATCAACAGCTGAATTTAACAGCGTATAAGCAACTTGCAATATTTGGGTTTCATCCAAAGCTTCTATCATGGGATTATAAATATAATTAATATACCCCCGTTCCATTCTAGCAACATCTGTAACTTTAACGTCTTCACCTAACACTGATAATTGTTGAGCATATAAGTCAATAATCTCCGCCCTTTTTTCCGCCGATAAATCGCCACCTATACCGATTTGTATTCGTCGACGTTGCCCATAGGAATATTTTATTTTCCAGTTAGTTGCATTATTAATTTTATACGAGACTTTATTTTTAATTATTCCCAACATTCTTATAAATGTGTTACATATTTTATATAAATTGTTATGTTTCTTCATCGCTTTTACTTTCATATTTACTACAAAATAATCATAATTTTCAGGTACATTTTTGATAAGAATACAAGAATCATTCGTATGAGAAAAATCATAAGTATCATCTACCAAACTACAGGCATTATGCCATTCAACTTTTGCCTCTACTTCACTCTTATCTTTTAATACGAAGTACATCCTATTAACTTCGGCCTTACAATAATCCTTTAACGGCGCCACTCGCACCTCCGAAACACCATGTGGTAATTGATGCTGTAAACTTATCTCATCCGAATTCCAAATCCTCCATTTTCTAGCATCATTTTCATTAAATCCATTTCCAACATTCCAATAGATCTCAGAAATAGGTTTCGTCATATACATGGCAGTAAAATTCATAAGATTGGATCGACTACAATCCACATTTTCCTCTTTGACAATTCGCGAAGCTACACCATAAAAAAAATAATTTTGAAAAATTGAAACATAAAGAAGTGAACAAATTTGTGAAAAAAACACACTTCCCGTTTTATCAATCACCTTTTCCAAAAGCCTGCTTATTGTCTTCGAAAAATTCATAGCAAAAAGTGTCAAACCACCCTTAAGGGAATGTTTCATTTTGTGTTGTTTATTATATATTCGAAAACAATCTATACTATTATTAACATCACAATTGCATTTATCATATAAATCCTCTTGAAGTTGATTAAATACAACCAACTCTTCACCCGCACTTATTTGTCTGTTACAAAATTTCTCAACACTATCATAAATATGATGATGATATGCTAGCAAATCTGGATCATAATATATCTTCATTCCAACTTTTTGCAATCGATATCCTAATTCTATATCTTCAAATCCATATTTATCAAAGCGCGTGTCAAAAAAATAATCTATTTCTTTTAACAATTTCATCGAAACGCTAATATTAGAAGTATAAAAATGTCTAAAATCTATAGTTTGATATACTGGCAAAGCTATAAATCCGAATTGTTCACAACCAATTTCTGTAATATGCCTCATAAGATGATTGATTTTTATATCAGGGTGCCAATCAATCCTTCCAAGTGTAGCAATATTTTCGCCATATTTCAAATAATTTTCGAAATGCTTATTAATATATTCTGGCATTGGAAAAATATCATCACCAGTAAAAATCACAATTTTTCCCGTAGCTATTTTCAAAGCAGCATTACGTGCTTTACTAGCACCACCCTTTTTGTTTCGTATTAATTTAACTGGTAAATCTTCAATATTTTCTATAATCTTAACTGTATTATCAGTAGATTCATCATCTGAACAAATAATTTCATATTCATATTTAGTAACTTTGTCTACTTCTCTCCATGCGTCAAAGACATCGTTCAGTACATCTTGTCGATTATGTGTGGCAAAAATTACACTAACGTCCATATTTCTTCCTTTCTGTCTATATGTGTTTTTCAAAACATATATAATTCTATGGTCAACTCTGACATTTGTTATATAATTTGTCAATTCCATTTACCAAACAAACAGCAATCAGCCTAAAAGTATCATATCATTATAATACAATCTCATTGTAATTACAATATCTTCCGCCTCAAGTATTATTTCAATGGATAACTCATTAACAAACAATACATTCACTTTACTTTCTTCTATTCTTGTAAGAAAAATCTTCTTTATCTTGTGTCAAATTAATATTATAATAAGGATCGCCTACTTTCAAATAATCAGACCATTTCATTACAAAATATTCTTTTTCTTTTTTTAGACGAATTATTTTCTCCTTGGTATTTTCACTGCCCCTACTCTTCGATTCATAATGATATAACTCTGCAAATGGCGTAAACACATTTAAGTAACCTTTTTCATGAATTCTCATACATATATCCACATCATTATATGCTACTTTAAATTGTTCATCCAATCCATCCACTTCTTCGTATATACTTTTTCGCATCATCATACAGGCTGCTGTCACTGCAGATAAATTCTGTGCTATTAACAACCGATTAGCATACCCATAGTTATCTCGTCCAAGAAATTTATGTGAGTGTCCTGCAACACCACCAATCCCAACAATAACTCCTGCATGTTGAATTGTATCATCAGGATAATACAACATAGCACCTACTGCCCCCACATCTGGACGCTGTGCAAACATCAACATTTCTTCTAACCAATTCGGTGTAATAACTTCAATGTCATTATTGAGTAGTACAATATATTCTCCTTTGCAAAAAGTAACACCATAATTATTAATCGCAGAATAATTGAAATCACCTTTCCAATTCACAACTTTGACATTTCGACAATTCTTCATCAAGCTCTCATAATACGCAAACGTCTCTTCTTGCTCACTGTTGTTTTCTACAACAATAATTTCAATATTCTTATATGTCGACTTACTCTCTATTGACTCAATACATTGTCTTAATTCAATCACATGATCCTTATTAGGTATGAGTATAGATATTAATGGATCTTGTTTTATTTCATATTCAATTCTATATATTGTAGGAATTTTACCAACCTCAACCTTACCAACTAATCCAACTCGATTCAAGTGTTCCAAAATAATATCCTTGGTCACATCAACCTCAGAAGATTTTATATGATGGTTTTGTATGACAGAGTTCTCACAAAGACGTTTAAAATATAAAACCTTTTGTATATGAACAATATTTTGAGCCTTTTCCGTCAATCTAAAAATCACATCGTAATTTTGACTGCCCTCAAACCGAGGATCGAAGTTCCCCACCTCATTTAACAATTGTTTATTAAACACAGAAAAACAACCGATATAATTATAGCTTCTCAATGTATCTGGCGAAAAATCTGGCTTAAAATGTACATTAACAACATGCTTGATATCACCTACAAAAGTCATTTCATCTGTATATATGTAATCCACTTTATTTTGCTCAATTACACACATACATTCAAACAGCGCACTCAAATGCAAACAATCATCATGATCTAACAATCCGACATATTCACCCTCACTCATTTCTAGTGCTACATTGGTATTCTCTGATATACCTTTATTCTCAGATAATTTTTTATATTTAATCCTTGCATCACTTTGCTGATACTCATGGCAAACATCCCCAACATCTTCATGCCCCTCATCACTTCCATCTGCAAGACACAACTCCCAATTTGTGTATGTTTGATTTTGAACAGACTCTATCATTTCTCGCAAATAAGAAATTGGTGTGTTGTAGAGAGGTACAACAATACTAAATTTGATATTTTTCTTGAAGTCCTTTTTCCCTTGTTCCTCAAGCTCCTTAACATTATATTGAATGCGTGGCACTTTATTTCTATTCTTTCCAAAGAAATTCCAAATTACATCCTGAGTATACTGTATCGTTTTTTTCCATCCGTTTGTTTTCAGATAAAGAGGGGCATTTAACATCAAACGAATTACCGTTATTTTTCTCAAGTTTCCCTTCCAGCTAACACTCTTTTCTTTTTTCACTTTTTTCTTTCCACTCAACATATCTCTATATACTCGCGCAGACTCCAAAGTATTCTTCATCACAAAGCGAATTCGTTCTCTTTGATTTCCTGTCTTGTGCTTTGTTGCAACAGAATCACCATGAACAACATACACATTCGGTTCGAAAACTATTTTGTGCCCTTTTTGTCTACATCTTTCATGAAGAATATATTCTTCATAATAGAACATGGTTTCTGGTGCAAACACCTTACTTTCTTTATCAATAAATAACGAAGATAATACAATACAAGCACCACTCGGCACAATACCTTCACAATATCCTACATTTGTATTACTCTGTGCTTCCTTTTGACGTCCAAAATTCCATTTTAGTAACGGATAAACCAAGGAAAACATTGCCAAACAAACTTTATTCATCCAAATTGTGTAGTCGACTTGTTTTAACGTGCGACCTTGTACATCAATAGGACTTTGATGTTTCCCATCGTCATAACCTAATATATCCGGTCCTAACACTGCATACTCATACTGCTCATAATCAAACTTTATCTTTTCAATAAAATCCTTCTGTTCAAAAACAATATCATTGTTTGTGACAATAATATAATCCGGCTGATAATGCTTCTTGGCATATAAATAACCTTCATTATTGGCTCTTGAAAATCCTACATTTTCAGTCATTTTAATAATCTTCACAATCGAACTATCTGCATATTGATTATCTAATTGTTTTCTTTCTGCTTCACTTTTTTTGTAATCATTGTCAACAATAACAATCCGGATATTATCTTCTGTATTCAATTGTAATATAGAATCTGTGCATGATTTTGTTACAGCAATATCACCATAATGCAAAATCAAAAAAACGATTGTATTCATATACTACCTCAAATCTCAATACACCATGTTTAGCATACTGCTTTCAAAAAAAGTGATACGCAACGAATGCGTTTCACTAAAATCAAAACCTTTACTGCTATCTTCTGAAATAACGGAATATCTAACTTTGAAAATATTCTTGCTTTCGAATTCTTATAATAATTTGGATAATAAGAATCCAAAATCCGGTCGATATATCTTGCTAATCGATCTATTTCCTGCTTGTCCGCACCTCTTGCCAACTGAATAAATGTCGCTAACACTCGCAACACAAACAATTCTTGAAATTCCAAACTGTTATACACACTAATCCTTTGTAATTTCTGAATCGTTGTTTCCAATCCATTATACGGTAATCCATTCTTTTTAAGTCCTTTAAAATTTGCCATTGCCGAACCGGCATGTTGAACATAGTAATAGTCTGCTTTAGATAATGTAATAATCTTCTCACAAACACCAGAAAAGAAAAGCGCAATAGGAATATCTTCGCCTCTTTCTCCAACATAAAATCTCACTTGATATTTATCCCATAACTCTTTTCTATACAAATGTGCCCAAACACCGGATATTCTAAAAGTCCACTCTTCATGTTCATAGCGAATGTATTCACCCGGAATAATTACTTGTGTTTCCTTTCCATCAACATCCACCATTCTCAATCCGCATATAACCATATCTGCCTGATTATCTTGCGCACACTTCACCAAATCACCAATATAATCTGTCCCAATATAATCATCGCCATCCACAAAGGTAAGATACTCACCTGTTGCCATATCTATACCATTATTTCTTGCATTTGATACTCCACCATTTTCTTGATGTAACACTATGATGCGACTATCTTGCTCAGCATATCGATCACATATTGCACCGGACGAATCGGTACTTCCGTCATCCACAAGAATAATTTCCAAATCCTGATAACTCTGTGTACATACGGATTCTATACATTTTTCTACATATTTCTCATTATTATATACCGGAATAACAATCGATACTTTTCCTGCTGTCTCCATTGTATTCTTCCTCACCTTCACTTAAGCTTATCAGATACAATTTCCTTTACTTCTTTTTCAATCTTTTCCTTCAAATCATCTTCGATCGGTTCTCCCATGTAACTATTAAGCATGGCCACAATCTGAGCCAAACGTCGTATTCTTGCAGATAATCTTGAAACCGTTACAGTCAACACAAATATAATAATAAGTGCAAACACAAATCCAAGGAAAAATATCATATTAACAGGAGAATATATTCCCAATGTACTTGCCACCTTGGTAAGTGTTTCCGGTACACATGCTATAATTAGTAACAAAACCAGAACAATAAGCCATTCTAACGAATATTTTAATTCCAATTTTCTTTTACGAATCATGTTAAGTATTAATAATAACATCAGAACAATTCCGACAATCAGAATGATCTGAAATCTTGTAGTCATCATAATCTATCGCATCCTTTCAATTAGAATAGCAAGAGTTACTTTTATCATATAATATACAGATACTAGTGGCGAAATAAAGGAAACACCACCCTGACGATCTCGCATCTCAACCGGAACCTCTGCAATCTTACGCTTGTGGCGAATCAATCGCATTGTACTTTCCGGTTCCGGATAATCTCTTGGATATTCATTAGCAAACATCTCTATCGTCTTCCGATTGCACATTCTCATACCGGATGTTGGATCTGTAATTGTTTTACCACTCAATATTTTAATCATAGCTGTAAAATATCGAATTCCAAGTCTTCGAATCCATGTGGACTGAAATCCAGCATTATCAATAAAACGCGAACCAATCACCATGTCTAACTGATTATCTATCAAACACTTAGCCATATCATTCAAATACTCTGCTTTGTGTTGTCCGTCACCATCAAACTGTACTGCAATATCATACCCATTACGATATGCATAAAGATATCCAGTTTGAACCGCACCACCAATCCCCAAGTTGATTGGCAAATTCAGTACATTATACCCCTGATAACGACAAATATCCATCGTATTATCTGTCGAACAATCATTAATAATCACATAGTCAAAATCCGGTGCATTTTTCTTAATGTCCTCTACGGTAAATATAATACTCTCTCTTTCATTATGAGCCGGTATAATCGCTAACATTTTCATAACTGTATCACCATCATTTCAAATCATTTGACTTCTGACCACTGGCATATGCCTTAACTAATAGTTTCGCTATCGGTTTCGGCCAGAACTTACTATACATTTCCATATCTTCATCGGATCGTTTATTATCCTGAATAATTGCTGACGTTTCAGAATCTTCATGTATTCTGTGATACATCATAATTCTCTTGTCATATATAAAATCACCTTTTAAATTAGACAATTTCTCCCAGGCTTCCCAATCCTCATTGCTGCGAAAGCCTTGTCGAAATACTTCCTTCGGAAGATTATCTTTCACATAGGCAACAGACGGACAGCATATCGGAGAACCAAAAGATAATATTCTTCTTCTCACAAACACACTGGAATATAACAATCGACACCTTAGCGGAATCAACATAATTCGCTTCACCTGTAACAATCTGTTCTTTGTAACAATCTCATCGTTGCGAATTTCCCCATAGTCGCTAAAATAAATTAACGGCTTCCTTGATTTACAAAATGCATCTAATACAGATTTTGTATAATCCGGCAAGTATATATCATCCTGATGAGCGATTGTAAGATATGGTGTTGTAACTTTATTATAACCATAATTCCAGTCTAGCACAATATCGGATGCTCCATCTCTGATATATAAAGGAATATTATGCTTCTTCGCCATCTGTTCGATATAAGCATTAGGGGTTGATGTCATCATAATAATCTTTGACTGAACTGTCTGTTCCTTCAAAGACTTAATACACTCCTCCAAATATGGACTTTCCTTATATGCACATATTACAAATGTATGTTTCATCATTCTCTCCGTCGAAATTCATTATCATTTAATCCTATCAAGGTACTGCAATTCTACCCTATCTTCATATACAACAACCTTATAGAAATTGCCATTCTCTATTTTCTTCAGACCAAATAATTCTTTCATATTGTTTTTGAAATAATTATCGTTGGAATATACCCAAACATATGAATATCCTTGGTCTCTTAATATCTGCGGGAATGTCTCTATCGGGTATTCCGTCAATCCTAATATCGGTTCACTTGTATCCTTACGGAATTTGAAGCACATACCGTCTCTAGTCACTTGTTCATCCATCTCATAATCCGCAACAAGTGTAAACAAACCTGATTTTCTCTGATTGATAAAATATATCTTTCCGGTTTCGTCCGTAAGTTCTTTGATTTCTTCACAATAACCAATCATTTTCTCACGGGCAGCATAATTCGGAATATCCATAGCATAAACATGAACCATATTCTGCAAGAGATAATCACTACTTCCATACAAAATACATAGTGTAAACACTACCACCAATGCTTTCTTGATTGCATTAATATACATATTGTTTTCTTTGTTGGTCCACTTGAACAATGGTACCGTCAACGGTACAACTCCCAACATCATATAATCCGAAAAATATCGATTCAAGGACATCGCTTTAATACTATCCACATATCCAAATACCATCATATATGCGATGTACATAATAACAAAATATAAAGCAAAACCAACAAGATATATTCTCATCAAGCTTTGATAGCGATGTCGCTCTTTAGTATCTAACACAAGCGGATATAAGATATACACGACTGCCACAGTAAGGATAAAAAACACACCATACGAAAGATATAGACTGTCTTCTTTCAACGTAACAGACTCAAAAATCCATCCAATCATCGATTTCAATGTAAGCGCAGCACGATTCTCTTCTCCCGGTTGAACAACACCACCGTTAAAGCGGAATATTCCATTCTCCTTCGTTGCAACAGACCATACCCCCATCAATATAAACGGTGACAGAACAGCCAACATTCCAAACAAACCTTTTTTTGAAAACAATACTTTATTCCAACCACCCGGAATAACCGGCTTACCTTCTTCATTGCAGGATGCAATGTACAATACAATAATTGACAATACAACAATAACTGCAAATAACGGTCCCACCATACTCTTCATCAAGCCTACATTAATCAAAACCAGTGGAATAAGATATACATTTTTCTTATGACATTTACCTGCCACAAGCCATGCAATCATTCCGCCCGCCCAATAAGATGTAGCCTGGTCGGTATAGATATTATAATATGGTTGCACAAAAATAATCGAAGTCAAAAGAAAATGAAACACCCCAAATGCAAAAACCCGTTTCCACTGTTTCCAATCCGCACCTGAAAACGGCAATATCAACGCCGCAAACCACAACAAAAGGTTAGATACATAATAATTACTTTCTGTAATAACACCCGTTATCTCTGCACTCAAATCAGCTATGAAATAATGAAAAAATGTTGTACTGGACAATAACACCGACTGACCTGCAAAAGCATCTCCGCTTGGTAGTTTGTCATATTCCACCATGTAATTGGCGGCTTTTCCCCACTGATACAGTTCATCCCAGTTATACACATGCATTCCTTTAAACACAACTACCGCAAAGACTACCAAACCACACACCATGATAATTCCAGGCGACCAGAAGGTCTTAAAGGAACAAGCATCTTTCTTCCCCCATTTAACAACAGACACCACCGTTCCTGCTATTGACAACGCATATACAATCCATACTGCAATCTGTGTATTCCCAGCCAATCCTGCAATATAGATTAAAACCAAAATTGTCATAATCGCAGAAGCAAAGCTCTCCTCCGGTGTCACCTTTACAACCACATAAAACAAGAGCGACAGCCCCATTATAATCAATAATGTAATTCCTACTATTGCTGCATTTAACATAACGATCTACCCTTCTGCTATTCTATATTCCTTAGGTATCATTCCTTTGTTGTAAAAGTTCTTGATACTCCTCATATTCTTTCTTGTCATAAAAATAAGACTTGTCATATTTTGATAATTCAAAGAAAGAAAAACCTTCATTCCATAACGTTTCCTGAATAACCTGCTTTGCTGCATCGTCACTAACTGTTCTCAGGTTAAACAAGCTTTCCTTCAAAACCATGTTGACATAACTTTGCTCTACCTTCTTGTAGATGCCTCTTCTCAACAATTCTTCCTTCAAAGCCTTAAACGCCTTATAAAACTCAATCGGCGCCTTATTCTTACCGGACTGTATATTGGTGCCATCATTGTATCGATACGTAATGTATTTCTTCTTGCGTAGCACCGTTATTCTCTTAGCCGTAGCCAATGCAGTACGCACAAAGAATACATCATTGGCATTCTTGGTATTCTGAAACTGTAATTGTTGCTGTCTCACAAATTCTGCACGAAACATCTTAGACCACGGGCAGGCTGTTGTAACCTGATATATCTTGTCTCCGTAATCCTTAATTGAAAACGGCATCTTCTGTGGCAACATCTGCTCCTTCAGCACCCATCCCATCGGTTCCTGTTCGGCATTTTGCATATTCAAACGATTGGCACCAAACAATACCACATCCGCCATATCATACTTAGCTTTATAATATACATCTTCACACAGTTTCTTATCAAAAATATCATCTGCATCTAAGAACAAAAGATATTCTCCCTGCGCACTCTCCAAACCTTTATTTCTCGTAATTCCGGCTCCTTGATTCTCCTGATGTACCACCTTAATACGGCTATCCTTCACTGCGTATTCATCTAAAATCGCTTTTGTTCCATCCGTCGACCCATCATTGACACAAATAATCTCTATGGACTCTAACGTCTGAACTCTCAACTGGTTCAAACAACCTCGCAGATACTTCTCTGCATTATATATTGGTATAATTATGCTAACACATACCTTGTTGGGTGACAGCTCACGACGTTCTTTTGTCAACCTTCTCTTAATTGCATACCATGTACAGGAAATCCCCTTCTCTGACACATTTCGCATCAAAGCTACACATTTCCTAGGTGCTAACAAAAGAAGTCTTCCAATGCGAAAGGTTGTAGATTTCTTAACAGCCTTTATCTCTTTCTTTAACTTCTTCTGCTTCTCCTGTTGCGACTGGCGTTCCTGTAATACGCGAATCACATACAATTCATATCCAAATTGAATATCCAACGGATATTCCTGTATCTCCTTCTTCAGTTCCTGACAGGTCAATTTGTGAATCTCTGATACTGCCAGATTCTGCAAAATCTGAAGACGTCTTCTGACGGCCTTAATAACATCCGGATTTTGAAAATCAAACCGTTTCAGAAATTCCTGATACTCCTTCAAGCAGATATAATATCCATAGGAGCTGCGAAACTCTTGCTCCGATGTCATAATCGACTCGCTACGAACTCTTCTCATATAATACGGAATCGCTACATGCTTCGCTCTTTTCGACAACAAAATCGCTTGTACGGAAAACAACTGATCTTCATGTATAATTCCTTCCTTAAATCGAATATCATTCTCAATTAGTAAGGAACGTTTGGGCATCTGCAAGCAGGCAGATGGTCTGTAATACTTAAAATTCTCCATACGGGCAAATAATTCCGGTCCGCTTTGAACCTCTGTAAATATCCCCGGTCTGCAATAATATGTCTTGTACTGTGGATACTGCTTCTCCACTTCCGAACTTTCATAAATCGCTTCCGCATCAAAATATATATTATCCAAATCATCCTTCGAAGCCAGATTATATAATAATTCCAACATATTATCTGCAATCATATCATCGCTATCCAGAAAATATACATACTCGCCTGTTGCGCAATCTAATCCTGCATTTCGAGCCGAAGACAAACCACCATTTTCCTTATTCACAATTATAATTCTGTCATCCTGCTCTTTGTATTTGTCAACAATAGACATAGAATTATCTTTCGTTCCATCATTCACACAGATAATTTCTATCTCTCTCAAAGTCTGTTTCAATACGGAACAAATACAATCTTCAATATATTTTTCAACATTATATATAGGAATTATTACAGATACTTTAACCATTACTTTCTCCTACGAGGACCACAAAATTTCTACACAATTAGCCCACTTTAATACCATATTTTATCATATTATCCTCAAATAGCAAAGGAGTAATTTACCTATGACAGTTTGACTTTTCGTTTTGAGAATGTATAATTATACTCACATTAAGGAGGGCTATTTCATGCAAGCCGGGTCTTTGACACTTGTATTTTAGTAACATTATAAAGAATCCTTTATTTAAGCCATTTATGGCTTATTTTTTTGTCAAATTTTTACGTTTTAGTATGTACTTGTTTGTGCTTGTGTGTTATAATGGATACAAGGAGTGAT
>JAFQOE010000070.1 GCA_017395635.1 Lachnospiraceae bacterium | reverse complement strand
GCTTTATGTATTTGACTTCCACTGCTGTTTTTAACTGTTATTGTATGGTCTGTATAGGTTGAATTGATAGAAATATTCGCTACCGTATCATTATAATACCCACCATCGTTTAACGTCGCTGAGCCAGAATAATCATCTCCTTTCATATAGATACGGAAAGTCATACTTTTGCCTTGATGGTTCAAAACCGATGCGCTTGTTACGTTATTGCCCGAACGATATTTAGTCGTCGTATGATTACCCAATGTCGATACAATTTTATTATTCACGTAATCAAACTGTACGGTAAAGTTCTTAGTTGTCGCCGCTTCTGCGGTAGTAGGAGCGTTTATAGTAAACACGCCTACTAAACACGCAATTAGCACAACAAGAAGCAATCCTATAATTTTAAGACGTTTCTTTATTCTCACTTGTGTCACCTCCAGTTTTGTTTTCACTGAAAAGTTTCTGCATATATTCTCCCGTAGAAATTTTTACGCCAGCGCGAAGTTCAGATGAACCAATAAAGAATGCCTGACCTGTTACAGCCGACATTATCATTTTTTGTTCATCTTGGTTAAATCCGTCCCCTGCTTTGTAGACTTCAATTACGTCTTTCATATCAGGAGCCGACAACTTAAAGATAAACATATATTGGCTATTTTTAAGAATTGCGGACGTTTTACTACGTAGTTCCTCGTTTGCGTTCCAATCGGCAATATTTTGTGTCGCTGGAATAAAGGAACCGTTGTACTTACGAATACGTTTACTCATTGAATAGAAGAAGTCAAGTGCTATCGGATACTTTGCATCCAAATACAAATGTGCTTCGTCAACGATAATAATCGTGCGAAGATTCTTTCCGTACTTATTCGCTTCTCTTGCATTAATGATTTCTTGTTCAATAAACCTGAAAACCAGAAGCATTTGGGCATTGGCCACGATATTGTTCTTGTTTGCGAAGAGAGATTGGAAACTGAAATTGATAATATCTTCTTCAACCACAAGCGTTGAAGGTAAATTCCATATATCCGAATATCTACCCGTTACAAACTTTTGAAGATACAATTCTGCCGTTCTATAATCCCTATGCGTAAACCCTTCTTTACCACTCGTTTCATGTTCAAGTTTCAACGTTTCTAAAAGGTCTGTAAATATCGGGAAATCTTCAGGTTTGAGATTGGTGCAATCCGTATCCTCGGTAATACCCTTTCTACGATAAGTTTCTACCGCTAAGTTATTGATAAGTTCAATAATATCGCTAGACGCACCTACGAGAACAATTTTGAAAAATGATTCCAACATTTTAAGGTGTGTATTAAAGGTAATACTAGGCTCAGCCGAGCCACCATCCTCCGTAAGTATCTTATAGATATGGAACGGATTGATTCTTCCTTCTTTTGCTCTACCAACGTCAATAATATTTCCCTTTAAATTTCTTGTAAGTGAAATATATTCGTCTTCAGGGTCAAGCACTATAATTCGTGTACCATTAGACCATTCGTTAACGATAAACGACTTCAAGAAGAAAGACTTGCCTGCACCAGACTGCCCGATTATCATTGCATTACTGTTCTGATACATACTACCTCTTTTCCAAATATTAAGCAGGAACGGATATCTATTGTCCATGTTCTCGCCGAGCATTACACCACCCTCATCCAAAACTGAGTTTCGGACAAATGGGAACACTGCTGCGAGCGAACTACTGTTAATACCGTTCTCATAATTTCCTAATACTGAAACTGGAGAAATATCAGCACTCTTGAATGCATCAATTTGAAGACCATACATCATAGACGGCTTAAAGTTGCCCGTTAAAAGCGAGCGCCTCACTGCTTTTTTGTAATTTGCGTCATTCAAATAGTTGTATGCAGTAACCGTAAGAGTAACGTCAAGAAGCGATTCGTTTTCAGCTTGTAAACTATCAAGCAATGCCGTCATACTACGCCTATGTATTTGCGCGGTATTTGCTTCGCTTGCCTGTTCGCTAGTTATCTGCTTTAATTCCATTTCTCCAATACACTTATCGATACGCTTTATAGCCTTATATTTATCTACGGGCTTGACGTGCATAACGACTTTGGTGTTTGGAATATTAAAGAGATTAGCTCCCCAAGCGTTCTTAACACGCAATGGATATTCCGCAACAGATAGGATTGCCGCTTCAATACCGTTAATAACGTACTTATTTGACTTAAATTCTATTGAGTCGGGTTTTATCCAATCAATGAGTTCTTCGTCCGTTAAATCGTTAATTTCGCGTTCGTCAAAGTTTCTGAAATAACAGTACTTCAAGAAAATCGCTACAGGACGACGAGTTAGAACTTTCGTCCTCAACCCACACTTGTTAATTTCAGCTGCGATGTTCACGGCCGTATTTTCTAGGTCAAGTTCATCTCTACCGTAAATAACAACGTAGTATTCAGAAGCATACTGCTTGATGATATTATTAAGCTCATCAATTCTATCTATTCGTTCGCTTAATACGTTTGCTCGCATTTCTTTAATATCCGGCGGAAGATTTCCCTTCTTAACCGAATTCAGTTTCTCGAATAGTTCACTTGAAAATGAGTCTAACGTAACAGGTCTATCAATCTTAACGATATCGGCGGACTGTGTTTCTTCAAGCATCTTAAGAGCATTTGCAAAATAATCGATATCGACGTTTTGTTGTTGTTCATCTTCAATCTTGAAATTCTTCTGCCCTACCTTGATTACTCTACCGTAATGTCCAGTTTTATAAACCAAAAGACCATTCTCTTTAATACCTGCCAGCTCGCTGATTGCATCAATTCGTTCTTTCTCTTTTTCTGCTGTTTTTATATACTTTTTCTTTCCGATTGCAAATCGAATATTTTCAAAGATATATGTATAGAAAATACCATCACCCGTTGGCATAAACATAACGAGTGCCGTAAGTCCCAGTATTACAGCTAAAACCCAATTTTCCATTGTTATAGAAACAAAAACTAATGCAAATACAACTAATGCGACAAAAATATCTTTCATTGAATAGCATTTCCAAACGTTGCTTCTAACTTTTATTTTCTTTGGAATAATTCTCACTTGTATTCACCTCCTGTGTCATCGCTTAAATCAAAATTTCTTAAATCTTCAGAGTATTTGTTTGAACCCGAAAGTTCCGTAGCTCCACCCATCTGTGCATTGTAACTGCCATGTAAGATGTTATAGACTTCTCTAACCGACATCGTTCTACTTTTATCGGTAAATTCACCAGAACCGAACAATTTTGAAAACAATGCCTGCCCTGCTGGAATAGTTGCTGCGCCACCGATTATCATAAATATCTTAAACATCGTGTTTCCGTATACAGATATTCCATCTATATTCATATTGGCTATCATTGGCAAGATAATAGCAAAAATGCTGACCGAGAACACCGTCCCGTATGTCAGCACTAACTTTGTTATAAATGCTTCACGCCAAGTCTTAAATCGAGCACCATCATCAAGAGGTAACGTTGATAAAAACATTGGCATTGTAACGTACATAAACACCAACTCATAGATTCGTTTTACTAGTTTTATAATTGCTTTAACTAAAGCAAAACCTAAACCTACGACAACTAAGATTGCTGGCAAATACATAAACGTATTCGGGTTTATCATTCCGTTCATCTTCCACTGTGTGGGGAATACACCAAAAACTGTATTCGGATCATATTCACCTAGAATATCTCTAACCGTTATTGTTGAGAAATCCACTTCTGCAATAGAATACCCGCTAAGCCAATCTCCAACACACATATTAAAGATTGTGTCTGCAAGATTCATAGACGTATCTATCTCAAAGATTTGCGCAATTAAAACAAGAAGTGCGTTTGAAATCAGTATACCGATAATTACCACAATAAGCATTGCCATGGTTCCCAACAAACTCAAAAAGAATTTCCCTACTATACTGGAAATGTTTCGGTTGTTCGCTATCATATTCTTAACCAAAGCAACAATTGCAAATATGCAAGAGAGCCCTATTGCCAAAATAAAGACGCACCAAAAGACCTTACTGATTGTAGAATCACCAACCAAGAACTCTATAAGATTTATTTCTTGACCTTTATAGTTAATAGTACTAATCCCCGTCAATGATGAAAACAGTTCCATAATCCCGTCCACAGCTTGCAAAATCCATAGAAAGATTTGCATTACAAATTCTTGTAAAAATATTATCATACAAACCTCCTACATTACCAAGAAAGCCAAGACGACAATCCGTTAATTAAAAGTGGCATTGCAACAGCGATAACGAACGTTATAATAATACCGATTATTAAATTTTTCACCATCCCTCTTGCGTTAATTTTTTCTTCTTTACGATTCGCAACTATAACTCTAATTCCAATATACGCGCCCCAAACCACAACAACGGTCGCTCCGGCGATTACTATATAAATCCAGAATGAGTTTACCAACTCTGCTATTTTATTTACTATTTGCTTAAAACTGGTTTCCATCACAACCCTTTGCCCAATCATTGCTGCTATTTCAGAAGTCGTATAATCTTCTGCAATTAACGTTCCATACGCCGCATGATGAGGCGATGAATATCCAATGTTCCCAGCATTGTCTTTTACATAAAAAATGTACGACAACTCCAAATTGTTGCCTGCCTCAGGAATGTTGTGTATTCCGCATTTCAAGATGCGTCCACCCTCCAACAACGTAGGTGTTTGAACTGTTAGAATCGCTAAAGTATCTTTCAGCCCTAGTGCATCATATTCATCAATATAATTTCCAGTTACGCCATACCTTTCTGCATACCATCTCGGGAAAACAACTACACCGTATTCAAGTGATGAATCGTAATATTCTTCAGGCACGAAATAACAAGCGTAAATATTCTGACCTTTTTCTTCACTTTTACCCTTTGTAAAAGTAATAAAGACAGTATTTTCTACTATTGTTTCAACTGTTATCTGTTGCTCATTTTCAAGAGTTTCTGCATATGTAGTTACCGGCTTCACTCCTATAAAAATTGATAAAAACATTGTCAGTATTACAAGTAGCAATGCCACTTTTGATACTGATTTTTTGTTTGACTTTATTTCTGTCATGCTTACCTCCTAATTTACCAGGTTACCCACCAAGATAACCCGTTAATAAGTAACGGCACTGCCATCGCTATGGTAAACATAACAATAATGCCGACTACCAAATTCTTTATCATTCCCCTTGCATTTATCTGCTCTTCCTTTCTTTTAGCCACAGCAACTCGAATTCCAAGATATGTGCCCCACACTACCACGGTGGCACCCATTGCCAAAACAATATAAATCCAAAACGAGTTTACCAGTTCGGATATTTTTTCTACAATGGTCCCAAAACTCGTTTCCATTGTGACTCTTCCTTCAATCATGGCAATGACTTGTGCGTCCGTATATTCTTCTGCGTCTAGCGTTGACCATGCTGCAAATTGAGGCTTCGCATATGCAATATTACCTTCTACATCTTGAGCATAGAATATAAATGAAAACGTTCGGTCTATGTTTTGCTCTAGAATATTCACAATTCCAAACTTAAACAAGCGTCCATTTTCTGCTGCTAAAGAAGCAGGTGCGGGAATATTCGCTATATAAATGTTTTGTTCTTCTGCTTTTTTTAGGTAATCACTATTTATACCAAGCTTCTCACCGTAATCTTTTGGAAACAACACCAAACCGTAGGTATAAGAACTTTCATACACCGAATTTGGCACGTAGAAGCAAGCAAACATATTCCTACCATATTGAGATGTTTCATCCCCCTTTCTAAAGGTTACAAATGTGGTGTTCTCTATTATTTCTTGAACTGATACCGTTGTTTGCTCATCTATTGTTTCCGCTTTAACACATATAATTGAATTCGGTATTATTAATGAGAAGCTTAGAATTATTAATAAAAGCAGTTGACAAAAAAATAAATTCTTTCTCTTTAATTTTTCCACGTTATACCTCCGACTTCCCATCTAAAAGATTTAAGGGCGATAGAATTTTTCCTATCGCCCCATCTTTAGAGATACATGAAGCAAATTTTTAAAAAAATATTATAATAAAACTAAATTAAAAAACAAGACTGGTTAAGCAAATTGCTGGATAGTCTTAAGTTTTAATTATTTACGCAATACCTACCCAAGCGGATAAGCCATTGATGAGAAGCGGTGCGCCCATCGCAATCACGAACATAATGATAATACCGATGATAAGGCTTTTTACCATACCGCGAGCATTAATCTTGTCTTCGTTACGATTTGCGATTGCTACGCGAATGCCAATGTAGGCACCCCATACCACTACTACTGCTGCCATTGCCAAAACAATATAAATCCAGAACGAATCCATAAGCGTTGACAAGTTCGATACGATTTCGGCTAAATTGCCGTCAAGCGTTGCTGCAAGTAATTGACTCATATTCCTTTACCTCCTATAATTACGCTACCAAGGCGACAGTTGCCGCGCTTGCGCTTTCAATGCCAACCCATGCGGACAAGCCGTTGATGAGAAGCGGTGCACCCATAGCAATCACAAACATGATGATAATACCAATGATAAGGTTTTTAACCATGCCACGAGAATTAATCTTGTCTTCGTTGCGATGAGCAATTGCTACTTTGATACCGATGTATGCGCCCCAAACTACAACTACTGCTGCCATAGCAAGTACGATGTAAATCCAGAACGAGTTCATAAGTTCGTTAAGTTTGGTAATAATACCTTGTAAGTTTTCATTTAATGTGGCTGCTGCCAATAAGTTTGTCATATTTTTATCCTCCGATAATTAAAATTTTATTTTTGTTTTTTACCGTTTTAACCTTGAAACGATTTAAGGACAAAGTAAAAAGCCGACGGTTTTTTAGATTGATACTTACCATCGGCTTTTTTATTCAGTTTTCCTATTCAGTTGTATAATCTGAGCGACGCTTAATTCTACATATGAAGACACCTCCTTTATGTTGGCCTGGATGACACTTGAATTGTGCTTGTCCGTGATACTGATTTTATTTTTCTTCATCATTCTTCCGGATGCAGATATCTGGCAATGTCAAAGCCTACTCTCTTGTCTAAATATAATCCCTCTGCTTCCATTGATTCGATTTCACCAGCGGGATAATATACGTTTGTAAGAGTTTCCGAAGAAGTAAAGCGCGTAATGAACGGTGGTTTCATAAACACCGACACAACAGCATTACCTACGCCTCTTACTTTATCAAAGAGTTCCATTTCCTTAAATGACTGCACATAGTCATCCTCGGGTTCACTCCTTTCACCGACACAACAAAGCTCTCTATACTCGTTTCTACTTTCCATATCGTCTACACTTAAGAATAGTTTCACCATACAGTTGTGCTTCATCCAATCAGCAAAAGAGTCGCCATACTTAGCAAGTAACTGCCTATAACTCTTCGAAACCAAAATCAGTTTATGTTCAGCGTCATCCAACTCAAAAATACTGGAATTGAATTCAATATCCGGTAGATTCTGGTAGCCGTTTACGATAAAATAATTCGGTCTTACAAAATCGGGTTTTGCATAGAGAATCTGCCTGGACGCTGCTTCGTCCATTTCAGTATTACAGGAATACGCTTGAGATAAAAAGAGTGATGTGTAGCCATTCATAAAAGAGCCTTGCTCAGGTTGAATGACAAATACCGCTTTGGGATTTTCACTCTCTTTATACAACTCGATAATGTCTTCCGACGTCAAAACGCCGAGCTCATATGGAATATTGGTTTTTATAAGTCTTTCAGCAATCATAAACACTTCTTCCTTGTCGTCAGCCGACAACGGGGTTAATATATCTTTCACAATATGTTTTACCCTCGAATGCCTATCCCTCTTTTCTGTCAGATACGTCATCATATCTGATGCTTCCCCTTTTGAGTAAAGAGTAAAGTTGCTTAAAAGATTGATTCCGACAAGTTGCGCCGTGCCAAGTTTACTGCTAATACAATCTTCACACATAGCAAGTGTGAATGCCGATATAATTTGTTTCGCCTTCGCAATGATGTCTTCATCAAATTTCATATCAGTATTATAGAGCACTTCCGTAATGATGCAGATGAAGTCGTACAACTCACTTTTGAGTTCTTTAATTCTTGCTCTTACATCTTTATACGTAGTAAACATCTCGCCGATTCCGTAATACTTGCCATCCTTATTCTCAAGTTCGGTTTCAAGCTCACGGATTAATTTGATTCGCCATATTAGCGGAGCGTAAGGATTCCACCTGTCCGAATTCTTGGCGTCATTGAAATCCAATAAGTATACGTCATACCCATTTTGCTTTAATGATTTTGCGTGGCGGATATAAAGGTCCCTATCGGAATCAACTATGTATAGATTCGGTCTAGTGGTGCTTTTACTAAGCGCAGCAATGTTTTGATCTAAAAAACAGGTGCGCCCACCCGAGATATGAGTGCTAAATGCTACAGCGTTTTGGTTTTTAACCGTCAACATCTCAAGACTCGGGGCTTTTTGAGTTTTAGAAGAATTCAACGGGAGAATCAGTTCTGCATTGATTGCTACCCCGTCTTGATGTTGTGATGCATTCGCCCAATCAAAGCAATCTACTTCACGTAGTTTCTTGATTTGTTTTACCATCTCTTCAGACGAGTCATCAAACATATTCTTCTTTTTATTATTTTGTTTCATTGGAAAATCCTCCCGTTAAATTTATTTGATTTTATTTTTAGTTTCGGTTTTACATATAGATACTTTTAGGTTCGTCGCGTATTCGGTTCGTAATACGATACATATTTACCTCCTATAACTGGAATAAAAAAAGCCCGCTTTAAGCGAGCATGTTACATGTTAAATATCGTTTGGATAGATGCGAGATAATACCTCTCCCGTCTCCCTATCAATAGTGCACCCATCTAATGTTACCGTCTTCTCGGTAGGCTTACTCTCTTTTCTTCCCTTTTTTGATACAGTAACAACAATAGGTTCTTCTTGATTTTCGTTTTGATTTGCACTGTCTTTTGTTTTAGGTCGTTCTGGTGTGTAATCATTTATGGAGCATTTTACAATTTCTGGAGCAATGGGATGCCTTGTATAGTCCCACTTGCTTAATTTCAGAACATTATATCCTCTAATCACACACAACATTTCTTTAGGATGAAGCCTTAAAATTTCATCAGGTGTCATTACCTTTCTCCTGCCAATACCTTCTTGACTTCGGTATTGTGGAATTACCTGCACTAATGCTAACGTTCGGCGCATTGTCATTGTTGTATTTACATCTACTGTCATTTCTCCGCACCTATTTGAAAAGAATTTCGCAGTATCTTCATCCGTGCACCCTAACATTAAGTGTACGTCACAGTTACCTAATATTTCGCCCCAAAGTTTATTGGGATACCGATTTTGTAGTTGGCTAATACTTTGAACTGCGAGCATAACTCTTATATCTCTCGACCTACAAGTGCTTAGAGTTTTTGCGAAATCCGAGCCGTCTTCCGCTGCACCAATTTTTCCTATATTGTTAAACTCATCTAAAACAAGATTAACAGGAACCAAACACCTTCCGTTTGGTTGCGAATCTGCATAGCGTTTCAATCTTATAAACAGCAACGAAAAGAATAATGATGATAAAAACACCATCGTACTATCTTGGTCACTTAGTATTACAAAATAAGCACATTTCTTTTTTCCAGGTAGTTCTAAATCTATTTCAGTCCTTGTTGTTATATCCCTAACTTCGTCATTTTGAAAAATTTGAAGTCTACCACCAAGCCCTGTAGTCGCACCTGTTTTTACCGTTTCACCAGATTTTTTATAAATATTGTACGCCCTATTCGCTTTATGTTCAGGACCCAAATCCCTAAACTTAGCATTTAATTCATCATTTGAAACACCAAGCAAATCATAAATACCACCTAAACTACATTCATTTGGCTCATTAGTTTTTTTAGCGTCAACGTAAAGAATTAATGATTTCAACAGGTTGCTTTCACAATCCTTCCAAAACTGCTCGCCTTGTCCTTCGCTTGTATTTCCCATAATGATATTTGTTAATACTTGAGCCAAATTTCCATTTCCGTTCAAGCCAGCCAAACAATTCCAAGAATCACTATGCTCGGGTTCAAGCAGATTAAAAACCTTTACCTCATATCCGTTTCTTCTATATAATTCAGCGGTGTCAGTATACATTTCTCCTTTCGGATCTGTTACAACGACCGATTCTCCCAATTTCAATGCTTGAAGCAATGCATTACGAATAATTGCTCTAGATTTCATAGTACCTGAAGAACCAAAAATTGCAACGTGCCTATTCATATCTGTATCCTTAGGAATTGAAACCACTTTACCTTTGTATTCACCAAGTATCACACCATCAGCATCTTCTGGCTTTGATACTGCAAGCACCTCTTTCATTTCACGTTCCGTCATCATAGAAGCTGTTCCATAAGTGCCAGTTTTATTTTTAGTAAAGCCTCTCTCATCCCTGTCCTTTCCATCAAACCTATCGTATAGTTTATAAATCCCAAAGCAAATCCCAGCAATAAGTATTAAACCGATTATGACTTTTAATCCGTTTGGCGTAAATGTGTACGCAATACAGGTTAATGGATTCCAGTCTATTGGCTTAACCAATTTATGACTTATAAAACCACCTGCTTCTTGCCAGTCCGCATAGTTACCAAACACTTGCGCTATAAACCCACAAAGATAGAAAAACGCCAACAACCCCACCATTACAACAATTGATATAATTAAAGGTTTTTTATTCTTCATCAAAAAGCCCCCTCATATCTACGTCTAATATTTTTTCTATTACTGAAATATCTACCTTTTGAATAATTATTCTTTTCCCGAAATAACTTCGGACCATTTGCTCTTGTTCCGGGTAGCATATAACTTTCCCTATAACGCCATGCTTATTCAAAAAATTCCAATAACGCTCCATCCGACCAATATTGCCATCCAAAATAGATAAATAATAAATGTTATCTTTACAGATGTCATACTCATATTTTTTATTTCTTTCGTCTAGATATTTTTTCTCATATAGGAAACTATTTATTTTCTCCTTAAAATCTCGAACGCAAAAAAATCTCAACATCCTAACTCCAAAATCGGTTTTAGGAATAAAATATAGATGATTATAGACTGAAGCAATTTTCAATTTTTTTCTTCTGTCCAAATGAGTTAAAGTCAACATATCTTTTGCAACATTAAAATCATCTCCAATCACTATTGCTGAAGCCTTTGGTTCTAATTTATAGTTAAGATTAACAATCATATGAATCGCTTGCTGCGCTTTATCTTCACCACAAAAAGATTTATTATCCCAATGGCTCCTAAAGTTGTAGACAGCATAAGCTTCATCGTGAGCAACTAGCATCCCCACAACTCTTGAGAAAGCCAATTTTTTATAGGCTTCCTTGTAATCTTGAAATCCTTTAACCAATCGGGCTGGATAAAAGGCTGCCCCGTCTAACACCCGATTGAGTTTATACCTACCTTGTAATTCTGGCAAATATTGAGGGCGAAACTCTATTCCTGCCTTAGTAAACATTATGACTGTTTCGGCATTGCGAAAGTTTCTTTCAATGTGTCCGTGGGAACCTGAAAATTTATTGTTCTGAAAAGCTGACATATAATATTCCTTTTCACCTAACCAATCAAACAATTCCAGTGCCGAACCATGAATTCTTATTCTTCTCTTTTCACTTTTCCCTACTATTTTTAATATTCGACAATTATCAATTACCTGCCCATCCTCTCCAATCACTTTATGTCTCTTGTTTAGTCTTCTCACCAAGTCTGGCATTGTCCTAGCATTGCCAACAAGATTTAATGCAGACGTCGGAATTTCACCAACAACAGAAAGTATTGAGATGAGAGAATATTGATGACTGCCCGGTTCAAACTTAATCATTTCAATACTCCTCGTTTTTATAAATTTTGCGTCAAGCTAAAACTCTGACCGCCTTATTTTTTACTTTTTTTTAGCATCTTCCCCTTATTATATAAGGGGAAAGCGAATCAAAAAGACTACGACACGAAAAATGATTTCATTCATTCAAAAAGTCGTAGCCTTTTTAATCGCTCTAAGAGGTGAAATATTATGAAAAATTCCTCATAATATGGTGTGAGTAATATTTCATAAAGTCCTGTTCAGGCACAAGATAAATACAACTATGCTCTTTCTCTCCTCGCTCCGAATAACTGAACATTTTACAGTGTTCTGGTGAATCGTCAGGAAGAGCAAAAAGCGCAATTGCATCCGTGATAAAATTTATCTCAAAATTATCATGGTCGCATCTCATCCTATCTTTTCTGCCTTTTCCATACACATGCTTAACCACGATTACGGAATGGTCAAATTTCACAGGTTCTCTATCGCTAAAATAATCCTGCAATGCACAATACAAAACATCGCGTAAATATGCGCTTGAGCCTTTCTCTTTTTTAGGAAGTATGAAAGGCAATTTTACCTTTAGCCAGCCTTCCCTTGTTTGTTCTACAATAATCTTAAGTTCCCTGCCCACAACTTCATTTACTTCTTCTTTTGCATTTTGAATCCCCACAGAAACTGGAAGTTCTCTTGCAAGTCTAGCAATTCTTTCGGTACATGCTATAATTTCTAGGCAAGCATTGCCCATGTCCGTTTCTGCAAACACACTACCCGATTTACACGCCCTATCCGATATTTTTCTTAAATATTTTTGAAGTTCTTGCTCAAAGATTTTATCAATCTTCTTTACTATGTTTAGAGTCGCTGGTTCTTCGTCATCAGGGAAAGGGAAGTCAAGTTCCTCAATAAACCAACCTATAATTTGGTAATCCCTCGTATATTGCATTAATTCATTTAATAAGTTGTTACTTTCTCTAGGTGTTCTAGGTCTGTTCTTGTATTTTTCAATAATACGCTCTTTTACTTCAGGCGTAAAAGGTTTAAATTCTTCTGTTTCTTTTTTCTTAAAATTGTTTTTGTTTTTTTTCATTTTATTTTTCCTCCGAAAATTTTAATTTTTTTATTTATTTTTCTACCGTATAAAAATGTACGTTTGGTTCTTCCGCTCCGTTGAAGTCTACGGTAGCAAACAAACAGTTCATATTTTTAGGCACTTTTATTTTTTTTGCCATTGAAATATGCGGAACAACCACAATATATTTCAAGTCTTCATCTACTTGAATAAGCCTTAATAAATTTGTTTCATCTTCATACAACACAACTATTTCATAACCGACATTCTCCTTCAAGAAAAATATTTGAGATGGATATGTAGCCGGATAATGTCCCATCGGATCAATCTTTTCTACAAATTCAAGAAGCACCCAAACCGCTGTTAGCATCTTTTGGTCAGGCCAAGACATTGAATCCAATCCAATATAATATCCGTCGCCTAATATTTCCAGTCTCAAATCATTCTTTAAATTTCTTATTATTTTTTCGGCTGTCGATTTAGGCTTTTGCAGCATTCTAATAAGTTGCGTTTTTCTTAAAGCCCCATATTGTGACAGCCATTTGATGACATTTTTCTCATCCTCTAGCAAAAGCATTTCTCCTCACCTCCTTTGCTTTATTCTTTTGCTTTATGTTTTTGCAGAATTGCTTCAAGCTCTGCCCTATCCGTCGTAATGGATTCGTGTTCCTCTTCCGACGCTTTTATAACAATCGGTATCTTATTAGCACTTGAACAAACCAATGCCTCACCTCTACCAAAACTTGTTATAGCGTGAATCTCTGTTCTCGTAAGTTTTAACACGTCTCTTACATATTGAGCCTCATCATGTTCCAAATTCAAAATGATTTTATTTTGACTGTTATTGATAATAGCTCTGCCGTACTTTCCATCTTCCAATCCAAAAAAGTCAGATAAATCTTGTGTCGCCGCTATCGCTGCACCACCATAACCTCTAATCGTTTTGAAAATATTCAAACAAAAATCGGCAGCAAGGCTATTAGCCGATGCGCCGACAAGTTGCCATATTTCATCAATGAAAACCGCTTTTTTCTTTATACGATCCATCTTGATATTGTCCCAAACGTAGTCAAGAGCTATCATCATACCTACTGGTAAAAGTTTACCTTTTAATTCGGATAAATCTATGACGATATATTTGTTTGATAAATCCACGTTTGTTTGACGATTGAAGGACTGTGCTGAACCCGTAACAAATCTACTCAAGATTATTGCCAGCCGTTCCGTTCTTGGATTATCTTTTAATTTCTTATGTAAATCACCAAGGACTGGCATTTTCTTAAATTTTTTTTTGTCGCCGTTCACATACAAACTTTTGTTTTTATGTGTTATGCCAAAATCTTTATATGTTTTTATCAGCGCTTCATCAAGAAGTTGCTCTTCTTCGTTCGTGATATCAGGAATTAAAAGAGTAAAGAAAATCATAAGCTGTTGAATTTTTCCTGCTAGCAGCGAATCACTTTCCCTATAATCTATCCCGTCTATCAATTCCATTTCTGGACTAATCGTTTGACGTATTTCCATTACGTTTATACAGTGCGGTGAGCCAGGAGCAATTCTAATAAAACTTCCGTCTATTTTTTTACAGGCTCGCTTAAACTCATGCCCTTTTATAGGCGCAAGAATAAACGATTGAATACCACGCATACGCATACGTAAAGCAAGCAACTGCATTGTGAACGTTTTTCCAGCGCCGCTTGTCCCGATAAGATTTAGGTTTGCGTTTTTATTTTTCTTCGTATTAAAAAGGTCAACTATGCAAAGCGAATTATTATGTTGATTCACCCCGAGCAAAACACCCGTATCATCCGACATTTCAAAACTCGTAAACATATACGAAGACGCTGCACCACTTGTTAAAACGTTTCGCTTGCTTTTCTTATCAAGCACTGGCGATACACTTAAAAAAGGCATTACACTCTTAAACGCTTCTTCTTGTTGAAACTTACCTTCTGAAACGCATATATCAACTGCTTTAAGCGTATCTATCACTCGTTGTTTTCGCCATAAAAGTTCTTTCTTTGTTTTTGCAGAAACAGTAATAAATACCGACATATAAAACAAATCCTCGTTATAGTTTGCAATTCCTTGTTTAATGTAATAGCCTGCTTGAATTGAATTCGTCAACTCTTCGTAATCAGTACTTGTATCTTGCATGTCTTTAAGCTTTGTTCTATTGAGCCTAATTTTTTGCGCAACCTTATCTATTACTTTGCTTTTGTTTTCTTTCTTCAAGAAGACGTCAACGTCTACACCCTCACCAGCATTGATTAAAGTAGATAACCACCCTGCTCTTACTTTACTTGGGTATCCATTCCCCTTGATATATAGAACCGTATAATATCTACCATCCATAATCGTATAGGTATGATTGGTAAAATCAATTCCCCTTGGTGCGATAAAATTCTTAATAGGCACGTTCGGGACTTCATCAACCCCAATCGTCTTGCCTTCAACT
>JAFQOE010000005.1 GCA_017395635.1 Lachnospiraceae bacterium | reverse complement strand
TGTTTTCTCTGTTATTAAGGAGAGAAACATAAAGCGGTACTGCTTTTACACTTTTCCGATATCAAAACCGATACAGTTGATACCAAACAATCAAATTTTCAGTATAAAGGAGTACAAAATGGACGAAAACGAGAAAAAACTGTTGCAGGCAAAGCACAGACTTGAAGAAGCACAGGCAAGAGACAGAGTAAAGGAACGCAAAGCACGAACACGAAGGCTTATTCAGGAAGGTGCAATTCTTGAAAAGGCTTTTCCTCAGTCAGCTTCAATGAGCCTTGATGAGTTGGAGAGCTATCTGTGCAACAAATTAAAATCAATATAACCTTCAGAGCGTTTCGGGAAACCGGGACGCTCATTCTTTTTTATCCCGAAGGGCGCACTTACTCACCACTTGCCGAATGGCAAGCGGTGGTCGTGCGCTCTTGCAGAGGGCTCGGAGAATATCTTTGACAGACATTCTCCGTACAGTCGGCATAAACACATTTATGTGTTCTGTTACTTACGCAATACGGCATATTCCATCTGCCTGCCGACTGTAAGCAAAAACTTGTCACCGACAACTTTTTGCATTTTGCGGACAGTTATGCTGTCCGTTTTCTTTTTGCGAAAAGAAACCAAAACAGAGAGGATGATGATATTTATTGGCAATATACCACCTTGAAGCAAAGGTAATAAGCAGAGGTACGGGGCGAAGTGCGGTTGCAGCTTCGGCATATATGAGTTGCTCTCAGATACTCAACGATTATGACGGCATCAATCACGATTACACACGAAAACAAGGCTTAGTGTGGCAGCAGGTGTTTCTTCCCAAATATGCACCGAGAGAATGGCTTGACAGAGCCGTTCTTTGGAATGCGGTAGAAGAAACCGAAAAGACAAAAGACAGCCGACTTGCCCGTGAATTTGTTGTTGCCCTTCCCGTTGAGCTTGACAAAAACGGTTGGCAAAAGATACTTACTGAATTTATACAGCAGAATTTTGTTGCAGACGGAATGTGTGCCGATGTTGCAATCCACAACACAGACGGACACAATCCTCACGCACATATTATGCTGACAATCAGACCGCTTAACGAAAACGGAACGTGGCAGCACAAAACCGAAAAAGAATATCTCTGCATACGAAACGGAGAAGAGAAAGGCTTTACTTCATCCGAATATGCAAAAGCCGTTACGGACGGCTGGGAGAAACAGTATCCGTATATGGTAAACGGCAAAAAGAAATACCTTCCGCCGTCACAAGCGGAAGGTTATGAAAGAGCATCAAAATATCCCAAAAGCACAAAGTACGGCAGACAGAATCCTATCTCCGAGCGATGGAATAGCGATGAGCAGTTAATATTATGGCGTAAAGCGTGGGCAGACGAAGTAAATAAATATCTTGACCCCGAAAACCATATTGATTCCCGCAGTCATTCCGAAAGAGGTCTTGATGAACAGCCTACCGTTCACGAGGGAGTAATTGCGAGAAGGTTTGAAGAAAAGGGCATAATTTCCGAAAGGTGCGAACTTAACAGACAGATAAAAGCTGACAACCGATTATTGAGAACTCTTAAATCCGAGTTTGCAAAATTAAAGAAAGCTGTTGCAAACACACTTCCCGCTGTTGCAGAAGCATTGGAAAGCATACGAATGAATCTCATTGTTTTACGGTACAAGGTTCTTTCGGGATTTGTTGAGCATAACGAGATAATCCGAACATTAAGAAGCATAACTCCCGAACTTGAAAACTACAAGAATATTGTTGACGAAATCAAGAAAAAGTCAACCGAGAGAAAAGCCTTAATAAAAGAAAAACAGTCTATTCCCGTGATAATGATTTTAAAGCACCGAGAATTTGCAAAGAGAATATCCGAACTTGCCGAAGAGCTTGAAGAACTGCAAACAGAAAAGAAAATTATATTAAATAACCTTTATTGCACCGAAACATACACTATTGAGAATGTGAAATCTTATGTTGCTGCTTTGAAAAAGAAGTTGGATGTTATTTCAAAGCAGGAACAAAAATATTCGGAAGAAATTGAAAAGGCTGTTGCAGAGTACAAAGAAAGGAAAGAAAGTGCAACCGACTTTGACCCTGCCGAGCTTCGTGAAGAACAGCTTAAACTTCGCTACGATAAAGAAGTACAGAGCAGTCAGATTATCCGCAGTAACGGAAAAGAGCTTGTCACTTCAAGATTTAACTACAGTATCCGTGATATTAATTATTTCCTCGGTGAACCTGATGATTCCCGTTCGGTATCACAAAGACTCGCACAAGCCAAATCAACTCCGAACCGAAAGAAAAACATTAAACACGGCAGAGATGAAAGATAATCCCTGCAACAGACTATAATCTGTTGTGGGGTTATCCCGCTTAACATCGAAGTTGCGTTGTATGTCAACGAAGTAGCGGAGTCTATTGCAATTCTCGGCTGAACAGACTACATTTTATTTGGCAAAATCGGCAGTTTTGCATCCTGATTCCGCAATGTTGCTTAATGGGTAGAAAAAGCAATATTGTTGTGGTATAATTATTTGATTTGAGAATATCTGTTTCAAATATGAATTTTTTGTAAATTCTCGAAAACCGAGCGTAACATTTGCCGATTTTCGTCATATGTATATATGGGGATTTTTTCAGCATTTGCGTTTCTCAAAATTTTTTTGTTGAATTTTGTACTGAAAAGTCAGTTCTCATGCGTTATATATATTGGGAGAGTGTACTCAAAAACAACATTCTTTTATATGCTTGTAAAAAGGAGTATCATAACATTGGATATGAACGAAAGAGAAAGGAATATGCAGTTAGCGGACAAGCTGTGGCGAGAATACGAGCCGTACATTCGCAAACTGTGTAATTATAAATTAAATAGTCATAAAGAATATATTGATGATTGTGTTCAGGATGTGTTTACTGCTTTGGTTGAAGCAATACATAAAGGAACTAAAATAGAATATCCGAAAACTTGGTTGACTACTGTTGCCAATAATATGATAAAGGATATTTATAGTCTCGCTTCTAAAACTTCCGATAAGGTTATATCATTATCCGAAAAGGATTTAATTGACGACAATTATTTTTGGAATGATACAGCATTTGAAAACTCAAATATAAGCGAAGAACAGATTTTGAGTGTTAAGGAAGAAATAATTCAAATGCTTAATGAAGATGAACAGCGGTTATTAAATGAAAGATTTGAACAAAAGTTAAGCATTGTATTGATTGCACGAAGGTATAACACGACGGAGAATAACATTTATCAAAAATTGTTCAGATTGAGAAGTAAATGCAGGAAGCTAATAAAAGATTATCTGGAACAGCAATACTAACAAAAAAAGAACCAATAATTTATGCAATATTTTTTTGTAAGATTTTTGATTTTAACAGACTATATAGATGAGGGAGGATAATTAATGATAAGCGATAAGAATTTTTTAGAGTTTCTTAATGATAAATCACTTGACTTATCAAAAGAGAAACTTGAACAGATTATCGAAGAAGAATTAGAGAAACCCGAAAATGAAATGGATGCAGATTTAATTGAGTATTGCCTTAATGCTCTCAACGAACTTGAAAGAAAAGACTCAGTTGAAATCAAAGCAGAAAGGATAAGTGATTCAAAAGATAATATAATTACGAAACCTTTCAAAAAGGTTTTTGCAGTAGCCGCTGCGATAGCTATTCTTACAGTTGGTTCTTTTTCTGTTTTTGCGGCGGTTTCTGATGTAAGCATTCTCGATGGACTGGTTGAACTTTATAACAAATATATTGTTGTCAGGTTTGATAAGAGCAACGATAAAGCAGATGATTATGAATTGCTTGGCACGGAACTTGCAGCGGAATTAAAAGAGAACGGTATTTATCCTGTGCTTTTACCGGAAGCACTATTAAGTGATGAATCAAAAATAACTGAAATTGAATATCAGTTTTGGGATGTTCTTACTTCTGTGACCATTAGTTTTAGTTATAAAAACGAAAAAGGTTATGTTTCTATTAACCAATATGATCCCATAGTTGAGAGCGGAAAATCAGAGTTCCCGAATGCCAAATATGAAACAACAATTGATATCAACGGAATTCAAGTTCATATTTTTGAACAAAGCAAAAAAGGAACAATAACATTCAAAGACGGGCATACAGAATATACAATTATTTCGTCTATGAATGTTGAACAGGCAATAGAATTTGCAAAAACAATTAAATAGGAGATGATTAATTTGAAAAAATTTATTTGTATAATTTGTTCGTTTGTATTTATATTCTCTTTGTTTAATCTTTCTGTATTTGCTACAGAAAGCAAAGGAGCAGGAACTTCTTCAATTATTTTATCAGATGAAGATATAATCGAAGAAGTGGAAGGTATCTATAATACAAATTCTAACGCAAGGGCGACAGGCCTTATAAGCCAGAAAACACTTAGGCTTTCAAAAACAAGTTCGCAATTAATTATAACTGCATCAACAAAAGGTTCTGATGAAGTTGATAAATGCGGCTTCACTTATATAAAATTACAGAGACTTGTTAATGGTAGTTGGACTGATTATTCAACATACTGTTACTCTGATCTGTATTCAGATTCAGCCACATATTCATTTGCTAAAACAATCACACCTCCTTCCGGTTACACCTATCGTGTAATTGCTGAACATTATGCTGCAAAAAAGACACTTCTGATTTTTACATCGGAAGAAACAAGCTATAATGAAACATCGTCAATAACATTTTAAATAAAAGTTCAAAATAACACTTTCTGATATCAGTAGATAAAACACGCCTTAAACTAATTGATTGTTTTAAGGTGTGTTTTAATTTATAAAATATTTGTGAAAGTATTACAAATTTACTTTAGAAAATTTGTTAATTATTTTTATGTAAGAAACTAGTTTTTTGAAGACTATATTTATGCAAGGCAATTATTGTTTTTAAAACAACTGAGGTGATTCCAATGGTTTAGCTGAACATTATACAATAAGAAATACGCAACAAAACTCTTGTGCGTATTATTAAACAGGAACAAATTTGTAAAAATGTTTTTTTAAATCTTAAAATGGAGATGAGAAAATGAACAAAAATATTAAAATAATCTTTAGCCTTATACTTGTTTTTACACTTATGTTTTCTTCAGTTTTATCTTCTTCTGCATCTGCTTCTGACGAGAATATCTCGCCGTATACATTAAACAAGCCCAATTTATATTGGGATTTATCAAACGAACAATATAATTTTAGCGGTTCTGCGGAAATGTCCAACTTGTATTCAAATTATCTGTTTACCGATGTTTCAAAAGTACGAATATATGTAAAAAACAATCATAGCACTGAAACCTTAAAAGTTAAACTGCTTAAACAAACTGCTTTTGATATTGATTGGTCAGTCTCCACTGAAAATATTGCTGCTAATGGATACAGAACGTGGGATGTTACTTTGGACGAAGATTCTACCTATATGTTAAAGTTTTATGCACCATCTGATTTTGAAGGTTACATAATGAAAATATAAATAGTTTTTCAAAAAAAATTTAACTCGTAAGCAAACAGAAAGGGAAAAATAATGAGTTACATATTGAGTTTTGTTGGAAAAATGACTATATATATGCTTATAACTCTTGCAGTATATACGCCAATGAGAATCATCTTTTTAAAAATCAGAAAAACAAATGTGGTTTTGTGGCGTGAAATTTTATTGGCTGTATTTATTTGCTATATTATTGGCGTTTTTTCGATGACTGTTTTCCCTAATGTCAGAATTGATTATGATAAAGAATTAATTGTTAATCTGTTTTTCTCTACCGGTAATTCAGTTCATATTTCCAAAAATGGATTATCCTATTTTAAAAATAATGAAATATATAATGTTATAAATTTGATACCTTTTAAAACCATTTCTGAATATTTTTTTGCTTCCCAAAACACCAATTATGCAATAAGAGATTGGAATATAATAAAAACAACAAATTTGCTGGGTAACTTTTTATTGTTTTTACCTTTGGGTTTTATTCTTCCTCTTTTAAATAACAGATTCAAATCTTTTTTATTAACTTTGTTAGCATCAAGTGTGTTTATTATAGGAATAGAAGTAATTCAGTATTTTATTGGTAGAGCAGCGGATATTGACGATTTTATGATTAATTTGACAGGTGTTTTTACTGGATTCATCTTCTTTGTTTTAAGTTCTAAAATTATTAAATTCATAAAAAAGGAGAGTCAATAATGAATAAAAAAACTTTTTCAAAAAAATTTATATCCATATTGGCATTTGTATTATCTTTTACTTTTGCCTGCTCGCCTTTAGCTAGTGCGGCCGATGTGGATACAGATGATGTGATTTCACCCCAATCCCTTTATACTCCAACTCAATTGTGGAATTGGAATAATGGTCCATATGAATTCTCTGGAGTAGCAGATTCGTCAGATCTATATACGAATTATTATTTTACCAATGCATCGCAAGTTGTTATTCATGTTGATAATTTGCATGAAACCGAAAGACTTAAGGTTAGAGTGATTATAAAGAGAGACCAAGGCATACAAATTTCTACAGATACAACTTATATTGAACCGGGGCACTCGGAAGAATGGACAGTAAATCTTGATAGTAATAAGAGCTATTTTTTGAGATTTTCTGGACCGTCAGATTTTGAAGGATGGATCAATAGAAGTTAAGATGCGTATAAGTTTATAATTAAAGAAGCAGCTTATATACTTTTATATAAGTTGCTTCTTTTTGCATTTGGAAACCACCGGCTTTGCCGGTGGAGGTTACCCTCGTAAAAAGCTTTAGCTTCAAGTATCGAGCGAAGCGAGTCAATTGTAAGAAAACTAAAGTTTAGTACAAACTTGGGTTGAAGTGTAAGTGCCCGTTTACGGGCGGTGGAGCATTAGATGCAGAAGAAAGAATATTCAGTGCGTCTTTAGATGCTTGCCGGTAAGAAGCCCTTATAGGGCTTAATCAAGCCACCGGCTTAGCCGGTGGTTATGACTGCATATTCATTTACATATTGTTAAAATTCAACAAAAGCATGCAGAAATAATTGGTTATTATTTTTGTGTAAGAAAATTGATATTTTCAGACTATATTTATGTAGGCTGATTTTGTTTCAAAAGTGCAAAAAGAATATCCGTAATTATATTAAAAATCCAGATAATACTATTCGATTATTTTTAGAATTTTCTATAGTTTTAAAAATGTCATTCTATTTTATGAACTGTTTTATCCGCTATGCATTTAGGGATAATTAAAGAATAATTACTTTTACAATCAGGAGGATGGAAAATGAATAGGAAAACCAAGAAAACAATTTCTCTGTTGTTATCTTTCGTTTTGATTTTTATGTCGGTGTTTATAAATGCAAATGCTACGGATTGTTCTGATATAATAATCAACGAGATAAACCCAATAGATTTTGATGATGAATATGGAATTGCTCCGGCAGCATGGGTTAAACCTGATGAAGCATGGGATTGGAGTGAAGGAAGATATAATTTTGGAGGCACATCACAAAATGTTGATCTTTACTCTAATTATTATTTTACTAATGCTTCTAAATTGAGAATAACAGTTGAAAATGAATGCTCATTCGACATAAAGGTAAAACTTTTGAAGCAGCAAACTGGTATTGACTGGTCTGTTTCTACCGAAACAGTTGCTGGCGGAGAGACAGAATCGTGGACAGTAACCGTTTCAAGCTCGGAAGTTTATATTTTAAAATTCTATTGTCCAACAAGTTTTGAAGGATATATTGAAAAGCTTTATTAATCTAGATATTATTTACAATTCTTTAAAATGACTTATTGGTATAAAAATCAATGATTTAACGACCAAAATAGCAGATAAAACAGTATTATAATTGCAGTTGACTTAAAGGATTAAATAAGTACAAATAATGGAGGATAAAATGAAGAAAATAATATCATTAATACTTATCATAAGTGTTTTTTTATCATTACCTACCTTGTCATACGCTTATGATTATTCATTAACCGACAAAATAGGTATAGAGGTTAGAGCACTTACAAATGAAGAGTACTTGGTTCTAAAAGAGATATCTGATGATTTTATAATGCAACCCTATGGTGGTAGTCCACCTTCAAACAAATGGGATTTGTCCCAAGGTGACTATTCTGGAACATTTGGTTTTAATAGTTTCACCTACACTAACAACAAATTCAAAAGCCATGACGGAGATTTTTATATGCTGATAGACAGTTCGGCTGATATTAGCAATCCATCTGATTACAGTATAGAAATAAGTTTAATGAAGGATGTGCTTTTTTCTCATGTAGTGGCAGCTTCAGCAGAAATTCCAATAGGTGTTCCTTATATCGTAACATTTACAGGATATGATATTGTTAATTATTATGTAAAATTTTCTCACCCTGCAGGACAGAGCGGTTTTTATGTTGAAGGTGAATTTACTATAAGCGATACAAATGAATTTTAATTTTGGAGGATTTATAATGAAACGTACCATATCTTTTTTTATCGCATTAATTCTTATTTGTACAATGGGTTGTGTTAATGCATTCGCTTTTGGAGGATATGCACATTGGAATATTGCGTGCAGGGCTGTTTCAGAATATGGAATTTCGAACACTCAAAACTATGCAGATGCATTTAAAACAGGATGCTTGCTTGCGGATATAGGTTATGCTAATTGGGACGATAAGTATACAAAATCAGATTCAGCAGACTTTGCCGCAACAATGATGAGTGTTTCGCCATTCAATGAGCAAGCTAGATATTTTGCAAGAGGTTGGCAAGCACATGTTTATCAAGATACTGAGGGTTCTGTATCTAATATAGTGAATAGCCTTTCTTATAGAACTGGTTGTGGCAAGATTGATGAGTATTTACGAGATGAACTTGATATATCATGTCCAATTAATGGAACTGCCAATATGTATATTTGTTATGAAATAATAAGAGATACATATGAAGCACTCAACAATTTTTCTCCTACAAACGATGAAATAGATAGTGAAATTGAAGAAATGTTTGATGCATATAATTTGCAAATTGGATTAAACTTTTTTTCAATGAGTGATTCTGAAATTTCTGCTATGAACACCCAATTTGATGAACTGGCAGAAGATTGCTATAGCACATCTTCACTTTATACTATTGATAACAAAAGTAAAGTGATAACTTATAGCGAACGTATGGATTTTATTAAAACAGAAAGTAACAAACCAGCGAAGAAACCAATAGCTGACAGTTTTAAAAAGCAACTTAAAGAATATACACATCTCGAAATAATAAGTGTCGATGAATATGGCGGAGCTACCGTTCGTTATGTTATAGACAATGAAATTGCATATCAAAATATTATTGAACAGTATTGTGAACTTATCGTTATGGATACAATATATGAAAAAGAATAACTCTATAATCATAAAACAACGATATTGTTCTGTTTCGGAGTGCTTATGAAGATAAACAAACTTTTTGTGTTGATTTCCTCTTTACTTATTATTGTTTTTGGGATAACAGTTATAGGATTCTTTTCAATAAATGTTGATTCTGGTGCTTGTAATACTGGTTATACTACTTTTGTTTTTGATAAATATAGCAATAAATTGGCTAACAATTTTTACGAAAGTGCTGACTTGTTAGACGAAATATCTGAAATAAAACCTATAAAAGGAACTCAAAAAGCAAAATGGAATGGCATAACAATTTATCTTGAATTTGATGTGGAATACAAACACAATGTTTATGGAGTTAATACTGAAAGGTTATTGTTTAAAGGAAAACGTATTTGGATTGATACTTTTAATTGGGATAACGGCAACATAATTGTTTAACAAAAATAACCGCACTTAATAATTGCATTTTTTAAATCAATACACCTTATTTAACAACATAATTCGACCAACATTAAAGAACGGGCTTGTTGTGAAGTCCGTTCTTTTTGCATTATATCAAGTTACACAAAAAACCAATACACAAACAATGTGAAAAATTATTTTTTTGTTTGCAGAAAACACCCTTGACAAATTACATCTCAGAAAAAATTGCTTTCTCATAAGGCAAAAGACTTGAAGCTGACTAATACCAAGTTCTATGTTGATGACGGGTACACGGAGACTAATTTCAACCGTCCCGGTTTTTAGGCAATGCTTGAAGATATTGAAATGGGATATGTAACAACCGTAATGGTGAAAGACTTATCCCGTCTGGGCAGAGATTATGTTTCGGTCGGTCACTATACGGACAACTTCTTTCCTGAACACAACATCAAATTCATAGCAGTCAATGACTTGGTTGACAGTAATGAAGGTGATAATGAAATTGCACCGTTCAAGAATATTATGAACGAGATGTATGCAAGAGATATAAGCCGCAAGGTTCGTTGCTCTCATCGTATAAGAGGCAATCTCGGTGAACCCTTATCTCAACCGCCTTATATTATTTAGACAGCCTTAATAAATATATGAGTAACGAAAACAATGTTTTGTTATATGACAAAAGTAAGGTAAACCACGAGGAAGCATCCGGCAGCCTTGTGCCATCGCTATCAAATGATTCACCTTACTTTAATGAAATTATAGAACAAAACAAGGCAGATGTCAAGGTGAAATCATCCATCAAGCGAGAAACATCCGTATCAGAAGATGCAAGCAATTATATCCTTGACACAAAAGAATATCAGGACATTATCAAAATCGTTGACCAACGATACAAACTCACAAATAAAAAGAAGCTTTCACCGAAGGCGATTGACCGACTTGCAGGAAAGCTTCTCACAAAAGCATCAAGCAAATATGACAGAGAGCAATTAACCACAAGGTTAACTGCTCTTTTTGATTGGTGCCTTCAGGTGTGGATACAAACCCCTGGTTCTACCAGGGGTTAAAGACGGCTTCAGCAAAGCCAAAACGGGCGAGCTCAAAGCAAGCCCGAAAGGTTGAAAGATAATCAAACCTCCAAGTATAATAGTAATGGTTT
>JAFQOE010000116.1 GCA_017395635.1 Lachnospiraceae bacterium | reverse complement strand
TAGGTGATTGTAAAAGTACCGCAAAAACAGTATGACAAAAGCAATCCCACGCAAAGAGGATGATGCAAAAAGAAAAATGTAAAATTAAGCAGCACAAAAAGACGGTATTTCAAAACCGTCAAGCAGAGAGTTATTGAAACACGAAAGCTACGAAGCTTTTTTAATGAGCTTACGTACACTTTTGAATAGTTTTAGCTCGTGAAGTGATTTAGCGAGGATTACACCAATTAATTGAGTTATTGCAGCAAGGTATACATCAGCCTTAATGGTAAGTGTGTTGTGGGTTCTTAAGAAATCAAGCCCGAAGCAATCTTTTAAAAGGAAAATGGTTCTTTCGATATATACTCTGTGTTTGTACAGATTATCCCAATGCTCTGTATTCCTGGGAATACCCGGGTACATTCTGAAATCCTTATCGGGATACGTATATGTACATTTCCCATACGTAGATGAGGTGCACGGAGTTTCACAGGTGCAAATTCGTTTTGAACCACAGGGTATAGATTTATGACATACCCATTTGAATCTAAGAGACCGATTTTCGCCACCGCTTTTGCCCAAAAAAGAAAATGGTGTTTTATCAAGAGAACAGACCGGTGTTCCGTATTCGTCATAAGAAGAATTACTCTTTTTTGAATTACGGTTATTTAAGGGTATACAAGCTCTTTTAAAGGAAAATTCGTTTTTCAACATTGTGTAGTTGTCGTAGGAATCAAAAGCAGCATCACCCAAAAATGTTGAATATGAAAGATTTGGATGTTTTTTAAAAAAATCTGATAAGACAGGCTTTAGCGAATGAGAATCACTGATTTCTTTGTCTAAATCGGGATTATCGCTTTTCTTTGATACAACATCAGAGTGCAATTTTCTAAAATCATCATCAAAGAAAGCGATATCACGAATAATGCCAATTCCATTAGTCATTACACCAACCTTGTGTGCATAACAATAGTGACCATTTATGTACTGTTGTTTGACAGAAGAATTTGCTTGTGCAGTATCCGGAAGCAAAGAATATACACCTATATAGGGATTGTATTCGGGGTAAGCTTTTGAGAGTTTTTTAGCTTCTTTAAGCTTGACATTTAAGAATTTAGGGTTGTTTTCCGCAACGTAGGGCTCAATACCGGTAGTATCAAAAATCAGATAATCAGCTTTCTTGTTGTCAATTTCACGGCAGATAGGTTCAGTGAAATCAACGAGGTTGTGAAACAATTCAACAATGAAAGTACAGTACTTTTGCTTAAAGCGTGTAAAGTATGAGCCGTCAGGAACTTTGTCAAAGCCGCAGAAATTACGAAGGTCATCGGAACACTTTAAAACAAGGATAAGCTGAGAGTCATAGTTAAAAGCAAAGAGCTTTTGAATAACGAGAGCTTTGATAAAGCTTTCAAGATGATATTTATGCTTTCTTCCTGTTCCTTGATAAAAAGCACGATGAAAAGCATAAGGAATCAAAGAAGAGAAATCAATATGTTGTTCCAACATGGAAACAAGTTCGGATTTCTTTTCTGTAAAGGATGAATTAACATCCTCGTAAATGTCAAAAAGTGATATTTGCGAAAATTTATTATTAGGCATGATTTTTTCTCCGTTTTTTGTTTGGTTTATTTCTTTTTTACAACTTAATTATACCATAAAAACGGAGAAAAATCATCATATATTTAACTCAAAAAGCCGCTTGGAATCTGGCTTTTCAGACTTTTACAAACGGCTAAT
>JAFQOE010000115.1 GCA_017395635.1 Lachnospiraceae bacterium | reverse complement strand
GAAAGTTTTAGATACTTATTCAAGTAAAAACGATATAAATATAAAACAGATTGTAGCCTATAAAGATAACATACTTGAAATTGAAGAGTATAAAGATGGTTTTAAAAAGGAAGATACAATGAATGTAATGAGTGTAACAAAATCTGTAACATCATTGCTGATAGGTATTGCCATTGACCAAGGTTTGATAAAAAGTGTAGACGACTTTGTGATGGACTATTACAAGGAAACTTACATTCCTAAAAGAGGAGAACAAACGATATATAAAGTTACAATTAAACATTTGCTTACAATGACAGCACCCTATAAGGGAAAGAGTGAACCTTGGACAAAGGTTTGCACATCGGAAGATTGGACACTGACAACATTGGATATTTTGGGTGGTCGTAAAGGCATCACTAATGAATTCAGATATCACACTCTTGGTGTTCAAATTCTTTTGGGAATTATCAGAGTTACAAGTGATATGAATGTGCTTGACTTTGCTAACGAATATCTTTTTAAACCTTTAGGAATTGCACCAAGAAGCAATGCAGGTTGCGAGAGCAAAGAAGACCAGTTTGAGTATTTAATGAACAAAAACGACCATGGAAAGGTTTGGTTTTTGGACCCGACAGGTATGCCAACAGCAGGTTGGGGATTATCTCTTTCGGCTTATGAAATGGCACAGATAGGTTTGCTGGTGCTTAATAATGGTGTTTATAATAATATTCGTATTATAAGTGAGAAATGGATTAAAATGATGACAAAATCCTACATATCTACCGATGAGAAATTTGGAAATCAGGATTATGGTTTTTTGTGGTGGCTTCCTCACAGAACAAGTGAGGTAATTGCCGCTATTGGTGATGGTGGTAATATTATATATGTTGATAGAAAAAATCAAATTGTAGTAGCCATAACTGCACATTTTAAGCCTATGGTTTTTGACAGAGTAGAATATATTGAAAAAAACATTGTTGAAGCATTAACAGAGAGGTAAATTTCAGTCTTGTGGAGAGATTGAAAGCATGCAAGAATTTGAAGTTGTAGGAGGTTAAAATATGTGTAAGGTATCAAAAATCTTAAAGTATTTTGTTTTTATTGCTACGACTCTTGCAATAGCTGGAGTGTTTTATGAAGGTATGGCACTGAAATGGTTTGATATTGTAGGAGTATTTATTTTAACAATGGATGTGTCATTCATAATATCTACTCTTGTTAATTTGGTTGTTGATAGAAAAACAAAATGGATATATGTAAATATTTTTTCGATTCTAATGATAATAGTAGCAGTGGCTATGAAACTATTCGCAATTGCTTATCCGATATGGTCACTTGTATTTTGGTATTTTTACATATGGTTTGTATATGGAATACAAATAAGTTGTAATAAAAAGTAGGATTTGTTTTGAGATTAAAGATGAAAATTTGAATTTGGTGGAGGTAAAAGTAATGGATAAGAAACTCGTTGAAATGCTGCATCTGGAGTTAGAACCTGTAGGCATATTCTTTGGAAATACAACTATAGAATGTGAACTGGAAGCTAATCCGGCTAAGCGTAACTGTGTAATTCCATTTGTAATGGCGGCAGCAAAAGGAAAAATCACTTCTATGGATGAAGCTGGTTGTACTTGTCCGGGAGGTGCTGTAGGTGCATGTTTCGGTGATGGTTTCACAAGACTGAATCCTAACATCCATATGATGCTTTCCCAAGGTTTGGGGGACAAAACACCTGAAGGTGCTCCACTGATGCTTAGAGAAGGTGAAAGATTCTTCTGTAATGCAGATGTGGCGATGAAATGGAGACAGAATATGCCTTTTTCTGAAAAAGCATATCCAAGAATTGTATTTGCACCTCTAAGTAAATGGGGCGAAGTCGGAACTCCTGATTTGGTATATATTTTTGCAAATGCTGACCAGATTTCAGCACTGGTTACAATGCAAGGGTTCTATAACGGTAAGGCAGTCAATACTCTTGCACCATTTGGTGCAGCGTGCCATTCTATCGTATATGCGGTGGAGCAAATGGATAAGGAAGAGCCTTATGCAATTATGGGGTTGTTTGATATTTCTCAGAGGAGCGCAACAATTAAAGACTATCTATCAATAACAGTTCCATATAAACTATGGGAAAATATGGTCAAAGGGCTGGACACGAGCTGTCTTACTACGCATAGTTGGAGAAATATTGAAAAAAGATTATAATCAGAAATTCCCAATTATTGAGAACGAAAAAATTTGAATTTAAGGGAGGAAATATTATGATATATTGTATTGTAATGGGAATATGTGCCATGTTTATGTTTGGAATTGGCTTGGTTCAGATTAGAAGCAAAAAGCCTGTAGCTTTTTATTCAGGAGAAAAACCACCGATGGAGGAAAATGTTAAAGATGTTGAAAAGTGGAATAAAAAACATGGAATCATGTGGATTTTATATGGAATAGCTATAGTTTTGGGGATTGTAGGTGGAGTAATTGTAGGTGATTCGCCGCTTCTTGTTGTTATTTATTGTGGAAGCCTTCTTCTGCCTATTGTAATTATGGTGTTATATCATAAGAAATTGGTTAAAGATTATATTATCAAATAGAGAAGTAACTTTCAGCTTTGTAAAGAGTTGAAAACACGCGATTATTTGAATTTGACGAATTGTTAATTAGAGATTAAGAGAAGGAGTAAACATATAAAATGAAAAAAATAGGTTTGGTTGGTGGAACGGGTCCTGAATCTACTGTTATGTATTATAAAGAATTGAATTCAAAAATAGATGGAGCTACTGGTGGCAAGAATATGCCAGAGGTAGCAATTGAGAGTGTTAATTTCCGTAAGGCATGGGAATTAGTCTCAAAAGGACAATATAAGGAATTAGCGGATTATCTTTCTGAAAAAGTAAAGATATTAGATGATGGCGGAGCTGAAATCATTGCATTGACAGCAGGTACTATGCATATCGTATATGATGAAATTGTAAATAATACGGAAGTTTTATTGGTGAGTATTCCTAAAGCTGTATGTAGTGAAGTGATTGAAAGTGGATATAAAAAGGTTGGGCTTTTAGGAACTATTTTTACGATGGAGCAGGATTTTATGAAAAAGGATTTATTACAATCGGGGATAGATGTAATTGTTCCAGATAAGGCTGACAGAGAACTTATTGCTAAAAGAATATATGAAGAACTTGAATTAGGTATAGTGAAAGAATCTACATTACAAGAGTTCAATGGCATAATTAGAAAAATGCAGAATGTGTATGGGATAGAAGCGGTTATTTTAGGCTGTACGGAATTACCATTGATATTGAATAATGAAAATTGTCTACTCCCATGCTTAGATAGCGTGGAAATACACATTAAGAAACTAATCGAATTAGCACAAGAGTGATATAATTATACTTGACAAATGACGTGAAAATTTCAGTCTTACGGAGAGATTGAAAGCAACTGAAGATTTGAATTTGAAAACCACATTTTTATAAGTGGTTATTAACCCTCACAGGGTTTTAATAAAATCCTCCGAAAGCCTTGAAAATAAAGGGTTTATCGCAAAATGCTCACCTTAACTTATTATACGATTTCACTTACGTTTAT
>JAFQOE010000069.1 GCA_017395635.1 Lachnospiraceae bacterium | reverse complement strand
TAATTCTCACATTTCAACCGTGGCGAGTGCTTGTTAAGTACTCGCTTTTTTAATGGATTTTTAACCTAATTCGTCCGGCTTTTCCCCCGGTTCACACCGTGCGTGCGACTTTCACCGCACACGGCGTTCCATCGTTTCACTTAATATCACTTTAACATCACAATTTTACAATTATTTCAGCCTTCATTCGCCTTAGAATACGCTTCCTTGGCGGAGCGCAGATAATCCCGCGAGTTCCCTTAGCTGATTAAGCTTATTAAGTTGCTTGTCATTCAACTTGAGTAAACCCAAATAGAAATCAATTGTGCTTTTCTTCGTAGAGTGTAGCAGTCGATGCACATCTTCCAGTATAAGCACAAGATTGTTATAACCATCTTTGCCACCCATTGCTCTCGGAGTTTTGTGGTGACAATGTATTTCCTCTTGACATAAGAAGTCCTTGCCTGTAATGGCGCATCTACCTCTTTGTGCCGCAAAGAGAGAAACACGGTTATCGTTATACTCAATTGAACGGTCACTTACTGGGTATCTGTAAAGCTCTCCCAGTAGCCAAGCGTTTCGAAACATTAGGTTGTCGTGTTTCCATTTTCGACCTTCGGTTGTGTATAGGTTTACGGCTTTCTTCTTACCTACAGTTTTTCTATGGTTTGCGAATGCTATCGGGAGGATGTAATGTCCGTGACATTCCATTATCCGTTTGCACCTGCCATAGTTTTTATAATCTCCTTGTCTTGGTGTTAAGGAGCATTTCTTTAGGGGCTTGAGCCGATTATACAATGCCTTGTAAATCGAGTTATGGATTTCTTGACAATCCGTTGTTATATCCGTTGCCATTCGGAAATAGTTATGTATTCCCCTGACTTCGGAGTTATACAGTTGAATGTTTCTCACGCCTTGGTTTGAATCACCGCTTCGTTGAATGACTTTGATTTGCTTTTTTAATGCAACTTTAGTGCGCTCAATTGCTTTGGGGCACATATGGGACACAATGACATCTTTTTCGCCTTTTCTTTTTGTTCTAATTTCAATTCCCAAAAATTCTCCAGGTTTCTTCCTAAGATTTACGATTCGGGTCTTTTCCATTGAAACATCAAGGTCAAGGCGCTTTTTGAGCCATTCTGCGACTCCATATAGTGTTTTCTCTGCTTCACCTTTTGTAGCACACATTATTCGCACATCGTCTGCATATCGGATGATGTGCATTTCTTTTAGATTGGTTTTTCGCATTTCCCGAAAAGAGCTTCCTTTGCTGAAAGTTCCATTTGGTGCTACTCCGCCTTTCCATTTGTACGCAAGTGGATTTTCTCCCCATTGGCTTTCCATATGCCAATCCAATTCATTGAGAACGATATTGGCAAGTAACGGTGAAATAATACCGCCTTGCGGTGTACCTTTTGTTGGTGTCAAGATAGTACCGTCGGGCATTTCGATTTTTGCCTTTAGTATCTTCTTGATTATGCAGATAAGTTGCTTATCCCTAATTCCCATCGCCCAAATTTGTCTAATCAGTTTGGTGTGATTGACATTGTCGAAGAATCCTTTTATATCCACTTCAATCATATAATACAGATTCGACCGATTGATGTATCGGTAAACCTCATTTATTGCATTTTCCGCAGACCGT
>JAFQOE010000036.1 GCA_017395635.1 Lachnospiraceae bacterium | reverse complement strand
TGATTACCTTTCTATACGGATATTTGTTTTGTCGTAGATTCAATTATACTGGTTATTTAGGGGGTAGTCACTTTTTTTGTGCAAAACCCTTTGAAATAAAAGAATTATATAGAAAAAAAGGGGTGTCTTTTGACACTACCAAGACTGAAGAGTGGGAAAAATCTATGAAAAGATTTTTGGTTTATCATGAAAAGTTAATTGATATATACGCATCAAAAAAGAAAATGACCATGATGCCAGTTCAAATTAATGGTGCCGATTTCAGTTTTTCAGCGGGAAAACATAATGAATTGCAAAAGGCGATTATAGAAGAATTTGCACCTAGATTTGCACCAAATTCAGAATGCTTGTATGTTGGTGATACGATTGAAAAAGATTTAGTAAAGAATAGTGAAAAGCTAACTGAATTAGGGTTTGAAATTACTTTACATGATAAAATGCCGGATGTGGTATTGTATCGTGAAGATAAGAATTGGATTTATTTTATTGAGTCTGTAACATCTGTTGGACCTATGGATCCTAAGCGTATTTTGGAAATAGAAGAACTAACAAAAGATGTTAGAGCTGGAAAGATATATGTCACAGCATTTTTGGATTTTAAGACATATAAGAAATTTTCAGAAGAGCTAGCTTGGGAAACGGAAGTATGGATTGCAGAACTTCCAGAGCATATGATTCATCTTAACGGGGACAAGTTTATGGGACCAAGGTAGTAAGATAATTATTGAAAGGCAGATTTTTATGAAAGAAAGACTTGTGGCATTAGCAAATGAAATAGAGACAATAAGAACATTGGCACACGAAGTGCATGTTAAAGGATTTTTTGAATCTGATTTTGTGTTATATGATGTGCCAGAATTTTTGGTATGGAAACAGGCAATATATTTAGAGTTGGAAAAGATTAATAAAGATAAGTTTATTGAAAACACAGTATCTATTCTTGATAAATTTGATGGATATTCAGATAGAAAACATTTTGAAGAATTGGTAGGAGCATTAAAGGCAATTCTTGACAATGTTGATTATTATTATGAGGAGGTTGCTAATATGGAGGAGACTGAAAAAAAGAGAATAATTTTTATAAGCCATGCTACAGCGGATCGGTGTTATGTTAAATCTTTTGTAGAATTATTAGAGGATTTGGGATTGAATGAAGAGGAGATAATTTGTTCTTCGATACCACCATATTGCATACCACTTGATGGAAAAGTGTATGAGTGGTTGGTAGATAAATTTCAAAATTGTGAATTACATGTAATGTTTATGCTGTCTGAAAATTATTATAAAAGTGCAGCTTGTTTAAATGAAATGGGTGCAGCATGGGCTTTAAAACAAAAGTGGAGTGGAATATTGTTGCCAGGGTTTGATTTTAGTGATATTGCAGGATGTATAGATTCTACACAAATTTCTATAAAACTGGATGATGATAAAGAAACATTGAATTTTAGGTTGGGAGAGCTGAGAAAGAATCTTACAGAGGAATTTGGATTAAGAGAAATGACATCCACAGTTTGGGAAAGAAAGCGTGGGGATTTTCTTAGAAAAATAGAAAGTGAAATTTGCAAGAAAAAGGAAGCAATAGATGAGACTATAGAAAATGTTGTGCTAGATACTATTGTAAATGAAAATGATAAAAAGACAATTAATATGGATTCTTGTGTCATGTTAGTGTATGCGGCAGAAAGTTCAACTAAACAGATATTAATTAGTTCGTCTTTGGAAGGAAAGACAATTGTTGTAGATAAGGTTGTATTTACAAAGAAGAATGATCCAAGAAATGTTGCAAGGTGGATGAGTGCTATATCTGAATTAGTGAGTCAAGGTTATATTAAAATGATTAACAGAAATATATTTGAAGTTACTTATAGCGGATATGTTTTTTCGGATCAAATTAAAGATGAGCTAAAAATAGATGTCTCACATGAGTTTGAAGAATATTTGGTTGATTAGCTATTCACTATATATGGATAAAGGTAATAATAATGTAAGTTGTATAATAGCGGATAAAAAGGGGAGTGAACGATATGGTATTAAAGAAAAATCAAAGTAAAACATTTCATATCATTTCAATGATTATTGGTATAATACTTGTAGTGTTGGGGACTATCATATATTCTTTGTTATACAGAAATAATTTACAAGAGTTTTCTTATGAAAATATTGCATATATGGTTGTTTGTATTGAAACTATAATGTTTGGAATAGTATTAGAATTAATTAATTTTGATGATGGATTATTTTGGAAATTAGTGTTAGTTATAGTGGGTTTTTTAATAGCAGGTTTTGTATTTAATGAATCGTTTAGATTTGGATTATTTTTATTTGCTGGTACAATGTTGGCGTATTTTATAACCATGAGATTTAAGAATATATTTTCAACTGTGGTTACTATGTCAGTTTGTGCAACCATTTTTTTGATAATTACAATCATTGTTTTGAAGTTGGTAGGTGAAAGATATGGTATGTTAGCATTGTATGGTATGTTTTCTTTATTTATAGTGGTTTATAGAATATTCGGTAAAATAATTAATCAATGGTTTATTGCTAAAATGTTAGGATTTGAGGATGAAAGCAAAGCCTATGATGATGAACAACTGAAAAATCAAATCTTATTGATGTATATGCTAATATTTGTTTGCCTAAACGTGTGGTTATATCAAGAGCAGATTGATGCTGAAACTTGGAACTTAATAAATAATAGTTTCTTGACGGGGTTAGCAATTATTCAAATTGATTGGAATAAAATTGTATTCTATTTCAGTAAGTGTTCAAATAAAAATATAGTAGATGAAGAACCCACTAATTAAACTCTCCCATCGCCTCAACATACCCCTGCAATCCGCCATCTCTGGAAGCTAATTTTGCATACAGCCCCGGTTCTTCTCTGGCAAGCCTTGTAAGATAAGCAATATCAGAAGGCTCGTTCAGACGAACGGAAGCATTGCATTTTTGACAGTTAAAAGAAATGTGGATATTCTCGCTGAGGCTGACCTCAACGCAGTCGGTTTCAGGGTTATACATTGCAAAGATTATTTTAGTCATAAGTGGCTCCTTTCGATTAACGCTATATGCGGATTGTAAGTACAGAGATGTCGTGGGACGTCCTGAGTAGTCTACCGTGTAAAACAAGTATGCAACAAATGATGTAAGGAATCCCTTGTTTTCGGGCTTTTCAAGCTATCCAAGCGTTAACAAAGAGATAATCTGTGGAACTTTTGGAAATCTGGAAAATGGCTTATTTGCTGGATTTCAAGAGTTGAGGGTGTTACTGAAAAGTGCTTAGTTTGAAACGATAAGTAACAAGCAACACACAATAGACATTAAAAAACTTTTAGAGATGTTTTTTGAATAGAAGTATCTGTTCAAAGAACATCTCTTTTGTTTTGTGCGTTTCTACAAGCGGTGTAGCAGATAGTCGGAAGCAATACCATCATCAAACCATGTTTTGTAGAAAGGTAACATCTTATCTGCGATAGGAACTTTCCGAATACCATTATCTGTTTTACTATCAATTACATCAAAGTACTGCTCATCTAAGTGTACGTTTTCTTTCTTTAAATCTAATAACTCAGAAATTTTCACACCATTATAGATTAACATTAATACTATTTGATAATACTTATCATCCTTCATAGACCAAATCTTGTCGATTTCATCCTTGGTAAAGCGGTTTCGGTCAGCCTTATTCGGATTCCTGTCCTTATATTTTAGAATATCAACAAATGCGGAATAATCTTTTGTAGTTAACTCGTGCTTCAAAGCATACTCATAAATCTGATGGAATAATACTAACAACTTCCGAAGTGTGGGATAGTTTTTACCACAGGTATCCACTACTCTCTGTAGATCATCTAATTTAATATCTTTAAATGGTTTCTGTGCAATCTTTTCACATAGTGCAAAGGATGCTTTATAACCATTTACGTTGGATGCAGAAATGGTAGGATACTTTTCTTCTGCCCATCGATTATAGATGTCTTCAAAAGTTAATTTCATCGATGATAAATCAATTGGATTGTCATTGTACTTGGCAAGTATTTGTAATGCACCAGCCTTGGTTTCTGAATAACCAAGTATCTGATAATACTGCACTGCTTTTCCGGTCTTTTCATTGATATGCCATCCTGCTGTTACACGGGCAGCATATGGTTTTCGCCGTTTGCCGGAGAGTTTTACGACACCTCCGTAGCAAAATTGATTTCTGAAGAAAAGGCAAGATAATAGGAATGAACGTTGAATGTAATCTGCAATAGTGGTATAATGGTTCAATAAATGAACTGAATTATTTGTTAGGATGGTCGATATGAGAGAATTAGATTTTTTTATGAATGACAGGATGAAGGTATTGCAGATTATTAATCAATATCAAATTTGCGTGGAAGGAAATAGTTTTTGTCCGCTTAATCAGCAGGAAATAGCGGATCTTGTACCATGCAGTAAGCTTAAGGCAAATCAGATTATTAGAGAATTAATTGATGCGGGGTATATCAAGATGATAAGGAGCCGAGGGAGATATATTGTGACGGAAAAGGCTGAAAATACACTTGCGGAGGTATAGAATATGCTTATAAATGATCTTATATATGAATGTGATGAAAGGTATAGTCAAAATAAGGATAGTTGTCAGTGTGAATATTGTAAATGTGAGACTTGTAACGAAAGTAATTGTGCTGAATGTTTAAGGAAGATTCATTATCCAGAAAAGGATAGTGAAAAAAGAACATATGATTGCGTTAATATGGCTGATTACTATTATTGTAGATATAGTTATAGGTATGCTTCAGAAGTTGTGTATGGATTGAGACAATTTAGAGATATAATGAAGCTAGATACCTTAAAGGTTATGTCAGTAGGATGTGGTCCGTGCACAGAGTTGGCAGCGATTGACTATTTGCATCAAAATGGAGAACTTAATTATAAAAAACTTGAATTTAGAGGTATAGATCCACTTAAAAACATGTGGAAATACATATGGGAGGATATAGATGAGCATTATCAGGGACAAGTAAAATTCTATGAGAGAGATATACTTGAACTGGTTGATATAATTGTTGAAAAGAAATGGATTCCGGACCTTATAATTTTTCAATATGTTTTTTCTGATATGTACAAGAAGAATTCTGCTGAGGAGATAAGGAGATTTATTGATAAACTGGCAAAATTCTTAAATGAACAAATAGGAAAAAGTATTTATATATTGGCAAATGATGCAAATATTGGAATGAAATACGAAGGTGGAAGAGATTTTTTTGATATTTTAGAGAAGAAAATAAATGAACCCAAAATTATGAGACGTTATCATTTTAATAATGATTATAGACCTACACATTATGATTATGGTGAAGAGTATGAAGATAATGGTATTTATTTTGAAATACCAGCGCATATTAAAGAAAAATATGATTCTATTATTTTTACAAAGAAGTATACTCCGGAATATCATTTAAAAGCGTTTGAGCAAATTGCAACAGCACTTAAAGGATATACAGAGAAGTGTGTTATAAGTTTTGTTGATATATATGCAAAGAATAAGAAAAATATGGAATTACTTGATTCATATGAAATTGATAAAAATGAGTTGCTGGAATTTGCAAAGAAAATAGCTGAAATTGCAAAGGATAACGGAATGAAGATAGGAAGTTGTGCTGAGAGTATAGATTTGGATGAGTGTGGTATTGAACACAACTGTTGTATTGATAAAACTCTAATAGAAGACATAATTGGATGCAGACTTAAAGTAGAAAAAGATAAAAATCAACGTGGGGAGTGTGGCTGCATGGAAAGTGTAGAGATTGGCACCTATAATACATGTAAAAATGGTTGTAAATATTGCTATGCGAATTATAGTGAAGAAAGTGTTGTAAAGAATTGTGGTAAATATGATCCAGAGTCGCCGATATTGTGTGGTGTATTCGATGAAAACGATAAGATAACAGAGAGAAACGTAAAATCATTGAAAGAACAACAGTTAAGCATTTTTGATTTTTAGAAAGAAGGTAATGAGTTGAATTTAGGAATAGAAACAGAAACATTAGAATTTAAGAAATCAACAGGAGAACTGAAAGAGGCAAGCGTTGTTAAATTCATTTTGCCATAAGGATTATGCAACCGGACAAAGTAACGAGGTTGCAATCTATAAAGACAGAATAGAAATCTATAACCCGGGTGCTTTTCCAGAAGGATTTGAACCACAGGATTTTATTGATAGACCGGAAAGACCAATTCGTAGGAATCCAAAGATTGCAAGAATTTTATATTATTCTAAGGATATTGAAAGCTTTGGTACTGGTTTAAAGCGTATAGCTGATGCATGTGAAAAAGCAAGTGTTAGATATGAATTTAAAAAATTGAAATCTGGATTTGTGGTTTGCTTTTATCGGTCAGAAAAAGGTGAGGATAATAGTACGGATATAACAGTAAAAAGTACGGAAAAATACGGATAAATTGAATTCATCACAGAAAAAAATTGTTGACTTTATATTGGAAAATGAAAAGATTACCAACAAAGAGGTTCAGCAGTTGTTAGCAGTGAAGGATTCGAGAGCATTTAAAGTGCTGAAAGAACTTGTGGAAATGGATATTATTTTAAAACAAGGGAAATTGAAGGGAAGTTATTATACATTAAAAAATATGAGTAAGAAGGAGATATAACATGGCATTGGAGACAATATATTCACGACGCAGTATTAGAAAATATACAGATGAACAAGTATCTCGCTATAATATAGAACAGATTATAGATGCAGGCAGAGTCGCACCTTCTGCGAAGAATCGTCAGCCATGGAAATATCTTGTATATAGCGGAGAAGAAAAAGACAAATTACTTGCCGTTATGGAAAATGGTATCGAGATGGAAGAGATAAATCCAAGACTTCCGTTATCGACAAGTGGAATCTCAGATGCTAAGAACACTCTTCGGATTATGGAAACAGCACCGATTGTAATTGTTGTACTTAATACAAATGGAAAATCACCATTTATTCAGCTGGATGCTGATGATAGATTTACGGAAATGAATGATTTGTTGTCCATAGGTGCATCCATAGAAAATATGTTACTTAAGGCAGAGGAGTTAAATATAGGAACATTGTGGATAGGTAATACATGTTTTGCATACCAAGAGCTGATGGAGTATATTGGATCCACGGCAGAATTGGTAGGAGCGATTGCTTTGGGATATAAGGCAGAGACTCCATCAATGCGTCCAAGAAAGAAAATAGAAGATATTGTTACGTATTTTGATTAAATTTTATGTTAAGGAGTGTAAGATGAAAACCCATTCAACCCATAGTTGAATTATGTTTAAAAACTCCCTTTCGTGGTTATTGTTCATTGGCTGAAAGGTAAGCTATTATAAAATAAAAACGGAGGTATTTCAGATGCTTAATAGTATTAAAGTTGGAAATTTTATAATGGAAAAACGTAAGTCCCTCGGGATGACACAGCAACAGTTGGCAGATAAGTTAAATGTTTCTTTTCAGGCAATATCGAAATGGGAGAATGGAACGACATATCCCAATATTGAAATATTAATGGATTTGTCGATTGTGTTAGATGTGTCTGTTGATGAGATTTTGGCAGGAAGCGAAAGAGATGCAGATGGTTTATCCTACAGTAAAGCCGGAATTGACATTACCTATACGGATACCGTCAAAAAGGAAATGGCTAAGCATCTCGAAACGAAAGATAGTCGTGTTTTGAATGGTCTGGGTCCGTTTGCTTCTCTGTATGATATTAAGTTTCCGGAGATTGAAAATCCTGTTTTGGTATTAAAGTCAGAAGAACCTGGTTCAAAACAAAAACTAGCTATGGAATATGGATATACAGAATCCATTTGCCATGATATGATAAATCATCTGGTAAATGATATTGTGGTTATGGGTGCAAAACCATTAGCGGTATTGGACACGATAGTTTGTGGGAATGCAGAAAAAGACACGATTAAAACTTTAGTTAAAGGTGTATCAGATGCCTGCAAAGAAAATGAATGCTCTCTTGTGGGAGGAGAAACTTCTATTCAGCCATTGGTTGTAGAATCCGGTGTTTATGTGCTCACTTCAAGTATTGCAGGTATTGTCGAAAAAAACAAGGTGATTGATGGTTCTGCAATTGAAGAAGGAGATGCAGTTTTAGCAATTGCATCAAATGGATTACATACAAATGGATACTCTTTAGTACGTTTACTAATGGATAAAATGCCTCAAATTAAATTGGATAAGATAGACGGATTAACTTTCATAGAGCAGATTATGAAACCACATTCACCGTATTACAAATCAATCAAAGGTTTGTTTGATAAAGATGTTATACATGGAATGGCGCATATTACCGGTGGTGGTATAGAAGGAAATCTGTGCAGAGTAATTCCGGATGGATTGAGCGCTAAAATTGATTTGTCAAAGTTGAAAATATTGAACATATTTAAATATATTAGAAACAGTGGAAATATCAGTGATGAAGAAATGTTACGAACATTTAATTGTGGAGTAGGTTTTAATATTGTGGTAGCACAGAAAGACAAAGTAGCAGTTATAAAACATATCAACCAGTTTTATGATTGCTATGAGATTGGAACAATAGAAATGGGCGATTGTAAGGTGAAGTTTGAAAACAGGATAAATTGGTTATAGTTGTGGAGAGTATTCAGTAGTCCTGAATAATACACCTACAAGTAACACTGGCTCTCAAAACTCCAGCATTTAAGCCACTTCCGGTTCAGTATGCAACTTTCAAAGAGATAATCAAAGAGAATTATCAAAGAAGTTACAAACCTCAGAAACTCATTCGTTCTGGGTTGTTTTTGTATGGATAAATTACAAGCAAAATACCATAATAGACATTGAAATGAAAGAGTAACAAGGATGTATTGCGACTAATACAGAATGAGAATAGAGCGCAGAGATAAGGAATTGTTTGGTGGAGAACACAATTGCCATAAGCAAGATGAAACTGACTTGCCGTTTGATTAATAGGGAACGAGGTATAACAAATGAATTGGTATACATTATTTAGACAACACATTTTGGATAGAGGAATCGAATATTATGAAGAGGGTTACGTCGTGGATTTTAACTATTCAGATAACAGAATCATAGCTCAGGTAGATGGGACAGATGTGTATGATGTTCAGATTATGTTAGATGGAGAAGAAGTAATAGATATGTACTGTTCTTGTCCATATGCAGCGGATGGGCATAATTGTAAACATATGGCAGGAGTTTTGTTTAAGTTTGAAGAAATGCTTGCTGAGAAAGATGTTGAAAGGGAAGATGTTGAAAGGGAAGATGAAGGTACAGAAGCAGTTTTTTTATCACCATTAGACGATTTTTACCAAAGACATCAAAGGGAGAAGGAAGAAGTAACAGAACTTGTTTCAAAAATTCCGGAAGATAAGGTAAGGGACTTACTTATAGGATTTGTTTTAGCGAATGAAGAGTTAAAACATAATTTGCAGATGCAATATGAATTTAAAATGGACAGTAAGTTAATGCTTGAACTTCGAACGGAAGTGGATCGAATTGTGTACAGATATAGCAGAGGTGGATATGTAGACTGGTATCATGCTTCTGAATTTACATCCGAATTAGAATGTTTTTTAAATACAAAAGTAAGGTTGCTAATAGAAAAGAATTGTTTGAAGCAAGCTTTTGAATTGACAAATCTCGTATTTCATTGCATTGGGAATATTGATATGGATGATTCGGACGGTGGTTCTTCTTTTGTTACGAACGTATGTTATGAATGCTGGAAGAAAATTATCGAAAAAAGTGACGATGTAATTAAACAAGAGATAAAAACATGGTTTGAAATGCATCGAGAAGGATACGTTATCGATATTTATGAAGGTTATATGGAAGAAGTTTTGTTGGAATTTTTTGCAACAGAAGAAATGATAATGGAAGAACTTCAAAAATTGGATAATTTCATCAATAGACATCAAGGGACTGATTGTGGGAAAATATATTCTGTTCATTATGGATATGAAAATCCGATCTTAAAAAGAATGGATTATATGAAGAAACTGCATTATACTGATGCGCAAATAGAAGCGTATAAACACGCAAATCGCAGATTTTTCGTAATTCGAGAATTGGAGGTTACAGATGCCATCGAGGGTAATGATTTCGAAACAGCCATAAAAGTGTTGGAAGAAAGTAAAGAGGTCGATGCTGGTAATGTGGAACAGCTAAAGAAATATAGTGAACAATTAATAGATGTTTACTCTAAATTAAACATGACGAATGAATACATTAAGGAACTTACGCATTATTTGATATCATTTTGGCAGCATGACTTGACGTATGTCAAAAAGTTAAAAGCAAGTGTTTCAAATCTAAATCAATGGAGTAAATTGGTTGATGATATTGTGAAGAAAAGTCGTTATGAAGATTTCGTATGCAAGTTACTTCATGAAGAAAAAAGATATGATGAGCTAATGAGTAAAATTGAACAAAGTTCTAATAAAGTTGGGTTGTTGGATTCATATGAAAAAGTATTGCGCAAAAGTATGCCGGAGCGAGTAATAAAAATTTATTCTGTTTATTTGAGAAAAGCGGCTGAAATGGCGAATGAAAGGAAAAAGTACAAATATCTCATGCCATATCTTAAGAAAATATCTAAATGTGATGGTGGAAAAATCATAGCAGAGGATATAGCAGCTTCGTGGAGACAAGAATATAAGCGTAGAACCGCAATGATGGATGAACTGCGAAAGGCAGGATTCTAGATATTGTCATATCTAGTGGTTGTTAGGATGAATTTTGTATTGAACATATCTAAGAAAAGGATTAGAACACATGAATAAAGAAGAATTATTATTTTATGATGCGTATGAGGCATTTTATGCAATGGCAAAAAATTCAAAAGCGTTCCAAAACTTTTGCAAAGATGCTTTTGGAGAAGATTTTTCCCAGGATGGATTTAGTAATGTAGAACAGATAGACATGATTTTTCAATATATACCAAAGAAAGATGATGTACATATTTTGGATATTGGTTGCGGGAATGGAAAAATGCTTGGATATTTGCAACAAAAGACGGGCGCATATATTCATGGATTTGATTATTCAGAGGAAGCAATCAAAACAGCGCAGTTATTATTTTCTAAAAATGCTGAATTTCGAGAAGGAGTAATTGGTAAAATAGATTATCCGGAAGAGAGTTTTGATGTGATTATTTCCATGGACACGATGTATTTTGCAAAAGATATGACGGAATTTGTAAGCCAAGTTAAAAAGTGGCTGAAAGATACAGGAGTATTTTTTGTGGGTTATCAAGAAGGTGAAGTGATGCTGAAAACAGAAAGCAAGGATACCACAATATTAGCAAAAGCATTAGTGGCAAATGGTATGAAATATGAGGCAATTGACATAACGGAACAAACATACGAGTTGCTCAAAAACAAACGAATGTCGGCAATGGTACATCAAAATGAATTTGAAGAAGAAGGATATATGGATTGGTTTAATATGCTAATGGGTCAAACAGAATGTGCAACCCAAACATACGAGGAATTCAAAGCAAAAATGGCAAGATATATTTATGTGATACATAAATAAAAATGGCTGATTTTTTAACTCTTAAGAAATATTTAAATTGCCTGTATTCCTATCCTATGTTACAATTTTTGTAAATAATTTGAAGAGTACGAAAACTACATAGGAGGGGTTACAATGGGAAAATCGCGTGATAAGAAACCGATTTCATACGAAACAATATTCAAGATTATGCGTGGGGTTACAGTAGGTGCGGCGTCTATCTTTCTTATTTTGAATTTAATTAAAAAGAATATGCCGGCAGTTATTGTGATTGGTATTTGTTTAGTTTTATTTGTAGGCTCGCATATCGCTTTTAAGAAGAATAAGGTGGCGGAAAAGAAGAGAGAATTTGCATTATCTGTAAGCATTTGTTTTTTGGTATTTATTATTTCTTTGTTTAGCGGAGAGTCGTATAGTGATGATTTTATACTGCATTTGGCAGTAATAGGAATGACGGGATTATATCTGGAACCAAAGTTTACCAGGGTGCAGATTGTAGTGTCGGATATTTTATTAGTGATTATGTATTTTATTCATCCTGAAAAGGCGGGAGATACATCGCAGTATATTCTTTGTTATGTTTGCTTTACTTTGGCGGCTGTTTTGTTTTATCAGACAATTGAGCGTGGACGTGCTTTTATTGAAATTGGAGAAGCACGTGCAAAACAGTCAGAGGAATTGCTTGTTTCCATGCGACAGATGGGAGTGGAGTTGGAACATGATTTTGCGGAATCTTCTGTTCAGATTGAAGACAGTACCATGGGATTGGAAAAGGGTTCTACTTCTATTGCTCATGGAGCAAGAGAAATGTCAGATAGTTGTAATGAAGTACATGAGAAGATTCTTGTGACAGAGCAGCAGATTGATGCGCTGAATAAAGAAGTGAAGGTGTTTGAAGAAGCGCTGAGTGAAAATCAGACGAACATGTCGTTGATGAACGAGCAGTTGCAGTCAGTAAGTGGAACAATTTACGAAGCCAATGCAGTGTTCCAGGAGATGAAGAAGCAGATGGCAGAGATAGCCAGAGTTGCAGACGAACTCAGTACAATCTCATTTAAGGTAACGTTGTTATCACTTAATGCATCTATTGAAGCAGCACATGCAGGAGAAGCAGGAGCAGGCTTTGATGTTGTGGCATCGGAAATGAGAGAGTTGTCTTCTAGTAGCGATATGTTTTCAAAGCAGGTATCAGATGTTGTTTTAGAGATGTCAGAACGTGTGGAGATTACCGCTCAACAGTTTGAGGATAGCAAGGAAGCGATTGTGCAGTCTGAGACTACCATGAAGGAATTGCAGGAGAGCTTTGATAAGCTGACGAAGCAGTTTGATACACTTTACGGAAATATTGAAGAACAGAATCATAGTGTGAATCAGGTGGATGCAATCTTTGGTGATTTGAAGGGCAGAGTTTCAGAAATGCACCAGTATTCCGTTGAGAATCAACATGCGGTACAGGGTATTATGGAGGCAATGGATATTTACAAAGGTAATATCAGCCGTGTAATTGACAATACAAAGACAGTATAGAATATGTAACAGGAAGAATCGGATTTCGGACAAGGTCTGGAATCCGATTTTTCTTTGTAAATATAGGGGAGAACATGGTAAAATAATTGAGGTGCAACGATATTTAACAAAACATGCTTATATACGTCAAAACCGGTTGATAGACATTGTTATAAAGAAAATATAAGATAAGGGAGAAGTGAGAAGTTGATAAATGATAACATTTCATTTTTAAGAAAATATCATAAGCTTTCGCAAGAAGAAATGGCAGAAAAGATAGGTGTATCCAGACAAACAATAGCGAAATGGGAAAATGGAGACAGCGTTCCGGATTTGATCAATAGCAATCGAATAGCAGAGATGTTTGATGTATCTCTGGATGAATTGGTGAATTATCAACGGGGTGAGGACAATATTCCGATTCCGCCGAAGGGAAAATATGTGTTTGGAGCAGTTACCATGGATGAAGAAGGAAGAATTACGATTCCGCAAAAGGCAAGAGATGCATTTAAGCTGAAACCGGGAGATAAGCTAATGTTGCTTGGAGATGTGAAACAGGGAATGGCTCTTACCAAGATGAGTTTTTTTGCCAGCGTGTTTGAAGGTATTATGAACAAGGATGAATAGGCTGGGAGGACAAAAACATGCCGTTGATAGGAAAGATTCAGATATGCATTGGAATAGGGTTTGTATTGTTTTATGTAATCAAATACTTTAAGTGCAGACCCAAAATGAAGAAAAAGGGAGTATTATTGATTCGTAATGTGTGCGTGATTGACGGCAATGGCAATGTGGAAGAAGGTCAGGACGTTCTGGTTAAGGATGGGAAATTCGTAAAGATTTCTACAAGACCGATTCATGCGAGAAACGTAGAAATGATAAACGGAACCGGTAAGTTTTTGATGCCGGGACTTATTGATTCTCATGTGCATATACAGGGGCTGAATAGTCAAAATGATGCAGAAAGTGATATGTTTTTGAAAGATATCGTTCCCTCTATTTTCAAAGACAAATTGTTGCCTTACGGTATTACTACCATCAAAGAGCTAGGAGCACCGAGACATTTTATTTATAAGCTAAAAGAACGGTTAAATAGTGGTAGCATGGTTGGTCCGGAAATGTTGGTAGTTGGTCCTAATATTACAGCTAAAGGTGGACATCCGGCTATTACGTTGGGTGGAAAGAATCCATGGATGAGAAAGGAATTAGCCGTGGAAATTTCTTCGGAGAAGGAGATAAAGTCCGTTGTAGAAGAGCTTGCCAAGAACAATGTTGATTTCCTAAAGATTGTGTATCAAGGTGGAGCTTATCTCTATTATGGAGATACGCTTAGGCTGAACAAATTAGATAAAATATATATGCAACAGATTATTGAAGAAGGTGCAAGAAGAGGTCTCAAAACATCTGCCCATGTGGCGTATAAGGAGGATGTGAGGGATTTGTTGGAAGCCGGCATTTATGGTGTGGACCATGGTATTTTGGATGTACAGATTGATGAGACGGATGATATTTTAAGACTATGGAAAGAGAAAGGTACTTACTTTGTTCCAACAGTGAATGCCATGACATATGAAAAGGATCCTACAAGACTTCCTAACAGTATTCATAACCTTAAGGTTATATATGATAGTGGGATTAAAGTTGCCATGGGTACAGACAATATGTTAGAGGCGATGACAGGAGAAACGGTGCATAAAGAATTGGAGTACTATGTGCAGGCAGGATTAACACCGATGCAGGCGATTGTGACGGCGACTCACAACAGCGCAGAATATCTTGGTATTTTGAATCGTAAGGGTACTGTTGAGGTTGGAAAAGAAGCGGATTTCATTTTGCTTAATAAGAATCCCCTTGAGAATATTTCTAATATAAGCAGTATTGAGAAGGTGTACCGCAAGGGGAATCAGGTATATCCATATACGGAGAATAAAAGTTTTGATGTTCCGGCTTACGGTTTTCCGGAAGGAAAGCAAAACTATAGCTATGCAGGAGAAAAGGCGGGACAACAGACGGAAGTACGATATTATGATATCAGTAAACGTCAAGCGAAATCGATGATTGTGTATACTGTGGAAAAGGGTGGAGATATTTGGTTTACGGAAACATGTGAAGTGCAGGAGAATCTGTCTCTTACAAGTTGGCAGTATGTAAGACCGGAAGATGACACAGATTTCAGGGCTGTGTTAGAGAACGGAAATATTATACTGAAGGGTAAGTTTAGAGGGAAACATATAGATAAGTGCATGAAGTTGGGAGACGGACTTTGGTATCAGATGGGAGAAATGAACCTGTGCGCCTTTGCGAAGTCGGACTTAGAGGAAATACTTTATTATTCTATTGGAACAGGCAACAATCGAGGTGCCATGACCTTGGGTGAATTTGCGGCGAAAAAAGTAGCGGAGGAAACGGTTGAAATGAAGGGTACAAATGTGGATTGTGTTCGCGTGGAAGTGGTGCTTACCATGTTTGCATTTGCCTGGACAGGACTTTATTGGTATGAAAAAGAAACAGGTTTGTTTGTAAAGTCTGCAACGAAGGGAAAGGAAGATGAGTTTATTTCGCTGATATAGATTCCGATGATTGAATCGTATTGGTAGACATGAATATAGTGGTTATAAAAAAGTGAATAAATTAGGATTCGGAGAGAAATTTGTGAAAATTTCTCTCTGTTTTTATTTGTCTTGTAGTATCAATGTTTTAAGGAATGTGGTATATTAATTGAAGTATAAATAATGATTACAAAGTAACTGTGAAGATATTAACAGTTACGCAATAATTGATATATAGGTGGGGAATAAGCGTGAAGAAATTAAATGATAACGAGATTCATGAGCAACTCATGAAAGAAATAAAAGCGACATTTATATTGATTGCCATTGTTGCAGTGTGGCATGTTGGATTTGCGTTTTTACTAGATGGGATTGACGTAATGATATTGGGAATGCCTTTGTGGTTTTTTGTTAGCACCATTGGAGCTTTTGTAATATCGGTTGTAGGTGTAGTCTTTCTTCTAAAGAAAGTATTTGTTAACTTTGAGTTAGGAGAAGAAGTGCAAGAGAATGAGGAAGAAGGGAAGAATGAAACATCTGAAATGGACAATGCTTCAAAAAAGGCACAGAATATGGAAGGCGGTGATGAGGCATGACGAATAATCAGATTATCATTCTCGCCATATTAATTGTATATTTGATAGTTAATTTTGTTGTGGGTATTTTCTTTAGTAAGAAACAGGATAAGGCAAGTTCTATGGGCTTTGAGAAGAAATATTTTATTGGTTCCCGTGGGATGAATGGTTTTGTGCTTGCAATGACCACAGTTGCAACTTATACCAGTGTCAGTTCTTTTGTAAGTGGACCAGGAGCGGCAGGACTAACCTATGGATTTAGTCAGGCATGGGTTGCCGGTGTGCAGGTTGGTGCAGCCTTTTTGACCTTGGGTGTGTTAGGGAAGAAATTTGCGGTGATTTCCAGAAAAACCGGTGCGGTTACCATTGCAGGATATTTGAAAGCGCGATATAAGTCGGATGCCTTGGTGATTATAACCACTTTGTTAATGTTAACATTCTTTGTAGCACAGATGATTGGCCAGTTTATGGGTGGTGCAACTTTGATAGAGTCGGTGACAGGACTTCCTTATTGGCTAGCTCTTCTCATTTTTGCTTTGGTTGTGATTGCGTATACTGCATTTGGTGGATTTACAGCAGTAGTCATTACGGATACCATTCAGGGTGTGATAATGTTAATTGGAACATTTTTGTTTTTGTTTTATGTGGTAAGTAATCTTGGAAGTTTTGAGGCGATGAGTACAACATTAGACACTACATTACCTGGATGGGACACTTTGACAGGAACCGGATATGCACCGGGTTCTTTGTTGTCGTTCTGGGTGTTGGTTGGAGTTGGTGTGTTGGGACTTCCGCAGACCGCTGTACGTGGTATGGGATTTAAGGATACCAAGAGCTGTCATAACGCCATGTTAGTGGGAACGATTGTGGCAGGTATTTTGATGATTGGTATGCATGTAGGTGGAGTGTGGGCTGGAGCCTTGGTAGGAGAACAGACATTTACTTCTACAGATTATTTCATTCCTACGATTGTACAGCAGATTATGCCAACCGGAATGGCAGGACTATTTCTTGCTGCACCGATGGCGGCGGTTATGTCTACGGTATCTTCACTGTTAATTCTTGCTTCTGCATCCATCGTGAAGGATTTGTGGAAAACCTATGTGGTAAAGGATGACCCGAAGAAACTTGCCAAGTTTAATAAAACAATTTCGTATTCCAGCTTTTTGGCAACACTGGTAATTGGTTTGATTGTATTTGTCTTAACATTAACACCGCCGGAAATCATTTTTTGGGTACAGTTATTTGCCATGGGTGGATTGGAAGCGACTTTCTTTTGGCCGATTGTGGGAGGTATCTTCTACAAAAATGGAAACAAACAGGCAGCGATTACCTCTTCTGTTGTGGGTGTGCTTGTCTACGTAATCAGCTATCAGTTTAAGATTACGGTATGGAATATAAATGCAGTTGTCTGGGGACTATTATTCAGTGGAATTGCATACTTTGTAATCGGTCATTTGACCTGCAAAAATGGATTGGAGCAGGATGTACTGGATTCTTGTTTTTAAGTATATAGGTAATTGCGAAACTCTCAATAACTGTCATTGTTTGTGCATGTATAACAAGTACCATAAGCAGGTGCTTCACAATCCGTCGGTACTTAGCAAGACGAAGTCGAGCTTAGTACCGTTACGCATTGTGGCAAGTGCGAACGTCCTGCGTTGGTGTTGTTATATATGCACAAGCTTCATAACGTGTATTAGAATTTCGCAATTGCCTAAGTGTATCTGATAGATGGAAAGGATATAGACATGAATTGGTGGAAACATTTGAAAACGATAAATCATCATAAATGGCTGGTTATGAAGTACTGTTTTCGATTGGGAATGTATAAGCAGGGCTTGCTTCATGATTTGTCGAAGTACAGTCCGGTAGAGTTTATGGTGGGTGTGAAATATTACCAGGGAACCAGAAGTCCCAATACGGCAGAAAGAGAAGCAAAAGGATATACATCGGCATGGCTTCATCACAAAGGGCGCAATAAGCATCATTTGGAGTATTGGTTGGATTATGCCACCAATACAAGTGGAATCGAGGGCATGAAAATGCCGGTGAAATATGTGGTGGAGATGTTTTGTGACCGGGTGGCAGCGAGTCAGAATTATAATAGAGATACTTATAAAGATTCGATGCCGTTGGAATATTATAATAGAGGGAAGTCAAAATATCTCCTTCATGCGGAGACTGCGGAGTTATTGGAGCGCATGCTTGCTATGCTGGCAGAGAAGGGTGAGGATGAAACCTTCGCCTACATCAAGAGTGAGATTTTGACAAAAGAAGTTCGAAGAGAGAAGATATGAAACCATAGATAAAGATGATTCAGTAGAGAAAGGTTGGAGGACAATGAGTTTTACACATTTGCACGTGCATACGGAATATAGTTTGTTGGACGGCGCCTCTAAAATTAAAGAGTTGGTACATCACACCAAAGAGCTTGGCATGGATAGCATTGCTATCACAGACCATGGTGTTATGTATGGTGTGATTGATTTTTATAAAGCAGCGAGAGCGGAGGGGATTAAGCCGATTATCGGTTGCGAGGTGTATGTAGCGCCGGGTTCCCGTTTTGACAGAGAGCTTGGAAAGGGTGAGAACCGTTATTATCATTTGGTGTTGTTAGCAGAAAATGATATCGGATACCACAACTTAACCAAGATTGTATCCCGTGGATTTACGGAAGGATATTACTACAAGCCAAGAGTGGATCGAGAGGTTTTGCAGGAATTTCATGAAGGTGTGATTGCGCTTTCGGCATGTCTGGCAGGTGAAGTGGCTACGAAGCTTCGTCAGGGATTTTATGAGGAGGCAAAGCAGGCGGCGTTAGAGCATCAGGAGATTTTTGGAAAAGGCAATTATTTCTTGGAGTTACAGGACCATGGTATCCCAGAACAGAGAATGGTCAACCAGGGATTGATGCGTATGTCTCAGGAGACCGGTATTGAGCTGGTTGCCACCAATGATATTCATTATGTTAAAGAGAGCGATGCGGAAGCCCATGACATTTTACTGTGTATCCAGACTGCCAAAAAGGTGTCCGACGAGGATCGTATGCGTTACGATGGTGGACAGTACTATCTCAAGTCACCGGAGGAAATGGAAGAATTATTCCCGTATGCAAAACAGGCGTTGGAGAATACCGGGAAGATTGCACAGCGTTGTAATGTGGAGATTGTATTTGGTGAACAGAAGGTGCCAAAGTTTGATGTGCCGGAAGGATTTACTGCGTATACATATCTTCAGGCGTTGTGTGAGGAAGGTTTGAACAGACGTTACAAGGATGTTACAACCGAATTGCAGGAAAGACTGGATTATGAGCTTACCACCATTGAGAAAATGGGCTATGTAGACTATTTCTTAATCGTGTGGGATTTCATCAAATACGGAAAAGACAATGGAATTGCAGTGGGACCGGGACGTGGTTCCGCGGCGGGTTCACTGGTAAGTTATTGTTTGGGAATTACGGATATTGACCCGATTCGATATAGTTTGCTTTTCGAGCGTTTCCTGAATCCGGAACGTGTGTCCATGCCCGATATAGACGTGGATTTTTGTTACGAGAGAAGACAGGAAGTTATCGATTATGTTGTGCGTAAGTATGGCAAGGAAAAGGTGGTTCAAATTGTAACCTTTGGAACCATGGCGGCAAGAATGGTTTTACGTGATGTGGGACGTGCATTGGATATGCCGTATGCTGCAGTAGACCGTGTAGCCAAAATGATTCCAATGGGTGGACAAGGTCATAATATCACCATCAAGGAAGCGGTGGAAATATCGGCAGATTTGAAACAGGCCTATAACGATGAAGAGGATGTCAGATATTTAATTGATATGTCTCAGAAGTTGGAAGGTCTTCCACGACATGCATCCATGCATGCAGCGGGAGTGGTAATCGGACAGAAATCCATTGACGAATTCGTTCCGTTGTCAAGAGGTTCCGAAGAAGCCATTACCACCCAGTTTAACATGACAACCATTGAAGAGCTTGGATTGTTAAAGATGGATTTCCTGGGTCTTCGTACCCTTACCGTAATTCAGGATGCGGTGCGTAATATTAAGCGAAGCAAAGGAATCGACATTGATATCGATCATATAGATATAGAAGACAAGGAGGTATATGACCTTCTTTGTACCGGACAGACGGACGGTGTGTTCCAGTTAGAAAGTAGCGGTATGAAAAGCTTCATGAAGGAATTGAAGCCTAGAAATATTGAGGATGTCATTGCGGGAATTTCCCTGTATCGTCCGGGACCGATGGATTTTATTCCGTTGTATATTAAGGGAAAAGAACATCCGGAGGATATCACTTATGATTGTCCTCAGTTAGAGAAAATCTTGGCGCCAACCTATGGTTGTATCGTGTATCAGGAGCAGGTTATGCAAATCGTTATGGAGCTTGCTGGATATACCCTTGGTCGAAGTGATTTGGTGCGTCGTGCCATGTCCAAGAAAAAGGGCGATGTCATGCAGAAGGAACGCCAGAACTTTGTATATGGTAACGAAGCAGAGGGAGTTCCGGGATGTATCAATCGTGGAATTGATGAGAAGACTGCCAATAAGATATTTGATGAAATGATAGATTTTGCAAAGTATGCATTTAACAAGTCCCATGCGGCAGCATACGCAGTGGTGGCTTATCAGACCGCTTACTTGAAATGCCACTATCCGGAGGAATTCATGGCAGCATTAATTACTTCGGTGTTAGACCGAACGGATAAAGTATCGGAATATATCGCACATTGTAGAAGGTTGGGAATTCAGATTTTGCCACCGGATATCAATGAGGGTTATAGCGAGTTTTCCGTATCCAATGGGGCAATCCGATATGGTTTGTCTGCACTAAAGAGTGTGGGAAGACCTGTGATTGATGCCATAGTGGAGGAAAGAAGTCTACATGGCAATTACAAGGATTTGAAGGATTTTGTAAGCCGTTTATCCAATAAAGAGGTGAATAAGCGAACCATTGAAAGCTTTATTAAGTCTGGTGCTTTGGATAGTTTTGGAGTGAACCGCAGACAGATGATGATGGTGTATCTGCAGGTGATGGATCAGGTGAATCAAGAAAAGAAGAGCGCCATGACGGGACAGATGTCTTTGTTGGATTTTCTTGGAGAAGAGGAAAAGAAAGACTTTGATGTGGTATATCCGAAGGTGTCTGAGTATGAAAAGGAAGAAAAGCTGGCATTTGAAAAAGAGGTGCTGGGTGTCTATGTAAGTGGTCATCCTCTTGAGGATTATCAGGATTTGATGCTTCGCAATATTGACGTGACTACCCATGATTTTCTTCCGGATGCAGACACCGGGGAAACCGTTGCCAAAGACCAGATTTTATATACTATCGGAGGTATGGTTGCTGCCAAGACCGTGAAAATGACAAAGAACAATCAGAATATGGCATTTATCACCTTGGAGGATTTGTTGGGAACCATTGAAGTCGTAGTGTTCCCTAAGAAGTATGAGCAGTATCGCCATTATTTGGAGCAGGATTCGAAGATTTTCGTATATGGTAGAGCATCCATCAGTGAAGATGAGGGAAAACTGCTTTTGGAGAAAGTGGTACCATTTTCAGAAGTTCCAAAGCAACTTTACATTCAGTGCCAGAATAAAGAGGATTACAACAACAAGGCAGAAGAATTGTTTGACATTATCGATAATCATTCGGGAGAAAGCACTGTGACAGTAATGCTCAAGGAAGAACAGCAAATGAAACCATTAGGCCGGCAATTTGGCGTGGCTGTTTCGGAGGAATTGTTGACGGAGATGAAACAGTTGCTTGGAGAGGGCAAAGTGATTGTCAAGGAAGCGAAGCTATCCATGCGATAGAAAGCTTGTTGTGTATGAATATTATAAGTACAATGCAAGTTTATGAGTAGTGCATTTTACCAATCGATATGCTATGTGGTACGAGCGGATGGAGATTAGCTATCTCTTTCCGCTCAATTACATGTGGTGTCTTTGGAATACAGACGTTATTAGTAGAGATTAAAAGGGTAAAATCTCTGGATATTATGAAAAGGAGAATGTTATGGATGTTGGTAATTTTATTGTCATATTAATATACACTGTTTACCTAGTTATATTGATTTTTCAATCCGATGGAAAAAGTATTCGTCTATTTGAAGCAACAGATGAGGATGTGAAGGATTGGTTAAAAATGAAAGAAGATTTAGAATTTTGGGATGATGCCCTTGAAGAATCAGAATGGAGAGGTGTAGTTGGCATTTATAAGGACTATATGATAGTTCGTTTTCTCTTTCTTGCATTTAATCTATGTTGGGGAAGTATGATTGTGCTTGATTTCGATACAAGTAAGAAGCATTTCATAGTGTATGCGATTATTTGTAGCGTATTAATATATGTTAAATACTACTTGGAGAAAGGCAGGGAACATAGAAAAGTAGTTGGCTGGGTTAAAAATCAATATATCACAACAAGAAAAGCGAGACATGGTTATAGTAACGTATATCATGTAGAGTTGGTGTATAGTCAAGGTGGGAATCACATACAGGGAATCAAAACAACTGTACATAGAGAACTTTATCAATGCTTCAAGTTGAATCGAAGATGTATGATTATATTATGTAATGATAGAGTGATTGATGTTCGGGAGTTTTGATTAAGGTTTTTCTGAACTGTAATTATATTTATTTACAGAGAAGAAAAATTTTGTTATAATTCATTTGGCAAAATTAATAAAAATCAGTTGTAATATTGTGCTTAATGCCATATGTGTCGGTAATTACTTACTTAAATAATAGGAATAGAGGAAAGTAAGAATTCCCCATCAGTAAGCATAATGAGCTACGGCGTTTATTAAACGCCTATTTATGAAAAGGAGAATATGAAAATGAAGAAAAGTAAAGTGATAGTTTTATTGATGTTGGTGATGGTGTGTGTGATAGGTTGTACTAAGAATAGTACGAACACAGAGTCTACAAATGATGCCATGCAAAATTTATCAAAAGAAGTGCAAGATGCTAGTACACAAGAATCTGCAAATGTGACAGAAAATTATGCAGATTTATCCACTGCAGAAAAAATGCAGAACCTTAAGGTAAACGGTCACGAAATAGGTATGCCATGTCAACTTGGAGAATTTAAAAAGTATTTTACACTAAAGGATGGTTATACTTTAGAACCATATCCTAACATTGTGGTTTTTCCGTATGAGAATAATGGTTTAGAGGCTGGCGAAATATGGGTTTATTGTTCGGAGAGTACGGAGAATGTTAAAGATACAGATTGGGTTTGTATAATGGATATTGAAATGTTTGATCCGATAGAAGAGACAGGTATGTCCTTTGGATTTTGTAATATTAATGAAAAATCAACAATGGAAGAAATAATAAAAAAGATGGGAGAACCAACGACGAAAACAGATTACATATCTTTTACATATAACGATAATGCTAATTTAGAAACGGAACTTTTTGATATAGATCAAATTTCCTTATCGTTTGGGGAAGATGGCAGTATAAAAGAATGTACGTTGTTTTATAATATCAATAAGTTGGAGGTTAAGTAAATGGCAATAGATCAGTATACACAGGCACAGTTAGATAATGCGGGAGAATTGTTAACCACTATGGTGTCAAATATAGGTATGGAAGGTTTAAAAGGGATTGCGGAATTATGTACTGAAGTATGTAGAAATGAAAAATTGGTAAAATTATACAATGGTGTTTCGGCAGGGAATGATATTTTAGAAATTGGAAAAGCTGTAGTTGAATTGGTAAATATAGCTACGGAGTATGAAGGTGCGAATTATGTTAAGCAAGCCCAACTAAGAAGTGAGGCATGTGGTGTTATGTTTGGTGTGTTTGGGGTTGTTTTAAGTTTTTCGGAATTGACAGCAAAATATTCCTTTGTATTTTCCTGTGCATCAACCTGTTTGGACTATGGATTGAATTTAATTGAATTAAGAATTGAACAATTAGAGTATTATGATGCATTGGCTTGGGGAACTTTGGATGAAGACGAGGTGGAAGGTGAGATTACTAGTGCAGAAGAAGCTTGTGATCAATTGCGAGATTGCATGGATATTGCTAAAAAAGCTATTAAGGCTATGGAGGCATTAGGTCAAGATACTTCAGCACTAGAAAGTAAAATCGGCAAAGCACAAAATTGCTTGGATAGAGCGGATGAGTTAGTGAGTTCAATTGATTCTTCGATATCAGACACATCTGGTTCGTCAACTACATCTGGAGCTAGTAGTTTTCTTAATCCAGAGGAGATTGCGGATGATGAGGCGGAAGAAATTAATAATGGAACGAATGAAGCTGAGAGTGCTAAAGTGGATCCATTAATTATAGACATTGCTGGTGATGGATTTAATATAGAAAAGAAAAAAGATGGTACATATTTTGATTTGGATTGTAATGGATTTGCAGAAAAAATCAATTGGACAATGCAAGATGGAATTCTAGTATTAGACAAAAATAACAATGGGAATATCGATGATGGTAGTGAACTTTTTGGTGATTATCATTTGTTATCAGATGGAAGTCGTGCGAAAAATGGATTTGAGGCATTGGCTCAATATGATACAAATGGTGATGGGGTTATTGATGGAAATGACGAAATCTATAATGAGTTAAAATTATGGATTGATGCTGATGGTGATGGAAAATCAACAAGTGAAGAAATAAATAGTCTTGAAGAAATGAACATTAAGTCAATTAATCTAAATTACAAATATGTTAATGCGATGACAGATACAGAAGCAGTAATAGGAAATGTTGCAAGTTTTGAATACGGAGATGGAACGCAAGGTGAAATTGGAGAAATGTGGGTTTCGTCTGACTTATATGATACTATAGAGAAAGTTATTGTTGGAGTTGCAGAGGATGTTGATGGACTTCCGAATGTGCGTAGCTATGGAACTATTAGTTCTCTGCATAATGCAATAATGAAAGACCAATCGGGAGTGTTGAAAGATTTAGTTGAAGTGTTTAGTTTGGAAAACAACAATGAAAAAAGATTATTAATTTCTGAACAAATACTACATTATTTGTGTGGAACAGGATTGATTGAGGAAAATAGTAGAGGGCAACATATAAATGCAAAGAATTTAGCGGTTATTGAATCATTTTTGGGTGAGGGTTTTATGGGGACGAATGGAGGTAACCCGAATTCTGCTGCTGCTGTTATTTTGAATGATGTATATAATAATCTGGTTGAATTGTATTGTTTTGCTATGATAGGTAGTACTGTGAAAAGCATTTGGATTGTTTGAGAGCAAATGTTGATTCAGAAGGAAACGTTACGCCGAATATAGAATTATTTAATAATTATTTGTCTGTATCTTTAGAATTTGGAAAAATTGATGAAAAAACATTTTCTGATATTTGTTCATATCTCGGATATTATTGTTCGAATGTTCAAGGTAATTACACAATAGTCAATGATATCAGAAATTATTTTAAAGAATATAACGATGAATATGTTGAAATAATAGATGCCGCTTTATTTGATGCAATAAGGGGTGATGATAACAGTAACGAATTAAGAGGAACTAATACATTAGATGTACTATATGGCAATAGTGGAAATGATACAATATATGGTAATAATGGAAACGATTTGATTGATGGTGGTGAAAATGATGATTTAATTTTTGGTGGAAATGATAATGACATTCTTAATGGTGATACGGGAGAAGATACCTTAAACGGAGGAAACGGAAACGATGTTCTGACAGGAGGAACAGGAAACGATACGATATCTGGCGGATATGGAAGCGATACGTATATCTTTAATCTGGGAGATGGAGAGGATGTCATTAATAATTATGATTCGTCAACCTGGTGGAGTGACCGTATTGTATTCGGAGAAGGA
>JAFQOE010000068.1 GCA_017395635.1 Lachnospiraceae bacterium | reverse complement strand
CTATTTCAACGGTAATAAGAAAGAATTTGAATGTATTGAATAATTTATGGCATGTTGATGAATTAGAATTAAAGAAAGAAATGTATCATAAATTTGTTGATGTTGAAATTATTTTAATTGAATTGATTCCTGTTGTCTGTTGCTGTCAACACTGTTTTGGTAATTCTGTGACAATTGTTTGGATAGCACTATATTATTCACTATTGATGCTATACCTCTACGCTTGTCTTCTTCTGATACATTGTCATTATTAAGAACCTGGTACAGTTTTGTCTGTTCTGCATAAGTAAGCTCATGGCTAAAAGAGATATGGCCATTATCTACGTTGACAATAGGCTTTTCGCCCTGTACTTCAATATTGCAGTATTTAAAGTTAGGGAAGAAAGAAGTCAAGTCTATACGTTTGTTGATAGCCGCATCAGTCACGTTTTGCATCTTCTCAGACTCACTTTTGTTGTCAATCTGTAAAGCTAAAGCCATCAAACTAGTGAACATGGACATCATGATTTCTATGATTGGGTCACCATGTCCCATATCTACGCCGCTGTCTTCTGAGGATAACAGCTTTTTCATCCACTCATCCGGCCCCAAGGTTTGCTCCGCCACATGGCTGTTATTATCAAGACCCAAATTTGCCTTGTATTGCGAGATTATATCCTTGCCATTATGAAGGGCCTGTAGTTTTATATTGCCTCTTTGTGCAATCTCTGCAAGATATGCTCCTGGGTCTATGTCCCTGGAAACGCCGTCGGAACAGATTGCCTTAACTCCAAAGTGCAGATGCTCTCCTGTGGTTCTCGTACCTGTATTACCAGATGTTCCTAAAGTCTGACCTGCTTTTACTGTGTCTCCTTCTTTAACGGATATGCTGTCCAAGTGCATATAGGTACATTGGTATTTGCTGCCATCATTTCTGTCGTATTCAACAGTAACAAACTTGCCCCCTGCAGTATTGACATTCTCATTTGTCTTTATAACCTTACCGTTATTTTCTGTAGCAAGAACAGGCTCATGTCTGGTTTGAATATCAATACCTTTATGCATCTGCTGTTTGGTATTGTCCATAGGGTCTTTCCTGTTACCAAATGGTGATGTAACAAGCATGAACTCTGAACGTTTTAAAGGAAAACTGTAATTGCTTACGCCTGTTTTCTTGGATACCCCCTCAGAGACATCCACGCCAAACTTTTTGCCAGTCTCTTTCATTTCCTGCATAACCATCTGGTCATACTTCTGCAGATTGTTGCTTTCAATGATACTGTTCAGAGTAGATGCGTATGTCTTGCTTGAAGCATATCCAGCAGATTGAAGACCTTGCGTCCAACCCTTATAGTCATCAGGCGAAAGCTGGAAAAGATTGGCATATCGCTTGTTCTCTACCAAAAATTTTGAGTGATGCTCATATGAATTTCCTACATTTTCGTATTTGCAGAATTTTTCGTTCGGCTTGTCATCTGTGTAAACAAGATACTGGCCACCGTCCTTAATCCAGGTGCCGGTGGCTTTTATCCCGAAGTGATTGTTGCCTTTTCGTGACAGTTCACTTCGCCCGTTTGAACTTTCGCAGATTCCTTGTGCAAGTGTAACGGATGCAGGTATTCCATATCGACGCATCTGCTCCATCGCAAATGTTGAGTATAAAGTTATGTAATCTTTATTGCTCATATTCTTGGTACTTAATTAGTTAATTAATATTCTATACAACATAATTTTAGCTACTGTCGCTATGGAAACAACTAACAGAAGTCCGTCACTAAGGACACCATAACAACATTAAGGTGCACGTATGAACGTGTTATAACCATATAAATAATCGCTCTTTGATATTTTGCACAACATGATTTTTCAACTGACTATAGACTATCTAAAAAAGCCATGAGTTTCTTGTCGTCTCCCCATTTCCGATTTGGGTTCTTGACATTGGGAAACTCACACTTTTTTAGAGCTTTTATCTTCTGGTCTATACTTATCTCGGCATAGATGTTCGTGGTGTCAATGGATGCATGTCCAAGCCAGTTTCTAACCGTATTAATGTCTGTTCCAGAATTAAGCAAGTGAGTAGCGGTTGTATGCCTGATAGTATGAGGTGATGGGCGTTTGTTCCTAAGGTTTGGATAATCCCTACTGACAATGTCGGCATATTTCTTAATTAGAGTATATATGCAGTAACGTGTCATGGGTTTATTGAAACGATTCAAGAAAAGGAATTCATCTGGTTTTCTTCCTTCCATCAGTGGTTTGAGCAAATCCCAGAACTCAGGCCAAAGAGGGCAAGTTCGCTCATGTCTACCTTTTCCGTGCAAGGTAACAGTTCCCATCCCTCTCTTTTTAGGCATAACGATGTCACCGACATGTATGTTTATTACTTCGGAAACTCTGGCACCAGTGTTATACATGAGTAGAATTATGATATGATCCCGTTCTGCGTTTTTGTGATTTCTGTTACTTAGTGGAGCTTCTGTAAGCGCCTCTATCTCCTCTCTATCCATGTACGTGATTTGCCTCTGTGTGATTCTCTTTGTGGGAATTTGTCTGATTTGGTGGCACCAATCAATATAATCAGGGCATTTCCATGCGATGAATTTCGCAAAGGACTTGATGGCCGTAAGTCGTTGATTCCGTGAGGAAATAGATGCATTTCTCGTTCTCTCAATAAACTCGTCCAAGAAAATTAAAACCATCTCCTTGGAAATGTCACTAATATTCAGTTTGTCAATTGCGATATTTGTCTTTCCAGAAACAAATGTAACAAGCATTCTGAATGTGTCTCGGTAACTCATTTGGGTATTGTGTGACATGTTACGTGTTACTGTCAGGAATTCGCCCAAGAATAGTTTGAGCCAATAGCCAAGGTAATCAATTTTTGTTGTCTGTGGGGTTTTCATTGTCTTGATTTTTATAGATGTAAAACAATTCGTTGGCTTTCTCTAATATTTCAGGAATCATACTCAGGTAAACAGATGTATGGGATACATTTGAATGGCCCAGATATATGGAGAGTTTCGGAAGTAAGGATTGTACGTCTTTTCCTTCTTTATACCAACTCTTAAGAACGTTTGTAGCAAAACTATGTCGAAGGTCATGAATCCTTGGTTGATGTCTTTTTAATTCGGGAAAATATAAATTGGCTTTCTTGCGAATTTTGGCAAATATGCAATGAAGGGTAACAAAGTTTACAGGTTTCCCCTGTTTTGACACGAAGACGTAATTATCTGGTTCCATTGGGTAGCTATCGGATTTTCTCCACTCAAAGACCTCGTTTATGAGTTTTGCAACTTGATGGTTATAGGTCACATATCTGGATTTGAAGAATTTGCTGTCTTCAATATGTATGATTTGCTGTTTACGATCAATGTGTTTAAAACGAATGGCAAGGGTCTCGCTAATTCTTAATCCCATGGCATAGGTCGTCATCAATATAAAACGGATACACCGCGGATCGGTGACAAGTGATTCAGCTTTCATATAAGTCAATGATGCGTCAAACAGGCGTTTTAACTCATCATGGCTATAAATATAAGCTGGATGAGCGTCGGGAAAAACTGGCAATTGTTTTGGAACAGGATTAACAGGAGCATATCCTCTTAGACATGCCCATTCGAATAATTTTTTTATAGCACAGTGGTCTTTCTTCCATGCGTTAGTAACGGCTGTATCCCTTCTGTTTAAGAAGGAAGTACAGTCCTCTTCTGTAATTAGTTCCATTTTCTTTGATACACCTACAAATCGGGCAAACTCTCTTATGGTATGTTTAATTCTTGAGTTTTTGACAGAAGAATCCCTATATTTGAGAGAATCCCGGAAGGCTATATATAATTCTGTAACTGTCTGAATATTCATAATACACCATCAAAATTTATGTTAGAAACTTCGCGTAAAGACTGGAAATCAACTTTCGCATAAATGCTTGTTGAATCAATGCTTTTATGCCCAAGCAAGTCACCGACTTCCTTCATCGTTTGTCCATTGTTTATTAAGAAAGTAGCATGGCTATGGCGCAATGAATGTGGGCCTTTATGCTTGATTGATACATCATACAACTCTCTACGCACAATATCTTGAATTGCGTGACACGTAATAGCCCGGAAAGGAGCCTTGGCACAGAAAAACAAACTATCATTGTGTGAATCATTTCGTCTTTCATACCGAAGATATTCAATGATTGCTTCACCAACAGAGTGTAAAAGGGGGAACGTTTGGCTTTTGCCACCTTTTGCATGTTGTATATGAATGTGTTCTTTACGCCAATCAATATCTGATATTTTCAGATTTGCGACTTCACTACAGCGTAGGCCATAAGTTGCTAACAACAAAACGATTGCATAGTTTCTTCTTGCTGATTTTCCCTTGGTGTTTTTCATTCGTTGAAGTATTGTCTGAACCATATTCCAAGACATAAATGATGGCAAGTTTTCCTCTTTATATATTCGCGGAAGTACAACGGCTTCATACACTCCAGGTTGGCACCATCCTTGCTCTGCGGCATAGTGTAAGTAGGAACGAATACGTGCCATGTATGCTTTATTGGTTTGTCTGTTTGAGTGGCATGACGTATACATTTCTAAAAACTTGTCAATATCAGCCAAAGTGATAGGCTCTTCTGTGTTTTGCTTGCCTATCGTGTCATAAAAGCAATGTAGCGAGTGCAAGGACGAAGTTAACGTAGCGTATGAGTATCCTCGATATTGCAAATCTTGAAGATATTTCTCTATGCGGATGTCACTTATAGATTTAGTTTCTTCCACTTTATACATATTCATGGCTGTCAGCCATTTCTTTGCAACAGTGACGAAAAATGTATCATTCCATTTTGAACCGGATTTCTTGTGCGAACTTGGATCTGAATAATTTTTCCATTTCTTTGCTGCTGCAAAAATCTCTTCGTCAGTAACCATTTGAGCATTTTTGAGTCCCAAAAATTCAATTAAATGAATCTGGTATTGGGCATAACGACGTAATGTTTCCTTTTTGTGACCACTCAAACGATACTCGTTAAGGAAAGAGACCCGTTCTTGGAAGAAAGGAGCAACAATGAGTTTGACTTTATCAAACTTACGTTCTACAAGTAGATTCACCACGTTGTCATAGTAACGGATATCCAACAAACCGATATACTCCAGAAAATCGATAGTACGGACTACAAATTTTTCTTCATCCAACACCATCTGATGAGTTTTCTCTTTACGGGACTTTTTGGAAATTGATTTTGCCCATAACTCCGCTTTACTTACGACTTCGTTTAATGAGATGCGCGTAGTGCTTCCATCTTGAAGATTGTAACAAGAAACAAACGCCAGAAGAAGACGTGCCCAATCTTTCAGATGTTCTTGACATAGACCTTGTTCGCTTTTCATAGAGAGAAAGCGAATACGCACCTGGAGCAAAGGGGCATCAAGATGTTTCCTTTGCGTTGACTTGGATTTAAATAATTGCGTTATCATACATTAATAGTTTATAGTGAAACATATCTATATATTGAAAACGAACATACAAAATTATGTTGTGTAGAATTTCATTAAGCATAATAATATCAATAGTATGAACAATAAAGATTACATAACTTTATACTCAACATTTGCCATGGAGCAGATGCGAAGATACGGAATACCGGCTTCCGTGATATTGGCACAGGGCATATTGGAAAGCAGCAACGGGCAAAGCCAGTTGGCACGTAAGGAAAACAATCACTTCGGCATCAAGGCTACCAACACATGG